>JACCXJ010000290.1 GCA_013697045.1 Gammaproteobacteria bacterium | reverse complement strand
GTAGCGTTGCGCTGGACATCACCACCGGTGATATCCAGTCTTTAAGAAAAATAAGAAGAGAGGGTAATAGCTGCGCTGCCCCTCCAGGCCTAGCAAGCCGCCCGACATCCCCAGGTAAGCGGAAATTTACGCAACGATAGGGTCTATCAGTTATGTTGCAGCACAGCAATCCCTGTGCATCGCTCGCCCGGCAATCAGCACCGAGCGGCTGTCGCTGACCGCGCAAGGCCACATCCACTACCGCCTGAAGACCCGTATCACGATGGCACCACCCACGTGGTGTGCGAAAGAACTTGGAGACGGAACTCTCCACTGTGACTGGCCTCCGGGCCTCACGCGAGCGCCGAGCCGTCCTTTCGCGGTATCGTTGTCAGCGACGGGAGCGCTCTTGTCATCCCCTTTGCTCCGAAGCGGTCACGCGAAACGCCCTCGGACATCTCGCCGCTCGATCAATCGCCCGATCGAGCCCTCTCCGGGAGGGCAGCGGCCGTGACGCCCGGACGCTCCTCAGGATGCTTCTCTCCCTGCAAGACCGCGTCTACGGCCTCGTCACTTCCGGTCTCCGCGGCTTCCGCAAGCGCGTTGTGATCGGCAATGACTTCCTCTGCGAGGTAGTTCTTCAGCCAGATGCGTTCGATGATCGGATAGGCCGCGACGAGAGGCAATACCATCACGGCCCCGAGGATCCCCTGAAGCGTGCCGCCGACGACGAGGGCGAGAAGGACCGCGAGCGCCGAGAGGCGCAGCGTATTGCCGTAGACCCGAGGGACGATGAAATACGTTTCGAAGAGGTGGTAGGCCACGTAGAAACCGACCGTCGCGGCGGCAGCCGTGGGCGAGACCGTGAGTGCGAGAAGCGCTGCGGGCGCCGTAGCCAGGATGATCCCGACGACCGGAATTACGTCGCAAATACCCGCCAGAATGGCGAGCGGAAGAACGGCGGGGACCTTGAGAATTCTGAGTACGATCGCCGCAAACACCGCGAAGATGAGTGAAGTCAGAAACTGCCCCCGTACATACGCGTAGACGACCTTCGACACCGCCGGAACCGTCTCCGCCATTTTCTCTCGGTGCGCTCGCGGGACATACGCGAGAAGCCATGCGTAGAGGCGCTTTCCATCCAGAAGCAGATAAAGCGTCGTGATAAGGACGAAGCCGGTCGTCATGATTCCTGCGACAGCCATCCGCCCCCAGATGAGCGGCTTGTTCACCTCGGCGGCGACGTCCGGCGAGGACGGCAGCAGAAAGATTTGATCGACGATCTTTCTGAGCACCGCGTCGTCGTGCGGTAGATACTGCTCGACACGATCGCGGAAGGCCGGAAAGTTGGCTACCAGGTCTGCCACCTGTTTCACCAACGGCGGCAAGACGAAGGCCACGAATACGCCGACTAGCGCGACTAGGAGCACGGCGAGGATCATGACGCTCACGCTGCGTGACACTCCCCGTCGGCTCATCCATGCAACCACTGGATCGAAGGCAACCGCGAGGAGGAGGGAGATACTGAGAAATATGACCTCCGGCCAGAGCCTCAGCACCGCCCAGACGAGAAGGGCCGCGACGAGGACCTTGAGAATGGTTCGGGTCGGCAGGTGCAGATCGATCCGCTGTGGGGCCTGTAACATGCCTGCTTGTACTACGCCTGGCCGACATCTATATCGACACGCTGGAGATGGGCGTAAAGACCAATCGTCCTGTCGCTGTGCTTCACGCGCACCTGGTTTCCGAAGCCATCCTGGCACTGGTTGTTGTGGCTCTCCATGCCGATGCCGGGACAGTCCCTGCGGACGTAAACCACTTCACCACCGCCGCGGCAACTACTTCAGCCGGGCCTCGGGGTGCCAGAGGTCCAAAGGATAAAGGATAGAAGATTCAACGGGGGTTCGCAACGGGTACGGTTTCGTCGCACGGGCTGGGCGGTGATTGGGCCGTCTGCAAGCGGTCCGCGCCGGGACCGTGGCCCACCAGACCGACCCCGACCTGGCGCACCTCCTCCGCAGAATTTGTGGGCAAAAGGGTTTGGGTTTGCGGTGGCGCCGCTTGCCTACGCGCCCGAACCCAGCTTGGGGATAAGGTCCCCTATGCCTGTGCTGTGTCAGAGCATGCAACCGGTTCATTGCCCACAGACGGTGACGGTCACCTGGCGCTTGTGGCCACACCGACGATGCTCCCAGAGGTAGATCCCTTGCCAGGTCCCGAGCAGACATCGGCCCTCGCTCACCGGGATGCTCACCGCCGATTGGGTCAGAACCGAGCGCACGTGGGCCGGCATGTCGTCGGGGCC
>JACCXJ010000285.1 GCA_013697045.1 Gammaproteobacteria bacterium | reverse complement strand
AGCGCCGACACCAGGGCCTCCACCTCGTCCATGAGGGCATGGTGATCGAAGCCGGGCCGGTACCACTCGATGAGCGTGAACTCGGGGTTGTGCAAGCGCCCTTCTTCGCCATCCCGGAACACCCGCGTGATCTGGTAGATGGGACCGCTGCCAGCGCACAAGAGCCTTTTCATGGCGGGCTCCGGCGAGGGCGGGAGGTAACGGTGCCGGCCACCGGTGAGCATGGTGCGGAGCGCGAGGATGTGCGGCTCGCCGAGGCCGCCCCGGCACAGCATGGGGGTCTCGACCTCCAGGACCGAGCGCGCGGCGAAGAAGGCGCGGACCCGCGCCAGGGCCTCCGCCCGGATCCGCAGGGTCCCGAGCGATGCGCTAGGCCGCCAGTCCTCCGGCATGCGCGCTCAGGGCTTGTGAAAAAACCTGCTGCGCTCGGGATCTCGCGCTGCATCCTCGGCGCGCCAAGCAGGGCCACTCCCTGGCCCTGGCTTCCCGGCGGTGCTCGGAATCCTCATGTATTTCAACATACACTCCGGTTGCTCGTCCCATCCTTGGGACTCGCCCCTGCGGGGCTTGCGCTCCATTTCGCTCCCGGCGAAACGGTCCTGCGCTCCGGCGGAACGCGACCTCCCTTCGCTCGCGACGGTTTTTTCACAACCTCTCAGGCCATCTCAGTCCTTGGCGCGGGCGACGTAGAGACCGGTGCGGGTATCGACCCGGATCGCCTCCCCGGTCTCGAGGAAGAGCGGAACCTTGACCACCGCCCCGGTCTCCAGGGTGGCCGGTTTGGTGCCGCCGGTGGCCGTGTCACCGCGCATACCGGGATCGGTCTCGGTGATCTCGAGGACCGCGAAGTTCGGGGCGGCGATCGCCAGCGGCTCCCCGTTCCAGAGGGTCACGACACAGGTCTCCTGGCCTTTGAGCCACTGGCGCGCCTCGGCCATCGCCGCCTCGCCCGCCGAGAGTTGCTCGAAGCTCTCGGGGTCCATGAAATGCCACTGGTCGCCATCGTTGTAGAGGTACTGCATGTCCTTGTCCACGACATCGGCGGCCTCCACCGTGTCCCCCGACTTGAAGGTGCGCTCAATGACGCGGCCAGTCTTGAGGTTGCGGATCCGCGCGCGGTTGAAGGCCTGGCCCTTGCCCGGTTTGACGAACTCGTTCTCGACGATGTTGCAGGGCGCCCCATCGAGCATGATCTTGAGACCGGCCCTGAACTGATTGGTACTATAGGTCGCCATCGATACGTCCCGGGTGCCGAAAAGCCCATTATGATAACGCATACGCGGAGTGTGCCCGGGCGCAGTGCCTGGCAGGAGGCGCTGGCCGATGCCATCTCCGACCCAGCAGAGCTGTTGCGCGACCTCTGCCTCTCGCCCGCCGCGCTCGGCTCCTCCGAGGCCGCGCTGCGCCAGTTCTCCCTGCGCGTCCCGCGCGGGTTCGCAGCGCGCATGCACAAGGGCGATGCCCGCGACCCGCTGCTGCGCCAGGTGCTGCCGGTGGACGCGGAAACCGACGCGGTGGCGGGCTACGGCACCGATCCGGTGGGCGATCTCACCGCCGAGGTAGTGCCCGGGGTCCTCCACAAGTATCACGGTCGGGTGCTCTTGGTTCTCACGGGCGCCTGCGCGATCCACTGTCGCTATTGTTTTCGCCGCCACTTCCCCTATGGTCGTTCGTCCCCCGCTCGGGATCGCTTCGAGTCGGTGCTCTGCTACCTCCGCGACGATCCCGAGATCACCGAGGTGATCCTGAGCGGCGGCGATCCCCTGTCCCTGCCCGATGCCCGCCTGGCGGACCTCGCCGCGCGCCTCGCCACGATCCCGCACCTCCGGCGACTCAGGGTCCACAGCCGCCTACCCATCGTCCTGCCGGAGCGCGTGGACGAGGCCCTGTTGAGTTGGCTCACCGGGACGCGGCTCAGCCCCGTCATGGTGGTCCACGCCAACCACGCCCGGGAGATCGACACGTGCGTCGCACGCGCCCTCGCCCGACTCCGGCGCGCGGGCGTGACCGTGCTCAACCAATCGGTCTTGCTCGCCGGGGTCAACGACGAGCTCGATGTGCTCGTCGCCCTCAGCGAGAGGCTCTTCGAAGCGGGTGCCCTGCCCTACTACCTCCACCTCCTCGACCCCGTCGCCGGTGCGGCACACTTCGATGTCGATCCCCACCGCGCGCGCCGCCTTTACGAAGGACTATCCCGCGCCCTCCCCGGCTACCTGGTGCCGAAGCTCGTGCGGGAACGGCCCGG
>JACCXJ010000268.1 GCA_013697045.1 Gammaproteobacteria bacterium | reverse complement strand
ATCACAGACGCGCAACTGGCCTCGCTCAATCTCAAGCCGGACAACTTTCATGGCGACTGGAACTACACGGTCCTGCCGACGCGAAGGACAACTTAGTCATGTTATTTGTGCGCGACGCCTAAGTACTTGATACGGCGTGTGCTACACTCGTTGAGTGAGCCGGCCGCCGTCTTGTAACACGAGGGATCGGCCGTCCATTTCATGTAAGGCAGCTACGGGGAGAGTCCATGACCGTTGCGTTCGTAGATATTGAGGACAAGTTCGATCGCGTCTTTGGCTTCATTCGTTGTGACCTTGAGCGAATCCTCACCCTCGACCCGGGAGGCAACTTTGCTGTGGCGACTCTCGTAGCCTGCGCTTGCGAGACCCTAGCGCGATACCGCTATAGGAGCGGGGAAGGAGCGGACGCATTTTCGCAACTCCTACCGCAGGGTCCGTGCCGGACGATAGCAAGACACTCTATAACGTCCTCAGGAATGGCTTTGTGCACCAGACATTCGAGCAGGTGGAACAATCTTTCGTCTTGCTGTCGCTTGGAAAGAGCATCAGCACCTGTCGATCAAAGAGATTGATGGTGTTCCTAACCTCGTCGTCAACGTAACCCAACTGTGTCGTGACCTCTTTTCATCTTTTGACGAGTATCGAGCTGAGCTAGAAAAGAGCGGTGAGGCAAGAAATCGCTTTTTCACGACGTATCGTATGGTTGGGACCGTCGATATCACGATCCCCAATGAGATCGCCGCTTGGCGGGACGTTTTTAAGGGCAAACCGGGAGCAAAATCAGATTAACTGGCCTTGCGAGCCTTGCTGGCCGCGTCCTGGCCTAAACGCCTTGCAGCGGGCGGCAAAAAGCGCCGCGCCGCTGAACGCGAGCGTTATGTGTGGCGGCAAACATGATTCGTAACTCTGTCTGTCCATACTGTAGCAAGCTCATGGTCAAGGCAGAGAACCAACCATTATCCAGGTCGGTTGAGCACTTGATTCCAAATGTCGTGCTCACAAGTAATCGCAACAAGGGCGACGGGGATTTTTATGCCTGTAGGGCGTGCAATTCGTCAAAGAGCGAAATGGATTACGTACTTGGCGCGTTGGCCAAGAGCCAATGTAATGATGAAAAGTTGGCACTAGGCACGATTTGGAAAGCATTGGATGATCCAAAAAGAAACTCTCGATTCATTGATATGATTCTCGCGGGCGCTGAACAGGCGGATGGGCGAGTTACTATGCCGCTGCCAGTCAGTGGCCACGAAGTGGCCACCTATGCTGACTATCTAGCAAAGGGTCAGTATTTTAAACGCTATAAGAAGCCTATTAGCCCCAGCCAGTACGTGGTTACTTTTGAGGTCGTCGGAAAGTTAGTATTTTCTGATTTGCTAAATAGTTACAAGGCAAGGCACGGAACAACCCCGTTTGAGGATTTGAAAAGTAATCCTTATACAGAAGTAATTGCTGATAGCGAATGCCTGATATGGTCAAAGAACAATAGAAATATGTTTATATTTCATAGTGGTTTTGCCCTGATTACCAAACTGATGAACAACACCAAAAGAAACGTAGCTCGAAGGAGGGCTTGTTTATTAGAGCTCGATGGAGGACACACATAACCACGTCCCCAAGCCGACGGGGTAAACCAATGGCGGCGCTTCGCGGTGGGCGCGCTGGCCGCGCGGCTTAGGGCATCGTTCGGGTGCGCCGGGAAAACCGGGAAGGTGTAAAGGAGTGAAAGTCACCGACAGTGAAGGTTTAGCCAACCATACCGGCCCCGAGTCATGCGTTGTAGTCGGTGACGGCTGCGGCGAAGCGTTGACAGGGGAGCGTGCAGGCAGGGTATTGAGCCCCGAAATCAAAGTACTTGCTGGGTGCCGACGCGCTCCTAACACGCGGAAGGCAACACGGTTTGCGCCGGTAGGGCGAGGCGTAGACAGGCCCGGCGGGGCCGGAGACCCCTGGCATGCACGGAAACATCTTGTACGGGACCCGGGAGGCGCCGCCATTGGCCTTGGGATAGTAACCACCCAAGGTCTGGGTGCCGGGAAACCGGCATCGCTACCGCGACCCTAAACGCCATGCAGCCGATCATCGATTACATCCTGAAAAATAAGGAGTGGATATTCTCTGGTATCGGCATTTTCGCGTTATCTGGATTGCTTTGGTTTCTCCGCCGCTTGCTTTTCTCGAATTCGCCTCGCACCGAGGGAGAACACCAGAGCCGGTTAGGACGGGCAATTCGCCATAAACCCTCTGAGTCTCACCAATCCACCACCTCGAGGGATCAAAGCGGCGGATCAAGTGACACGCCGAACGTCGTGCCTGAGAATTGGCACGGTATCGTCCCGCCTCAAAGCAGATGTGATTTTGTTACGGAAATTACAGACTCAATCCCAGTTGGATTGCAGTCATTCTCGTTCGAGTATGGTCCTCGAGGTCATGCGAAAGCATTGACCCTGAAGGGCGCAATCGTCCGTGCCGAAATCCAGTTCACGTGCCGAATTGTGAATCCCTATAAGGCGATCTACGGAGCTAACGAGTACGCACTAAACGTTCTTCAACCCAGGTTCCTTTCGCTCGCAAGAGGTATTCTGGAAAGGTACTCGCTTACAAACCTGCGTGCGGATCGGCAAAAAGTTGCGCAGGACATTGTGTCGCAGTTGTCGCCACAGTTTGAGGAACTCGGGGTACGCTTGGAATCAGTGACGATTGGGGCACTTGACCAGATTGCACATGAACGATTGGGGCCTCATCGAGGCTAACGCGTGACCCCACCGGGGGTCGGCCTCGCTCGGCGGAAGTCATAATGTCTAGGTCTTGCGAAGCACCATGACCCTCGAGCCCACCGTCGCGAATGCATTCATCGCCGGCTACAAGAGGCTTCTCCTCGAGATCGGCCTTCGCGGCGGAGCTTCAAATAGCGGCAATGCCCTCTCCGTTCTGGCCGCGGCCAGGCGTCAGTTAACCGAAACGCCTGGTCTACTCGACAAGGCATTGATCAAGCTGAGGGCGCGGTCGGAGGGAGTGAACGAAGAAATAGTCCGTGCTGTACGAACACTTCGCGTCAACGACTGGGTCTTTCTTCGTGACACCAAGGCCTATTCAATCTTTGTGCATCCGTCGGAAGAAATTGCGTTCGGCGTGCTCGGCCTCACCCAGCCGGTTCGGGACATCACTGGCGCGTCGGGTGTCGCCATCGAGACAGGTATCGTTCGGTTTACCGGAAGGTTCGTCTGTGACGGCCTCGTCACTCGTATCGTTCATCTCGGGCCCCACTATCGCAAGAGCTACAGTCGTGTGTACAAAGCGGCAAAGGCTGAAGGGCGCTTCCATGTGTGCGACGAGGCCTAACCGCCGCATGAACCGGATCCGTGCAACGCGCGAGCATAGGGCGAGGTCTTGCAATAGCACATCTATTTTTTGTTTGCGGATATCGGAGAAGGCCGGTTGAGTAGCCAGAGCCGGTGGGCGGCTTGACCTTGCGCTTTATAGGTAGCTACACTAAATCTGGTGAGGATCGCCTGTGACCCGGCCAAGCGGGCCAAGACCTTGAAGGATCGGGGTATCGACTTCGCCGGCGGGACGCGGGAAAAGGGGACGGATTTATGGTTCAAAGGCCGCAGGAGGGGTTAAGACTGGCGCGTGAGCCTGGAGTAGCGAGGAGGTAGGAAGCTCCCGCTGACGTGGTGCATGACATTACGGCGCACGAGGTGGCGCCTTTTGCGTGCGAAGGGGCTCTGGGCACTTGGCCGTTCGCGGAGTAGGCGGAGCTGTAGGGCCGGTGAACTTCAGAACCCCCTTGGGAGTCAACTGGTATGAAGAGGGGGTGGAGGTGGATCAGCACTTGAGCTTCCTTCATGGCAGGCAGACGACCGAACGGTACGCCAAGGTCAGAACCGGACTCGGGAGATCAAAACGTGAACGATGGGATGGCTATACGGGCACGTGAAGCGGAAACGCCGAAACAGCCAAGCGGTTGCCTAAGGTTGCGCGCACTATATTTCTATCCGGACCGTCTTGTCCTCAGCTAATCTACACATCAAGCGCATAAATATGTTATTTTCTCAAGCGAGAGGTAAACAGTATGCACCAAGTTAGGCTCGAAGAAGCACAAACACAGTTACCCGATCTCATAGATGCTGCCGTCGGCGGTGAAGAGATCATGCTCGCGAAAGACCCACAGCACCTTGTGAAGCTTGAACCTGTTTCGACGACCAAACCGGGCCCGCAGTTTGGCAGTGCCAAGGGATTGATAACCATGTCGGATGATTTTGATGATGCGGTGCCATGAGCAAGCTGGAAGGCAAACATCTCGAGTTCTTCTTTGAAATTTCCATCGATCTTATGTGTATCGCCGGAGTGGATGGCTACTTTAAGCGCGTCAACCCGGCATTTACGAAAGCGCTGGGCTGGACTGCCGAGGAACTACTTGCCGGACCCTTCATAGAATTTGTCCATCCTGCCGACCGAGAACGCACGGTCATTGAAGTCAGACGTCTCGCCAGTGGCATCGACACGGTTTATTTCGAGAACCGGTATCGGAAAAAAGACGGTTCATGGGCGTGGTTAGGCTGGACTTGCCCGGCGGCAACGCCGGAAGACGGGCTGTTATACGGAGTTGCCCGCGACATCTCGGAGCAAAAGAAAATTCAAGGGCATTTGGTCCAACTCGCCACCTACGACAGCCTGACGGGCCTAGCTAACCGGGCATTGTTCTTAGATGAGGCTGCTCGTGCCGCCTCGCGCTGTAACCGTACCCGCACGGGAATGGCGGTGTTGTACGTTGATCTCGATGGCTTCAAGCCCATCAACGATGAGCTCGGCCACGATGCTGGGGATGTTGTGCTTCGTGAAGCTGCCCAGCGCATCGCATCCTGTATCCGAGAGGGTGACTTGGCTGCTCGTCTTGGCGGTGACGAGTTCGCGGCTATTTTGCAAGCCAGCGCCGCTTATCCGGGGCCGGTAGCGCAACGAATGATTGAGGCCATCGGTCAGCCCATCGCCGTGCGCGGTCGCACCTGTCAACTCTCTGCGAGTATCGGTTTGGCCATCTCGGATGTCGCCCCGCCCCCCAATGGGGTGAAGCAATTGATCAAATGTGCTGACACGGCAATGTATGATGCAAAAAGAGGCGGAGGAAATCGTTACGTTGTTTATGCGCCCCAGGGGCAGGCCGCCAGCCGCCTCCGCTAAGGTGTCGCTGTCGGTACGCTATTCGCCCGAGGTGGTGGACTACTTCCGCGCCACGAGAGAGGGTGGCAGGCGCGCATGGGCGAGGCTTTACGGAAGTATGTGGTGAGGCGACGTGGTGGCCGGCCCGGCAGGGTGTAACTTGCGGAGGGTTGGGAAACGACATCGATCCGTCCCAGGACCCTGATACCGTGACCCAGGAGAGCCAATTTTCGCTCCTAAAGCAGCGCCGGTTCGCACCCTTCTTCTGGGTGCAGTTCCTCGGCGCCTTCAACGACAACGTCTACAAGAACGCGCTCGTCATCATGCTGGCCTTCCAGGTCGGCTCCCTGAGCGCCCAGGAATCGAACACGCTCATCAACCTCAGCGCGGGCTTGTTCATCCTGCCGTTCTTCCTGTTCTCGGCCACCAGCGGTCAGCTCGCCGACAAATACGAGAAATCGCGGCTCATCGGTTACGTGGTCTTGATCGAGCTCGGCCTCATGTGCCTCGGGGCCTTCGGGTTCTACTGGAAGAGCGTCGCGCTCTTGTTGTTCACTTTGTTCCTGGGGGGCGTGCAGTCGGCACTCTTCGGACCGGTCAAATATGCGTTCCTGCCCCAGCATCTCGAGCCCGAGGAGATCGTCGGCGGCAACGGCCTGGTCGAGATGGGGACCTTCGTCGCCATCCTCCTCGGCACCATCCTCGGCGGCGTGCTCATCGCCGAGGAGGCGATCGGGACCACGCTCGTCTCGATCACGACCATCGCGGTGGCCGCGGCCGGCTACGCGATAAGCCGTTTCATACCGAATTCCCCACCGCCCGCCCCCGAGCTCCGGATCAACTGGAACCCATTCACCGAGACCATGCGAAACCTCCGCTTCGCGCGCGGGGATCGCACCGTGTTCCTCTCGATGCTCGGGATCTCGTGGTTCTGGTTCTACGGCGCGACCTTCCTGGCGCAGTTCCCGAGCTACAGCAAAGAGGTCCTGGGCGGCGACGAGTCCGTGGTAACGCTCCTGCTCACGCTGTTTTCGATCGGGATCGGGACGGGCTCGCTCCTTTGCGAGCGGCTGTCCGGGCACAAGGTCGAGCTCGGCCTGGTCCCCTTCGGCTCGATCGGGCTCACCGTGTTCGCGATCGACCTGTATTTCGCGGCGCAGGGATTGGGCGCGCACGCGACGGTCGACTGGCTCGGCTTCCTGGGCGTGGATGGCGCCGTTCGGGTGATTGCGGATCTCTTGCTCATCGGGGTCTTCGGCGGATTCTTTATCGTGCCCCTCTATGCCCTGATCCAGCTCCGCAGCGAGCCTAGCCACCGCTCGCGCATCATCGCCGGGAACAACATCCTGAATGCGCTGTTCATGGTCGGGTCCGCCCTCTTCGCCATCGTCCTGGGTCAGGCCGGGGTGTCGATGGCCGGGGTACTGCTCGCAACCGGGCTCGTCAACGCCGCGGTGGCCCTTTATCTCTACACCTTGATCCCGGAGTTCCTGATGTGCTTCATCGTCTGGCTCTGCATCCACTCCGTATACCGGATCAGGCATCAAGACCTGAGCCATATCCCAGAGCAAGGGCCCGGCCTCCTCGTGTGTCGCGAGGCCGGGGCGCGGAGCGCCTTCCTCATCGCCGCGGCCTGCCGGCGTCCGGTGCGGTTCCTGGTGCCAGAGCGTTGGTTGCGCATTCCCATCCTGGGATTCGTGCTGCGCGCCGGACGGGCCATCGTGCTCGGGCCCGCGGGTGAAGGCGACCCTTCGCCGGCGATCCTGCGCGCCCTCGAAGCCGGTGATCTCCTGTGCTGGATGGGGGAGCCAGAGGGGGCCGCGCTCCGGGCGCTCTCGGCCCGCGCGCCGGTCATTCCTATCACGATCCGCGCGGTCGGCGACTCGACCGGGGTCTTGCGAAGGCTCCGGCCGCGCCTCGAGCTGATCGCATCACCGGCCATCCGCGTGGTGGACGCGTCGCGCGACGGCGATCAGCTGCGATGAACGGGAGCGGTGAGGGGGCGGAATGCAGCCGTCAGATGTACCAGGGACGGTCCCAATCGCGCTTTTTGATCCCCTCAGAGTTTGTGAAAAAACCTACTGCGCTCGGGATATCGCGTTGCATCCTCGGCGCGCCAAGCAGGGCCACTCCCTGGCCCTGGCTTCC
>JACCXJ010000254.1 GCA_013697045.1 Gammaproteobacteria bacterium | reverse complement strand
AGTTCACAAAGCGGTTGATAGAAACCTCGAAGTCCGGATAATAAGCCTTGCGGGCCAAGGCCAGGGCCAGGCGTTCCTTATCCAAGGCTCGGGTCTGGGCCAGGAGCTCCGGCCGGATCCCGAGCGTTAGCTTTTCGAGCTCGGTCATCGAGTACGGCACAGCCGGAGCGGGAGGATCTTGGGGCGCTCCCAGAGGGGCCTCGGGAGGGCGGCTGAAGAGCGCATTGAGCCGCGCCTGCGCCTTACCTAGCGCCAGGGTCTCGGTGGTCACCCGGTTGATCATGCGCGTAAGCTCCACTTGGGCTCGTAGGACATCGGGCTGAGAGACCTGGCCCACCGCGTACTTTTGCTCGGCGATGCGCGCAAACTGGGTCACCAGCCCCTGATCCCGGCGGTAGACTTCGAGGTTCCGGTAGACCAGCCAGAGCGCGTAGTAGGCTTTCTTGACCTGCGCCACGGTGTCGAGCTCCTCGACCTTAAGCTCGGCCTCTGTCTTCTCTGCGTCCTTGGAGGCCATTTCGCCTTTCAACCGGAGCTTGCCTGGAAAGGGGATCTTTTGCGAGAGGCGGAAGATGTTGTTTCCCGCCTCGTCGATGTGGAAATTACCGGGGGAATTCCAGGCCTCCCAGGTCACCATCGGGTCCTCGTAGGCCGAGGCTTGGACAGGCACCTTCTGCGCAGCCTGGACGCGGCTCCTGGCCGCCCCGATGGCCGGGTTATAGTGCCGGGCATAGACCAGAGCCGCCTCAACCGTTAACACCTCACCCGTCAAGGATGCTGCCCCCTCTGTTTCATGCGCTGTAGGGTATTGCCCTTCGCCTGTCAGACCCGGGCTAGAGAAAACCGTCGGCCCCAGAAAACACACGCAAAGGCCGATGATAAGCAGCGCCCTCACCCTCTTGCTTCTTATCTTGCTCATTCTTCCCCCCTGACCTCCTCATGTAATCAACAAACAATCCGTACCTCCGAAACCCCGAGCCGACTCGCTGACAAGCCGTCTTCGCCCCTCGCCGAGCGACGATAGAACGCCGTGCCGCAACATAGGTGCACTTGACCCTCGGGCGTTCCGGCCCGCTCGGGTTTTGGCGTTTCGGTCCCTCCCCCGGCCAGTGTTAGGCAGGGGATGGACGTTGTACGCGTTTGGGATGTAATCCGATGACGACCTTCCGCCCGCGCTACACGGCGGTAACCCCGTCAACGAGGCCGTGGTCGTTCGGGTCTAGGCGAGAGGTGTCGGAGGGGGACGGAAGGTTCGCGAGGGGTGATGCTGGAGTCTGCCCTCAGGCGGGCTGAAGGAGAATATCGCCGAAGACAGGGTCAACGAGACCACCTGCATTACTGCGCCGGCGTGGAAATACATACACTCCGAGCAGGTGGCATCACAGGTACTGTTGCAACTGCACTCGGGGTCCGATGCAACCGTGGTCTCGTCGGGCTGCTCTCCAAGGGCTTTGGAGCAAGGGTGAGAGTCTTTGGTGGGCGCGCAGCAGTCGGCCGGGCAGGACTGATACATAGTCCCGCCAAAACCTGCGGACCACGCGGTCGCCAGCGCGACCAACACCAGACTACAGATGATTGCGTGCAACCTTCTCATTCTCTTGGGTTAGAGAACTCTCTTCGTGGGTAGTTCAGGGTGGGTCGGGCGTCTTGCGGCTATACTATCCCGGCATCTGGCGAAGCGCAACGGGGCTGCACCATGCAGCGCCGTGCAAGCTGTTATGGAGCAACACACTGTCGGCTCCTGTGAAGCATAGGAAATCCAATGGGGCTTTGCAAGAGGTACTGTTGCGTCGGACGGGCCGGTCGGTGATTTGGTGGTCCGCGTAGCGGTCGCCGAGCATCGGCGACGCTCATGACAGATCGATGAACGTCATGTTGCGATCGCAGGTCAGCGCCGCATAGGCGCGACGAAAGCTTGGGGGGCAAGCTCACACAATGAGCTGGGGCGACTATTGGGGCTTCTCACCTTCGCGATCGCTGTCCCTAGCAAGTCGTTAGTTGAACCTATTGAAAATACCATAAGAAAGTCGTATAAAATTCCTACGGCGTATAAGCGTAAGAGTGCTTCATAGTATGAAGAGGTTGTGGCCACCGCTCGCGGCGATATAGAAGCGGGCGCCGCCCGGTGAGCAGAGTCGCTGCGAGTCTTCAGCGCTTCACCGGAAACCCATCGCCGCTTGTGTCCGGGGCTCCGTGGTGGGAAACTTCCGGCGCCTTGGCCCAACAATGCGCTGCAGCCGACGCGGTGGATCGCCGTCGCCTTTCCAAGCACTCGTGGCCGGCGCGGCTGCTCTCGTTTGGTTGGCAGGCCCTCATGCCATACACGATCTCCTGCCGGTATTCTCAACGTGCGTGCCGTGCCAATCGGCGGACTTGCCGGCCTCATCGGCTTGGGCGGCGGCGAGTTCCGCGTGCCGGTGCTCACGCAGGTCATCGGCTTCCCGGCGCGGGCGGCCGTCCCGCTCAATCTCCTCATCAGCCTCGCCACGCTGTCCTTTGCGCTTGCGACGTAACCACACGATCCCGGTCTCCAGTGTGGTCGCGCATTTGCCCGAGGTGGCGGGCTTGACGCTAGGCGCCGTGATCAGCGCCTTCTTCGGCGCTCGCCTCGTCCTGCGAATGAGCGATCGTCGCTTGACTACGCTGATGGCCACACTCCTCACTGCTCTTGGCTTACTGCTGCTTGTCGAGGCCTTCGTACCGTTCGGCAACGCTGTGCTCACCGCAGAGTCAGCGTTCGTCCGCGGCCTCGCGGGGGCCCTAGTCGGTCTCGGCGTCGGTGTCGTGAGCAGCATGCTCGGTGTGGCGGGCGGCGAGCTGCTCATCCCAGCGCTGGTGTTTCTTTTCGGTGCGGACGTACGGATTGCCGGCACCGCCAGCCTGCTTATCTCACTCGTCCTCGTGGCGACGGGCGTGTGGCACTATCATCGGGCAGGGGCCCTACCAATGACCGGTGGCCCGCGGCGCATCGCCTTGTCAATGATTGCTGGCTCGCTGATCGGCGCCGCACTGGGCGGCTTGGCTGTGGCCGTGGCACATGTCGCGTTTCTCAAGGTTGTGCTCGGATCGGTGTTGATCCTGGCCGCGGCAAAGACCGCCGGACGGCACGGTGGATAAGCCTTTCACGGCCTGCTAACTCCCGCGCTCGTGTAGCCCCGTGGTTCGCACCCCCTGCGCGCGCGTGCGCGAGGTGGGCAAGGCCTGCCCCACGCCTCGAAGGCGGTCTGACTTATCGCCCGTGCCTGGATCGGGCCCCAGCACAGCCTCTCAGACACGGCCATTCGCAAGCGCGCGAAGGCGAACGGGTAGACCCGGGCCCTCTCGGGCGCCGCGCGGAGCCGGGTTCGCGAAAGTTTGGTTCGCGAGGAGGTTCGCGGGAACCTGCTCGCCAGGGTAACGCCTCAGGTCACCATCGGCGGCGCCCCGGAGCCCCAGGTCGTGCCAGGGCGTGTCCGGTTCTGCGCCCATTCCGGGGTGCCTCCGCCTAGCCAGGACTGTGTTTGGGTTCGGGTCCGTGCCCATTGTGCGCTGCCTGCACTCGTGCAGGACTGTGGCTGGGTTCGGTTCTGCGTCCAGGGCTGCGCCCCCGAGGCCAAACGTGGCCTACGACCTCAAGGCCGCCTTGGAGGCCTCGCGCATCGCCGGTGCGAAGCGCGCCGTGACCGAATCGCCGGGTCCCAGCACGGCCGCGTCGCGGACCACCTGGCCCGTCGCAGCACCCGTGACGATGGCGTAGCCGCGCGCCAGCGTCGAGAGCGGGCTCACGGCGTTCAGGGTGGCCCCGATGCCGGTCGAGCGCTTCGTTTCGATCGGTTGCGCAACTTCGTACGTCCTTCTATACTCCACCCCCAACAGGAGATGGCATGCCTCCTGAACAACAACCGCCGTTTCGGCTGATGATGCCTACACGCTCCCGCCAGTTGGGAGGTGTGCGCTATTAGCCGCCTCTCCCCACTTCGCGAGAGCATTTGCTCAGTCCCGCTTCCTTGACGCACTAGAGCGGGGCTGGACCCGCACTTCACCGTTCGGCATCACGTATCGCACGTCGGAGGGTCATGCTGCATGAGGGTCGGGGCGTGCGCGTAGTGTTTCCGTCGGGAAGACGGCTTACCGGGAAGCGATTGTGGACACGAAGACGGTGGGAATGGGCGAGGCGTGGTGGTGGTTTGTCGGCGGTTGGCGCCTGTACAAACTCGCTCCGGGGAGGTGGCTCATCGCCACCCTCCTGTGGACTATCATCGCGGTAGGATTGGTTCTCCTCTTCTCCTTTGCCGGGGCTTTCTTAAGTATCCTGCTATTCCCGATCGTTTATGCAGGATTTCTTCAAGGAGCAAGCGAGCTCCAACGCGGCAGAGCGCTCACCATAAGACACGTCTTCCGTGGTCTCACCGCACCTTCGAAGATGTTGCCTCTGCTAGTTCTGGGATTGCTCCCCATCGGCTTCGCCCTTGCCTCACTCACCTTCGTGCTCTTGCTAGGCACGTTCATGCCGGGTTTGCTGGCAGTAACGATTCTCGGGATCCTGACCTCCATAGCGTTCCTTTATGCCTGTCCCCTCGTGATGTTTGCGGGAGTCGGACCGATCCGGGCGATAAAGAGCAGTTATGATGCGTGTGCAAAAAATATCGGGGCTTCGTTCATCGTCATCCTGGTCCTGTTATTCATGGCCACGGCCACGGTGATCACCTTCGGCTTAGGCCTTTTTTTGGCGATGCCTGTGGGTTTCTGCGCCTTGTACCTGAGCTACACCAGCATCTATGGACAATCCTAACCACGTGATTGTCCAGGATCACCCGAAAGGTGCAATCCTTCCACTGCACCCAACACTCGGTGTAACGGGGTCAGCTCGCCAGAAGCGTGCGAAGCCACGCCTACCCCGCACAAACCGGGATACCATAACCTGGACGAGACCTTACCGATGAGTGCCGGCACCGGCGCGCTGGGCGACCCAAGCCGTGGCGTGCCGATCCAATTCGCCAGGAAACTGCTGGTCCAGATCGGGGCCTTCGTCAGCCTCACGATCGTGTGTCTGGCGCTGTGGGTGGTGTACCGCACCCTGCAGTCTATCCAGCTTTCGGATGTGCTCGAGCAGTTTCGAGCGCTGCCGGCAACATCGGTTCTACTCGCGTTGCTGCTCACCGCCGGCGCCTACTTCGTGGTGACCGGGTACGACATGCTGGCGCTCGATCACGTCGGCCGCCCGGTGCCCTACCGGCGCGCGGCACTGGCCGGCTGTTTGGCCAACGCCTTCGGCACCAACCTGGGTTTCGCGGTGGTCACGGGTGGAGCGATCCGATACCGCATCTATTCAAACGCGGGTCTGAGCGCACTCGAAATAGCGGGCGTGACCACCATGTCCGCGGTCACCGCCTCGCTCGGTGTCGGGGTTCTGCTGATGCTGTCGCTCTTGTTCGGGGCGGACGAAGCGGCAGCGTCCGTCATCCATCTGCCGCTCGCGTGGAAGCGGATGCTGGGCGGGCTCCTGTTGGCCTTCGTGGTGGTCTATCTCACCGCGGCCGTGTTCCGACCTTTGAGTATCCGCACCGACAGCTGGTCTCTCCGTCTCCCCTCCGCAAAGACCGCCGCCGCCCAGGTCGCCCTCGGCAGCATCGATCTGATGCTCATCAGCGCCATCATCTATGTGCTCTTGCCCGCCTATGCCGAGACCAGTTTCTTTGCCTTTCTCGGCGTCTTCGCGCTCGCGCTGATCGCGGGGGTCGCGAGCCATGTCCCCGGCGGCATCGGGGTGTTCGAGTCCGTCATGTTGCTGGGCCTCCCGGAGGTCGCCCCCGACGCGCTGCTCGGCGCCATCCTGTTGTTCCGTTGTGTCTACTACCTGGTGCCTTTGAGCCTGGCCGCGGTCGTCCTCGCCATCCACGAGGCCAGCATGCAGCAGGTGCGCATCGAGCGCGCGCGCGATACGGCAGCGGACTGGCTGGCCGAGATCGGCCCGCAGGTCATGGCGCTCATATTGATCTTCGCCGGGGTGGTGCTGTTGTTTTCGATCGCGGTCCCGGCGCCGGCCGAGCGCCTGGCCACCCTGGGCGAGTTCCTCCCGCTACCGGTCCTCGAGATCGCGCACGTGCTCGCCGGGGTCACGGGGGTCGGGCTCATCTTTCTGGCGCGCGGCCTGTCCTTACGGCTCGAGGCGGCTTATCGCCTGGCTGCCCTGCTGCTCGGGGTGGGGATCGTGACCCTGTTGTGCAAAGGACTGATATACGAGGGCGCAGCCGTGCTCATCGCGATACTGATCGTGTTGTTCTATACCCGTCCGGAGTTTCGACGCGACGGCGCGCTCTTCGATCAGGGCTTTCCGACGGAATGGACCTCGACCTTGACGGCGCTCCTGGCGGTGACGATCTGGTTGGGGCTCCTGTCCTACAAACCGACCGAGTATTCCCACGAGCTCTGGTGGCACTTCGACTACACCGCCGAGTACGCGCGGTTTCTGCGCACCATGACCGTAGTCCTGGTGACGACCGTGGCGATCGGCCTCGCCACCCTGCTGCGCCCCGACCCGGTGCCCGACCTGCCGCACGCCGGCGGCCTCGAACAGGTGCGGTTCATCGTCAAGCAGTCCCAGAGCGCACGCGCAAACCTGGCGCTCCTCGGAGACAAGCGTTTTCTGTTCAGCGATTCGGGTAAGGCCTTCATCATGTACCGCGTCAAAGGGAACAGCTGGATCGCGCTGGGGGATCCGGTGGGGCCAGCGGCGGAGCACGACAGGCTGGTCTTGACGTTCCGGGGACTATGCGATCGCTACGGCGGCTGGTCGGTGTTCTATCTGGTGGACGCCGAGGGCCTGTCGCTGTACGTGGACCTCGGGCTTTCTCCGGTGAAGGTGGGCGAGGACGCCCGCGTACCGCTCGAGCGTTTCTCGCTCACGGGCCACGAGCGAAGCGAGCTGCGCAAGGCGCACGATCGGGTCCTGGAGCAGGGCGTCGATTTCGGGATCGTGAGGTCCCACGAGGTGCCGGCCCTGATCCCCGAGCTTGAGCGGGTGTCGAACGACTGGCTGGCGCACCTGGCGAAGACGGAGCGGGGCTTCTCGCGGGGGTTCTTCAGCCCGGACTACGTGGCCAGGTTCCCGTGCGCGGTGGTGCGCCAAGACAAGCGCATCATTGCCTTCGCCGTCCTGTGGGTCAGTGGGGGAAAAGAGGAGCTAGCCCTGGACCTCCTGCGCTACCACCGCGACGCCCCGAAGGGGATCATGGAGTTCATGGTGACGGAGCTCATGGTCGGCGGACGGGCGCGCGGCTATCGGTGGTTCGATCTGGGACTGGTACCGCTGGCCGGGCACGAACGCCAACTGCCGGATCCGCTCTGGCAGCGGATCGGCAGGATGATGTATCGCCAGAGCGAACACTTCCAGGACAGCGACAGCCATCGCCGGTTCGCGGCGGCCTTGGACCCGGTGTGGCGGCCGAAATATCTAGCCTCTCCGGGTGGGTTGAAAACAACCCGCATCCTGCGCGACGTGGCAAGCCTCGCGCCCCGAGGCCAGGTGTAACGGGTCCCTGTGGCTGAGCAGGCCCGCCCATAAGCTCTGAAACTCAGAGACAGTACTTCGTGACTGAACGCTTTCCTGTTTCGACTAGCTCAATAACAGTCAGAGTATCAATATGAAATTCAGCGTTACGATAGACCGCGACGAAGACGGTCTTTGGATCGTCGAATGTCCGGCAATTCCCGGTTGTGTCAGCCAAGGCCAAACCAAAGACGAGGCTGTGCAAAACATCCAGGATGCGATTTACCAGTGCCTCCAGGTCCGTGCGGAGCGCGGTATGCCTTTGACCATCGAGACCCGGCAAGTCGACGGAGCCGCATAATGCCGCCAAATGCATCTTCCAGAAATTGTTCCTCAGGCTCCCTCGATCAATATCGAGCAGGCGGCATAATTAACTCGTGTCGACTCGACAGCGTTTCTTATCAACAGGCGGTGGGATCAGTAAACCCCGATGGATTGGCGTTCGCGTGCAAATGCGGATTCAGCCTATCCTCTAGTCCGATGGGGTCGCGCTCAACGTACCTCCTTACCGTCGAGTCGTAACCCATGAAACATTTGTACATTTGTATCATTGTGACGGCCAAACGTCGAGATCAGCTGCGGTTCTTTTTTTAGTTCGCAATGCACAGACCTGCTACACCAATAACGGAAGTTGGCGATCCCTAGTCCCCGTAAGTCTCCGTATGGGGTTATCCGGTGAGAGTGCCGCCAACACGGGCTGGGAGAGGTAGTAGTGTGCCCACGAAGCGGCCTTCCGGACCAACGTCTCCTTGCTAAGCGACAAAGGCACGATCAGGAAAAACCGTGTAGATACACGACCATGAGAACTGACTAATCAGCATCTGAGAGAGTGCCAAGAAGAGTGAGAGAGATTGATAGTTAAACCAGTGCAGAAATATCAGGCTTTTTTGCAGCGTTTGCGTCGTTCGGGAGAGGGAGCGCCTGAGAGAATGTCAGTTCGAATCCTACCCGCGGAGCCACTTCAAAATCCATCATGCGAGCGGAAGCTAGCCCGACTTAAGTCGGGCTAGGACGCAGCAGGCGGCGCGTTGTCGCCGATCAATCGGGCGAGCACCTCCCGCGCCCAATCGAGCTGAAATTGGCGAAAGTCACGCTCCGCGCGCCGACGGCTCTGGACGCGCATCACCG
>JACCXJ010000252.1 GCA_013697045.1 Gammaproteobacteria bacterium | reverse complement strand
AGGCTTCGACCGCATGGTATACGATCGACGCAAGCTCGACCCGTTCCTTGCGCAGCTCGATCTTGCCCCGGCTGATGCGGCTCACGTCGAGCAAGTCGTCCACCAGCCGCACCATCTGCCCGACCTGGCGATCCATCATCTCGAACGCCGAATCGACTGCATCCCCATTGCCATCCGTCAGCCGCATGACTTGCAGGGCGTTGCGGATCGGGGCCAGCGGGTTGCGGAGCTCATGGGCCAGCATCGCCAAGAACTCGTTCTTGCGGCGGTCGGATTCCACCAAATCGGCGGCTAACAGCCGCAACCGGTTCGCCGTCTGCCTTTGCTCATGGATGTCGGTGTTCGAGCCGATCCACATGACGATCCGGCCTTCGGCGTCCCGCATCGGCACCGCCCGGCTGAGGTGCCAGCGGTACTCGCCATCGGCACGTCGGAACCGATGCTCAAACTGAAACGGCTCACCGGTGTCGATGGACTGCTGCCAGACACGGACGTTCTCGGCCACGTCGTCGGGATGGATGAACTGCGTGCAGCCCCAATCCCTGATGTGCTCGAATGTCAGGCCGGTAAACTCGGTCCAGATCGGGTTGAAGTAGTCCACGTCGCCATTGGGTTTGGCGGTGAAGATCTTCTGCGGCATCGAGTCCATGACGAACCGCAGGCGTTTTTCGGCCTGCCGCAACTCTTCTTCCGCCCGCTTGCGCTCGGTGATATCGATGAACGAAGTGATCGCGCCGGTCACTTCTCCCCACGCGTTCTTGATCGCGGCGAAGTTCACCAGGACGGGGAGGCGCGAACCATCCGGCCGCTCGATGAAGACCTCCACGTTGTGCGCCGGGACGCCGGTGCGCAACGCGTCCAGCACCGGGCTTTGATCGTGTGGCAGCAGCGTGCCGTCCGGCAGCCATAGCCTCGTCGAGCCGCAGTGCTTCTCGACCCCGCACGTTGGCTCCCGGCCCCACAGTTCCACGGCCCGGTGGTTGTACTGTTGAATCACCGCGTTGCGGTCGCAGACGAAGACGGCCATGGGGGCTGAAGCGAACAGGGTGCGATACCGCTCCTCGCTCTCGCGCGCCGCCTTGCGCTCGGTGATGTCCACCAGCATGTGGATGCGGCCGATTACCCGGCCTTCGGCGTCGCGGAGCGGCGTGAGATAGGGCTCCAACCAGCGGCGCGCGCCGTCGGGCCGCTCGGCGATGACCTGCTCGCCACGGATATCGCGGCCCTCCTTGAGCGCGATGGCCATCGAAGTTTCCTCGTGCGGCAGCGGCGTGCCGTCAGGACGGTACAGCTTCCAGCCCACGCACCACCGGTCCGTGCCCAGTTCCAGCGTTCGGCCTGAGACCTCGACAGCCGCGGGGTTGAAGTGCGTGAGGCGGCCTTTGGCGTCCGTCGTGTAGATGGCCGCCGGCAGCGCGTCGATCATCTCACGGAAGCGGCTTTCGCGCACCGTTTCTTCCACTTGCCTGCGCTCGGTGATGTCCTCGATGGCCAGCAGGATCCGCTCGCTCTTTCGCTGTGGGTCGTGGATGCGCCGGGCGTTGAGCAGCATGGTGCGGCGGCCCAGTTGCTCGAAGTCGCGCTCGACCTGGAACTCGTCGATGCTGGTGTTCTGCGCCAGGACTTCCCCCAGCAGCTCGCGCAGGCGCGGGATGTCCTACTGGCGGTTGCCCAGGTCATAGATAAACCTGCAGATTGTATCGCTGGGCGGGACGCGGAAGGTGCGGTAGAAGGAGCGATTAGCGCTTTCGATGCGCAGTTCTTCATCGAGCACGAGCAACGGCTCGCGCACGGTCTCAACCATGTTCTCGGCGTAATCGCGTGCGGCGGCGACGGCTTGCTCGGCCCACTTGAGCGCGTCGATGTCCACTAGCACCAGCGCCGCGCCGTCCACCTTGTTGTCGAGGGCCATGTAGGGGCGCACACGCAGCGAATACCAGCGGCCACTTTTGTCGCGCACCTCGTGTTCCTGCTCGCGCACGGAGTCGATGACTTCGGCGCTGAGGTCCTCCAGGTCCGACGGGGATCCCGCGTCATCAGCGAAAACGAGGTTGTGCCGGATGTAGCTGATCGGCCGCCCCACGTCGGTCGCCAGAAGATCGAACTGTTTTTCCGCCTGCGGGGTGAAGCGGCGGATGCTCAGGTCGCGTCCGACCAGCACGACGGCGAGCTTGGTCGAAGTCTGGAGATTGACCAAATCGCTGTTGAGGCGGTTCAGTTCGGCGTTGCGATTGGCCCTTTCCTCATTGACGGTGGTCAACTCTTCGTTGGTCGACTCCAGCTCTTCCTTGGACGTTTCCAGCTCTTCGTTGATGCTCTGCAACTCTTCGTTGGCGGACTGGACTTCTTCGCTGGACGCCTGGAGCTCCTCGTTGGCCGCTTCGTACTGTTCCTGGATGGATTGAAGATAGTCGCGCATCTCAAAGCTCTCGCGCTCCAAGTCAGCGACACGGCGGGACTCTGCAGGCCGTGGTGTCGGCAGCGGCGCACTGTCGGCCGCGTCCCCTACGTGTCCTGCTTCCTCAAACACGACCAAAAAGCAGCGCTCCCGCAGTTTCTTCAGCGGAATGACCTCCAGATTCACCGGCCGGGTCTTGCCATTCTGTTCGACCCGCACGTTTTCCCTGCGCGCCGCTTTGTTTTCGTTCTTCGCTTGGTTGATCGCGGCGCGCAGCGGCAGCATCAAACCTTGCCGCGCCAACTTCAGCACGTCGAAAGTCGCCTTGCCGGCGGGCGGCTCGAGATAGGCGCCGGTCGACCCGCGGAACTGCACGATTTGCAGCTCAGCATCGATGAGCACGCCGGGAGGAGCGATTTGGTGGACGGTGATGCGGTCGGCCTCGCGCTGGGCGTCGAGCTCGGCGCGGAAACCTACCGGCGCCTCTCCCGGCCCCATCGGAAGAGGAGCGAGTGGCCTGTGGCCGGGTGCGGGCTCATCGCCGCGCTTACCCGGCAGATGCAACGCGGGAGTCCTCGCGGCTTTTCTGGAATAGATCTTATGCTTTTTGTCCATCGGCTCAAAGAGATCGGTGAAGCCGCCGATGGATTCCGAGGCGCCCAGAAACAACAATCCCTCCGGCTTGAGCGCGTAATGGAACGTGCGGAGCGCCTTCTCCTGCACGCTCGGCTCGAGATAAATCAACAGGTTCCTGCAACTGATGAGATCCATGCGCGAAAAAGGGGGGTCGCTGATGAGGTTCTGCCGGGCGAAGACGACGCTCTCGCGCAACGACTTCACGACCCGGTAGCCGCCTTCCTCCGCGACGAAAAACCGCCGCAAGCGTTCCGGCGAGACATCCTCCGCGAGGCCCTTGGCGTAGAGACCCTGGCGGGCTTTCTCCAGCAGCGCGTCATTGAGGTCGGTGGCGAACACCTGGAGCTTGGGCATGCGGGGCGCGTTCTCCGCCGCTTCCACGAACGCCATGGCAATGGAATACGCCTCCTGGCCGGTGGAACACCCGAGCACCCAAGCGCGGAACGATTGGTCGCGGCGCTGCTGGAGAAGCTTGGGAAAGACCGTGTGCTTGAGAACGTCGAACGCTTCGGGGTTGCGGAAAAAACTGGTCACGTGGAGGAGCGCGTCGGAGTAGAGGGCGCCCAGTTCCTTGGCGTTGCCGCGGAGGAAATGGGCGTAGCTCTCCAGCGTGTCTTGCTTGCTCAACACCATGCGCCGGGTAATGCGCCGCTCGATGGTGGGGGATTTGTAGAGCGAAAAATCCACGCCGGAATGGTTGCGGAGGAGGAGCAGAACCTTTTTGAAGCCGTTCTCCGCGCCCTCGGCCCCCGCCCTTTCCCCTCGGCCGCGCTCGGCCTCCGCACGCGCCTGCTGCGCGCCCGTGCGCCGCGTTTCGCGCCCGCCCGATGGCGGCGGCAAGTCATCGTCCGCGTGCGCCGTCTCGTCCGCCCGGTCGTCTTCCGCCGGGGTGAGGGATCCGGGCGGCTGCCCGGCGACATAGGGATGCGTGGCGATGCGGGCGAGCTCCTTGGCAATGTTTTCCGGCGAGAGGACGAAATCCACGCAGCCCGCCGCCACGGCGCTGCGTGGCATCGAATCGTATCGGGCCGAATCATCCTGCGCGAACGTGATTCCGCCCTCGGCTTTGATGGTCTCCAGTCCCAGCGTGCCGTAGGTCGCCGTGCCGGAAAGGATCACACCGATGGCACGCTCGCGTTGGTCCTGCGCCAGCGACTCGAAAAAGAAATCAATGGAACGATTCGGCGTGCGCGTCTCCGGGCGCGGCTGAAGTTTCAAAACGCCCCGCGCGATGCCCAGGTTCGTATTGGGTGGAATGACATAAACGCGATTGGCTTCTACCCGCTGATTGTTCGTGATCTCGCGGACCGGCATCTTCGTTGCCCGTGCCAAGAGCTGCGTGAGCGCACTTTCATGCTCCGGATCGAGATGCTGCACCAGCACGAACCCCATGCCCGTATCGAGCGGCAAATGCGTGAGCAGCTCGGTGAACGCTACCAGCCCGCCCGCCCCCACACCGACAATCGGAAACGACGAGCCTTTGCCCGGCTCGCCGCTCTCTGTCACGGGGTTGTTTGCACGTTTCTGAGCCTTCGGAGCCATGTGGCCACTCCCTCCAGTCTCCCCTCATGGAGGCATCCGCCGGCAATCGGGGGTGATGTGACCGAGACCGCGTCGGCCACCGGTGACCGGGTAATGACGATATCATACCGCTTCTAATCGAAGCTGTCGGTAGGCACCGGCTATCCGCCGGCCGCCGGGGGGCATGCCCACCTCTCACCGAGCTTAGCCGGGCTCGGCAGCGTTGCTCTCCTCCGGGTCGCGTTGCCCGGGAAGCCGCTGGCGGAAGGCGGGACCCTGCACAGGGTGGATGGCGGCGCTCCGAGGACGCGGCGCTCTTGGGCATCGATGGGGACGTACGTCTACCACGGGACCCGCGTCCGGAACGACCTCCGCCTTTGGGTCCCCTATAGTAGCGGCAGCCACCCAGAACCCGGCCGGGGCCGGAACGAAGGCCCCCTCCCCGCCCCGCGCGGACCACCCAGTCAAAGACCCATTGGATGAACTGGCCGGCCCACCCGTCCTGCGACGGGCCCTCCCAACCGCATCTCCTCCGTGCCCCGGCATGGTCTTCCATCCCTGCGGAGAGGCCTGTGCCTACCCCGGCCATTGACCGCTTCCCGCCTCGCGACCATACTTCATCCCCACCCCGGTCTTTGGTGGTCCGAGTCGGGAGACCAGGCGATGAGCGGCGCGCCGAGCCGCGCACTGCCTCGATACCGGCGGTTCGGGCAACCCAGGGTGCGTTCCACAAACCAATAACTTCCGTTGGAGATCCAGGTTTGCCTGGTGCGCGCAGCGCACCTACATTGGACTACTGTTCTATCACGACGTAAACGAGGTGCGACGATGGCACAGATCGATGATTATCTGAACAACAACCGGCAATACGCCAACAAACAGGGCGTGCATAGCGCGATCTACCCCGGACCGAAACCGATCCGGCCGGCCAAGCGGCTCGCGGTGGTGGCCTGTATGGATGCCAGGTTGGACGTGGAGGACCTGTTGGGCCTAGAGACCGGGGATGCGCATATCATCCGAAACGCCGGTGGTGTGGTGTCCGACGACGTGATCCGCTGCTTGATCATTTCACATCACCTCTTGGACACCAATCAGATCATGCTCATTCACCACACGCGTTGTGGCATGTTGGCGTTCACCGATGATCTCTTGAAGACCGGCTTGGAGGGTGACGCAAAGGCCGGGCAGATCCTGAGCTCGGCGACGGGAAGGACGTTCGTCAGCCCCCAGATGTCCGTGGCCACGCCCGCAGCGTTTCACGCCTTCCGCGGGCCTATCGAGCCGGTCGATGCGCCACGGGACCAGACGAACACCGAACGACTGTCCTGGGATGTCCGGCGGTCGATGTCCGCGATCATGAACCATCCCTGGATCCCGACTAGCGGGTCTGGAGCAGTGACGGTCCGGGGTTTCATCTACGATGTCGACACCGGGCGCTTGGAAGAGGTGACGTATCCCGGTCCCATGGGATCGTTCGGCTGATTCAATGGAGAACGAGCACAAATGAAACGAAACGCAAAAGCCGTCTGGAAAGGCGGCCTCAAAGGCGGGCAAGGGACCATCTCAACCGATAGCGGCGTTCTCTCTGAGACGCAGTATTCGTTCAACACCCGTTTTGAAGAGGGAAAGGGCACCAATCCCGAGGAGTTGATTGCCGCCGCCCATGCAGGCTGTTTCTCGATGGCCCTGTCTGCTCAGTTGGAGGACGCCGGCCTCGTGGCCGAAAGTATCAGGACGACAGCCTCTGTCCGGTTGGACAAGACAGATGCCGGGTTCGCGATTACCTCGGTGCATCTGGATGTCGCGGCGCGGGTGCCTGGCGCGGATCGACAGGCGTTCGAGACGACAGCGCAAAATGCCAAGGCAGGGTGCCCCGTCTCGAAAGTACTGAACGCGGAGATCACGATGGATGCCCGGTTGGAAGCATGAACCGTAGCACAAGGACATGGCGATCCGATGGACCCATTAGACGCCGTCGCACTGGCCCGTATCCAGTTCGGGTTGAACATCGCGTTCCATATCCTGTTTCCGACCATCACCATCGCGCTTGCCTGGATCCTCGTGTATTTCCGCGTGCGCTACGCGCGGACCGGCGATGGCGGCTGGCTCGCAACCTACCGGCTCTGGACCAAGGTGTTCGCGCTGTCCTTCGCGATGGGGGTGGTATCGGGGATCGTGATGGCGTTCCAGTTCGGCGCCAACTGGCCGGGCTACATGAACAAGGTCGGCAACATCGCCGGACCGCTGCTGGCCTATGAGATCCTGACCGCGTTCTTCCTCGAGGCGACCTTTCTCGGCGTGATGCTCTACGGCATGAACCGCGTGCCGGGATGGATGCACCTCGGCGCGACGGTGCTGGTCGCCATCGGCACCACGATCTCGGCGTTCTGGATCCTCGCGCTCAACTCATGGATGCAGACACCCCTGGGCCACGTTGTGGCGGACGGGCAGATCGTGGCGGGCGACTGGTGGCAGGTGATCTTCAACCCCTCGTTCCCCTATCGCTTGGTGCACATGATGCTCGCCTCGGGGCTCACCGCCTCGTTTCTGGTAGCGGGTCTCTCGGCGTGGCGGCTGCTCCAGTCCGCCGAGGACGTCGCGGCGGAGAAGACTCTGCGCACCGGCGTCGGGATCGCGGCGCTGCTCGTGCCGCTGCAGATCCTGATCGGCGACCTACATGGCCTGAACACGCTGGAGCACCAGCCGGCGAAGATCGCCGCGATCGAGGCGATCTGGAAGACGGAGAAAGCTGTGCCGCTGGTGCTGCTTGCAATCCCGAACGACGAAAAGCGCAGCAATGACTTCGCCCTCGAGATCCCGAAGGGGGCGAGCCTGATCCTGAAGCACGATCCCGACGCGGAGCTGCAGGGTATCGACGCCTTTGCGCCGGACACCCCGCCGGTGGCGCCGGTGTTCTTTGCGTTTCGAGTGATGGTCGGTACGGGCCTGCTGATGCTGCTCCTTTCCTGGACCGGGGTATGGACGCTGCGCCGGGGCGCACGGCCGCCGCGGTGGCTCTTGTGGGCTTTCGCCGGGTTCACCTTCTCCGGGTGGGTCGCGACGCTCGCCGGCTGGCTCGTGACCGAGATCGGGCGCCAGCCGTGGCTGGTGACCGGCGTGCTGCGAACTCAGGACGCCGCCGGGGCAACCTCCGAGGCAGCGCTAGGCGCGAGCCTCACCGGCTATGTCATTACCTACGGCCTGATGCTGGGCGCCTACACGGTGGTGCTCACCCATCTCGCCGGTCAAGGCAGCGCCCCGCCCGAGCCTAACCCCGCGGGGGCAGCGGCAGGGGCAGCGGCAGGAGCGGCCGTATGACGCCCGATCTGGCATTGGTCTTCACCGTGCTGATGGGCCTGGCGATCCTCGCCTACGTCGTGCTCGACGGCTACGACCTCGGCGTCGGCATGCTGATGCCGGCGGCCACCGAGCGCGAGCAGGACTCGATGGTGGCCTCGATCGGGCCGTTCTGGGACGCCAACGAAACCTGGCTCGCGCTCGGCGTCGGGTTGCTGCTGGTCGGCTTTCCGCAGGCGTACGGCATGATCCTGGGCGCGCTGTACCTTCCGGTGGCGGTGATGCTCATCGGCTTGATGTTCCGCGGTGCGGCGTACGAGCTCCGTATCAAGGCCGAGGGCTGGCACCGGGAGCTGTGGAACTGGCTGTTCTGGTTCGGCTCGTTCCTCGCCTCCTTGGCTCAAGGACTGATGCTGGGGCGTTACATTACGGGCTTCGAACCGGGCTTCGGCTACCTGCTGTTCGCGGTGCTCGTCGCGGGCGGGTTGTGCGGCGGCTATGTGCTGCTCGGCGCGACCTGGCTGGTGATGAAAACCGAAGGCAAATTGCGGAGGAAGGCGATCGGCTGGGCCCGCTGGGGCCTCTTGTGGGTGGCGCTCGGGGTCGCGCTGGTCAGCGTCGCCACGCCCGCGGCGAGCGAGACGGTGCGTGACAAGTGGTTCGACTTCCCGCGCACCCTCCCGCTGATGCTGCTGCCGGCGGCGAGCGTCATGGCCGGGATCGGGGTTTGGCGCGCCAGCGGGCGGCTCAAGCGCGGCGAGCACGCGCCGCAATGGGCACCCTTCGCCGGCGCCGTCGCGATCTACGTGCTCGCCTTTGTTGGGCTTGCCTACAGCCTGTTTCCCTACGTGGTGATGGACCGGCTGACGATCTGGGAAGCGGCTGCCCACCCCTCGTCGCTCAAGGCCGTGCTCGCGGTAGCGCTGGTCGTGCTGCCCTTCATCGTCGCCTACACCGCATTCTCCTACCGGGTGTTCTGGGGCAAGGTCGGGTCCGGCACCGGCGAATGACATCCCTATTCGGGCTATTGTCCCGAGGCACCAAGCATCTAGCGCACAAGCATCTAGCGCAGCTTCGGCACTTTCGGCGTGGGAATCGCGTCTTTGGCTTTCTCGGTCGCCGTATCGGTGGCTTGGCCCTTCAATCCCTCCACGGCCGCATCGGAGGACCGATCGTCGATGACGACGCCCCACGGCGCCTCGCCGACCTTGATGGTGGCCAGCACCTGGTTCTTCGCGGTGTCGATGACGGAGACGGTGTTGCTGGCCCCATCCGTGGTATAGATGCGAGACCCGTCGTCGGACATTGCCAGGCCCCAGACGCGCTGGCCCACCGGGATGCGGGTCTTGGCGCCGAGCGTCTTCTCGTCCAGCACGATCACCTGGTTGGCGCGGCCGCCCGCGACGTACAGGGTCGTCCCGTCCCGGCTCACCAGGATGTCCTTGGGCTTGATGTTGTCATCGCCTAGCGGCACCTTGTTCAGGACCCGGTGTTTCACCATGTCCA
Source organism: Gammaproteobacteria bacterium (assembly GCA_013697045.1). Taxonomy (GTDB): domain Bacteria; phylum Pseudomonadota; class Gammaproteobacteria; order JACCXJ01; family JACCXJ01; genus JACCXJ01. Next base: position 604 of record JACCXJ010000252.1, on the reverse strand, counting down.
CGCGCTTAACCTCGCCGCTGATCTCCGATGTCGCATAGGCGATGGTGCCATCGTGATTGAAGACCGCGGCGCGCGGTCTGGCACCGACCAGGATGTTGGCGACGACTCGATGTTCGGGTACGGCGATGACGTGCAGCATGTTGGTGGACTCGCTGGTCACGATCACCTGCTTGCCATCGGGGGAGATCGCCACACCCTCGGGCTCCAGGCCGACTGGGATCTCCGCGATGACCTTGCCGCTCTTCGGGTCCAACACCGTGGCCTTGGCGGCATCCTCGTTGGAAAGGTAGATATGGCCGTTCGGGTGCACGGCGAAGGCCTCCGGATCATCACCCGAGGGGATCTTGCGTAGGACCTTCAGGGTCTTGGGATCGAGCACGGCGATCGCGTTTTCCTTCCCGAGCGCGACGTAGACCTCCGTGCCGTCCGGGGCGAGACCGATCCCGCGCGGGTGTTTGCCGACCGGAACGGTGGCCTCGACCTCGAGGGTGCGGCTGTCGATCACGGTGATCGAGTCGCCGCGCTCGTTGGTGACGAACACCCGGTGGGTCGGCTCGGCCCACGCCGGACCGGCCGCCAGGGCCAGGATCAGCAGGAATTCATT
>JACCXJ010000206.1 GCA_013697045.1 Gammaproteobacteria bacterium | reverse complement strand
TCCCCGGTATTGGTGGGGGGACGATGATGCCTACGCGCAAGCACTGATGGCACGGCAACTGGCCAGGAAGCCCCTGACCGCTGTGGAACTACATAAACATGTGGCCGCGCGCATCCCCGCCTACCCGCTGGCCGGTGTGATGCGCTTTTTGGAGCACCTGGTCGGTGCGGGGAGTGCGCACCGCCTGCCGGGCCGGCCTCGGGAGCGTGCGAGCCGATTCAGCGCGGTCCCGCCCGACCCCAAGGACTCTCTGCAAAGGTGCGTCGCGGGTTTCCTGGAGGGCCTCGATCGCGAAGTTGTACGCTTGGAAGCGATCGGGATCGCAACGGTGCGGAGCTATGCGGCCGCCCGCGAGCTCCTCCTGGGGCACCCGATGTTCGGCGGGCCGTGCCACGGCCCTCCGAACGCTCCAGGTACCGGCCCTGGACCTTGCTCCGAGTTGCGGAGCTTGACGGGGAGTATGCTCGAAGACCACATCCTGGAGGTACTGCGGGGGCTCAGCCGCGCCCGGCGTCACGGCGGCCTGGTCGCGGTCCGGGACCTCAGAGAGGCGATCGGCGACCGCTGCCCCGATAAAGTCGCATTCGATGCCGCGCTCGGCGGGCTGGCTCGCAGCGACCGGGTGTGGTTGTACCGGCATGACTTTCCGGCCAGCCTCAGTCCCGCCGAACGCGCGGGCATGGTGGTCGACGGCCAGGGGAATTACTACAACGGCGTGTCGCTGCGCGAATGAGAGCACCGATGGACCTGAGCAATCCCTTCGCACACTCGATCGTGACCGATGCCTGGCAGCCGGCGCAGTCCGACGTCCCCGTGATCCATGCCAACGTCTACGGCCTGTGTGGCGCGGTGCTGGAGCAGGTCCGGCAATCGGGCGGGAGCCGCTCCGTGCTCTTGCACGGCCTCCCCGGTAGCGGCAAGACCCATCTCTTGGCGCGCTTTCGCACCTCGCTGACCGGCACCCCGCCCGACTCCGGCCCCAGCGTCACGCTCCCGGTGCCCCCGACGGTGCTGTTCATCGCGGTGCGACTGCGAGCCGGTGCCCGCATGCTGTGCCGGCACCTGCGCCGCACCCTCGCGACCGATCTCTTTCGGCCCACACGCCTCGGGATGTCGCAGCTCGAGCAGCTCCTGCTCTACCGCCTATCGCAGCATCTGAAGGACCGTAAGAAGGCGCAGCGTGTGTGGCAGTGCGTGCGCCAACCGCCCAGAACGCGCTGGTATTGGCCGTTCAGCCCGCCGGAGGAGATATCCCGGGCCACCCGCGAGGTCGAGGGGCTCATCGAGCACATGGACGAACAGGCGACGCTCGGGCGCAATCTGGCCACTGCGCTCCGCCATTTGGCGCTCGGCCGGCACCGGCGCGATGTGCGCGACTGGCTCCACGACGGCGTCCTGCCCGATGCCGCCAGCCGGGATCTGGGGCTCCTCCAGGCGGCCGAGGATGAGGACCCCGAAGAGCAGGCCCTGGATCTCGTGTGCGCGTTCAGCCGCCTCGCGGACTCCAACGTACCGCTGGTCCTGTGCTTCGACCAACTGGAGGCGCTGCAGACCTCACCGGACGATCGGGAGGGCTTGTACGCCTTCGGCAAGATGGCCAGTGCCCTGCGCGACAAGACCCGCAATACCTTGATCATTTCCTGCGTGCAGACCGCATTTCTCGACGAGCTGGACCACATCATCCGCGGTGCCGACATGGATCGGTTGGCCGAAAAAGAGGGTCTGTTGAAACCGCTCTCTCATGAAGAGGCGGAACGGCTGGTCGTGGCAAGGGTCGACGCCTCGCCGGTCTTGGCCGACATGCGCCGGTCCCAACTGGCCAACCGGGTCTGGCCGCTCAAGCCGAGCCGCCTTGTGGAATTCCTGCAGTCGACCTCCGCGTGCACCCCGCGCCAGCTCCTGTCCTTCTGCGATGACGAGTTCGAGAAATGGTACCGAGGCCAGGCGCGGCCGGTCGCCAGCTTGGAAGAGTTTCTGGCCGTGCAATATCAGCTCGAGCTGGAGCAGGCCCTGCAGAACAACCAGGCGGAGCAGAGCGACGGCATTCTGGCTCACGGCCTGCCGCTGCTCATGCGCGTCCTCGGTCGCGGCAGGCAGGTCATGGACCATGACCTGAGATGCGTGGACGTGATATTCGACACGCCCGCCGGGCACTGCCACCTGGGTTTTTGCAATCAGGCCGGCAACCAGTTCACCGGCAAGCTCTCGAAGCTCCGGGAACTGGTGGAACGCGGGCGCTTACCGCAATTGGTGCTGGTCCGGGACGAGCGGCTCCCCATCTCGCGCTACGCCAAGAAGGCGCAGGAACACCTGGATGCGCTGGCAGGGCGGGACGTGCCCTTGCTACGCCCCTCGACACGCGAGCTCACCGCCCTGGAGGCCTTCAGCAGCCTCCTGTCCGATGCCAAGGCCGGTGACCTTGCCAAGCGCGGCGAGGTCATCACCGCCGCCGAGGCCGAACGGTGGTTCGCCACCCACCTGCCCGAGCCCTTGCACGAACTCGTGCAGGCCCTGTTCCCCACTCGCCGGCAGGGCGGCCGCGATGTGCTCTACGACGATCTCCTGGAATTTCTCCAAGACCATCGGGTCGTGCCGCTGAGCGAGGCGGCGGAGCAGTTGTCGCGCAGCGAGGCCGAGATCCAGGCCTGCGTGTCGCGCTATTCGGATCGCTTCGGGCTCCTGCACGGACCGCCAGCGGTGATCTTCGAGGCCGGGGGCGATTAGGGACATCCGGTGGCGGTCTATCTCAGTATGGCGCAGGTGCGCGAGATGCTGTCCGAGGCGCCGCCTTCCGCGTCGATCGGCGATCGCCCGGTGCCCTCCACCGAGACGCTCACCCGCCTGTTTCACGGGGTCCTGGATCGCCTCGCCGGCGAAGCCGGAAGGGCCGGGTCGATCGCGATGTTGGCCGACGAAGACCTCGATCCGGCCCGTTGGCAGGCGCGGTTGGTGGAGGACGCCTACCTCCATTCCGTCGGGCCCGCGTTGAAGCACTGTCAGGCCGAGCTCCACCCGCTGTCGTTCCAGGTGTGTCAGTTGTGGGTGGCGGTGCGCAACCTGTGCGCCTGGATCGCGGAACGTCTGTGGCACAACTATCAGACCACCGGTCGGCTTCCCGAACCCGGGATGTTTTCGAAGAGCCCGGGACCCGCGGAGCTCGAATTGCGTGAGCTCGGGTGGTCCGATGCCGTCTGCGTCACCCACATCCGCGAGGCCCTGTTTCGCCTTCCGGCCCACAAGGCCCGACTGGCCTTCGCGCTCCGGCTGACCCCGGAACGCGATGGGAACGGCCTCGGGTACGCGAGCCTCTACCGTCTGCTCGCAGAGGGCGCTCGGACGCCGGACAGTCATCTTTATGCCCCCCAAGGGGATTTCACCCTCGTCTCCTTCACTCCCGGCTGTGAGGAGCAGGCCTTCGAGGCCGCGCGCCTCGATCTGGGACAGCGGCGACTGCGGTGCCTGATCGGCCAGGCGGCGGGGGTGGTCTCGAGCGCCCTGCCGGTGGCCACTCCGGCCTGGGGCAGGGGCGCGCCGCAGGACTATGCCTATCTCGGACGGGTGCTCGTCGAGATCCTCCGGGAGCACGGCGTGGAGGTGCGGTTGTCGGGCCCGCCGATCCCCGCCAAGGGCTCGGTGCAGTTCGCCGTCGCGATGCCGGTCGGGGTGCGCGTGACTCAATCGACCGAGCTCGCCGAGGCCATCAAGAGGCGGCTGCGCTTGAGGGCGCGCCCGCTCATCGAGCATTTCGCCGGACAACTTCTCGTAGGCATCGAATTGAAGGCCAGGCCCATCGTCTTCTTCTGGCCCACCGGCTGGTCCGGTCACGGCAATTGAGGCGTGGGCGGAGAGGCATGGGGGCGGAGCAGGCATGGGAACGAGCACCGGAGAGGGGCCGTGCGCCGCTAACCGGGCCGTGTCGATCGCCTGGGAAGATAATCCTAAAATCGGTCTCAACGGGCAACGCGCTCATTCTGATCTCCGCTTACCAGCGTCACCCGAGAGCCTTCAATGATTTCCGATCTGATAAAACCTGTCCTGTTCAAGGCGCTATATGGTTCCTGGGAGGTCACCAATGCCCTAGCGATGGACAAAGGACCAAGAGCGAACGGATATACCGCGCTGTTGCCGGTTCCGGCCGATTTGCCGGTGTTCTTACAGATCGCATTGAAAAGCCTCTTGACGCAGGACCAGAAACATCTGGCAGAAATACTGGTCATACCTGACGTTCCTTCGGATGATTTTCGAGTGGCGTTCAGGAAATTGACGGAAGGGATATCGCTCCCGGGGTTGCGGTTGGTGGAGATGAACAGGAAGGATAGGGTCGTGGGGAGGTTGTACAGGACCCCGAACGTATATTATTTCCTCCAGATCCTGAACGGCATGAGCCACGCCCGATCAGCGCATGTCCTTTTCCATGATGCGGACTTGTTTCTATTTTCAAAGGACTTTCTCAAACGGCATTACGAAGCGTTCCTGGACAAACACGTCAGCGTGCTCGGAGTGGATCGCCGAAGCATAGTCCGTTTGGAGGAGCATAGACACATCGTCGCGACCTGGGAGATGATCGCGTCACTGGAGTGGCTCATGCGGTTCAAGCCGTATGAGCACAGAGGTCACAAGCGTTTTGTCAGGGGGCGGCTCATAAACTTTGATTCGACATTGTTCCCGCAGTTTTTGACGGACCCGGGGGAAGTAGGTATCAATAAGGAATATGAGCAGGATGAGTTCTTGCATTTCAGTTTCGTCATATCCATATACAGGCTCTTCTGCAAGTCCCGTGGACCGTTCGAAGACAAGTATTTCAAGCTGCTGTTGATTCGCTCGCTGATCGATGCCTTGGGGGATGTCGGATGGACCTATTCCGTGCCGTCGATGAAGGACCTGGTTGGCGCGTTGGCGGGGACCGATGACAAAGTATCGTACGCGGAGTTGGAGACGAGGAAGAACTACGATACGTTCCGGCTCAACTTTGAGCGGCTTATACGATCCGGCATCTTGGGGACAGAGGCGGGGAGCACCATGAGAGAACGGATCCGCCCGTTCGACGAGAGATTTGCGTGGACCTTAGAACGATGAGAGCCGAACGGGCGGTTGGTATCGGCTCGTCCGCCTAATCGGGCGCACGCGCCGATCCGGCCCTGAAACCGAGGTCTGCGAGGACGGCCTGGAGCGCGGCCGCGCTCGGGCCGAAGCGGACCGCGTAGCTGAAAACTCGCGGCGTTCGCGGTGGTTCGCCCTCAGCGCGTCGAACGATGACCTCCGCCGCCCCCATGTCGCGGGGGTGCCTCTTGTTGTGATGCAGCACGAAGCCCGGATCCAGTCCACATACGCCTGCTCGGTACGGATGCTGTAGTGCTTCCGCCGGATCCGGTCCCGGACCTCGTCCAAGAGACGGGGTTGTCCGTCACCCATACCAGCCTCCGAAGGTGTACTTGCCTTTCGGCTTTAGGGGGTACTATAATTGCCCCAAGTGGTTGATCCTTGGGACAGGGCTCTCGTAACGTGACCCACTATATCGCCTCGTGACGGAGAAGAAAAGCACCTTACCCATAGCGACCTCCGAAGGTGTGCTTACCTCTTGGCTTTAGGGAGTACTATAACTTACCCAAGCGCTTGATCCCTCGGTCGGGGTTCTTGTATGCTTACCCAGCATACAACCCTTTGACGCAAAGCAAGAGCACCTTTTAGGGGGGCTACTTCTAGTTGGGCCCAATCAATCTGTTTCTGAATGCTTATTGGAGGGTAAGATGGGAGTCGTTAAGTTCGTGGGAAACGTTGTCGCGAGATAATCAACGCCGAGCTACGCCAAACTGTTTACGACCAGGGCTTCTCAGCTGCCTTTTACGGTCGGACGCGTTATGTAGGATACACAGGCGAGTTAGCTGAAGTTTATGGGCAGGGTTATGAGGATGGTATACGGCAGAGGCGTATCGCCGCAGACGCGGCATCAAGGCTCCTGAGCAGGGACGATTAGTTCCATGCCGTTCGCCACGCTTTAGCCTAACCACGCGTTCGAGAGGGACGCGCCGCAAGCGGCGCGCCCCTCAACTCATCGTTATGCGTGATCTCCGTCCCTACTGAGCGGCCACATCCAATGAACGACCCGTTTTTCGCGTACATCGAACAACACGCAGTGACACTGCGCCATGACCGCTTTGGTTCTGCCGTAGACGAGCTCGCGGTGTTGGTCGATTCCTGCGCGCCAGAAGCCACCCTCCAGTCGCATCTCCAAGAGCATCCCTATATCCTGAGCCAGCAATTTCCCCACTGCCATCACGTTTTTCCCAAGGTATGCCTAGGGACGCAATACGAAACCGACTTCTTTTGTCTCGATATCCCGTCTTCTGGGCACGAGTGGTAGGCTGTTGAACTGGAGGCCCCGAACAAGAAGGTCATCACACGTTCTGGCCGCAAGACCGCCGATCTCGAGCACGCTTTGCAGCAGGTTCGAGACTGGCGCTCTTGGATGACAGAGAATCTCAGCTATGCGCGAGGCGTGCGGAGTCGAAGCGGACTTGGTTTGGAAGATATCAATCCACGCTTTTTCGGCTATGTCGTCATCGGGCGTCGCAAGGATTTCTCGTCGACATTTGATTCCATGCGTGGGCAGCTACTGCGCGACGAGCACATCCAAATTCGTTCATGGGATGGCATAGTGGATTGGGCACGCAAGCGCGCCGCTGTTTTCTCTACGCATGTGGCAGCGCTGGGAATGGCACCCGATACTCAGCAGGCGTAGGGTGCGCTCATAGGTAGGATCTTATAAGTACATGATATATAGACATAACTAATTAACGGAACTTTTGGCGCTCCACCCGATCTGATCAACTTTATCGGCAAACAAAGTAAATCGGGAGGATCGGATGGAG
>JACCXJ010000165.1 GCA_013697045.1 Gammaproteobacteria bacterium | reverse complement strand
AGCAGGTACGGTGTGTCACGATCACAGGGACGGAAATGGCTCATGCACGCCTCGCTCATTGGAACCCTGACCGATCCGATCCCCTCGCGCTTGAAAAGTTCCGCGCTAAGTCCGACAGGCTGCTAGCATGGATGCATCGTCAGAGCCGGCGCCGCGTGATCCCTGCGCAGTGGTTTCAAAGACCCTCGCAAGCCACGCGCGGTACGTGCTGTGCGGCCCGGGCTCTTGCAGGCATGTCCAGGATCGGGGCGGCGATCCCGCCCGCGCACTTCAGGAACATGCGGGTTCGTATCGGTTTTGAGAGAGGAGGAGCGTTCCGTGATGATCAAAAAGACCCTCGTGATGGGCGCCGTAGCACTCGGATTGGCGTACAATCCCGCCGCCTTTGCCCGCGACTACATCACCATCGTCGGCTCATCGACCGTCTATCCCTTCGCGACGACGGTCGCCGAGCACTTCGGAAACATCGGCGGCTTCAAGACCCCGAAGATCGAATCCACGGGTACCGGTGGCGGCATAAAGCTCTTCTGTGCCGGTGTGGGGGTAGGCCATCCCGACATCGTGAATGCCTCACGACGCATCAAGGACTCCGAGGTCAAGGCCTGCGAGCAGAACGGCGTCACGGATATACTGGAGGTCAAGATCGGCTACGACGGGATCACCATCGCCAACTCCAAGGCCTCGCCGCAGTATAAGCTGTCCGTCAAGGACGTTTACCTCGCCCTGGCCAAGGAGATCCCCGATCCCAAGGGTGGGCAGACCGTGCTCCCCAATCCGCATAAGACCTGGAAGGCAGTCAACCCCGAGCTGCCCGATAAGAAGATTGAAGTCCTCGGGCCACCCCCGACCTCCGGCACACGCGACGCGTTTGCGGAGTTGGCGATGGAAGGCGGTTGCAAGCAGTTCGATTGGATCAAGGCGCTCAAGGAGCAGGACGAGAGCAAGTTCAAGGCCCTGTGCCACACCGTGCGCGAGGACGGCGCCTATATCGAGGCCGGCGAGAACGACAACCTGATCCTGCAGAAGCTCCAGGCCAATCCGAATGCCTTGGGGATCTTCGGTTATAGCTTCCTCGAACAGAACACCGACAAGGTGCAGGCGGCCGTGATGGATGGCATGACACCGACATTCGAATCGATCGCCGATGGCTCTTATGAGATCTCGAGGCCCCTCTATTTCTACATGAAGAAGGCGCATCTGGACGTCATCCCTGGGATGAAGGAGTATCTGACCGAGTTCACGAGCGACAAGGCGTGGGGCGATGAAGGCTATCTGGCAGACAAGGGGCTCATCCCGCTGCCTTCAGAGGAACGTACCAAGGTCGCCGCCGACGTCAAGAGCCTGAAAAACCTGTCCCTGTCGGAAAAATAGACGAACGGAGGGTCCCCGGCGCCCTCCCCCGCCTACCGCACCCGAGCGCACCCAGGACCCCCCGATATCAGTATAAAGATGCAACCGGCACTCCTTGCCCTCGTCTTGCTCGTCCTCACGAGCATCGGCTATTACCTGGGTCGGGGACGTTCGTTGCGCGTCGCAAACGGAAGCGCACGCGTCCTGCACTCGTTGCCGAGCTACTACGGCTTCTACACGGCGCTCTGGTGCGGTATACCCGCCTTGCTGTTGCTGGCGGCGTGGCTCCTCCTGGAGCCGGCGATCGTCACCCGGCTCGTGGTCGCGGATCTCCCGAGCGAGATGCGCGAGCTGCCGGAGGCACGGCGCGATCTCCTCGTGAACGACATCGAGAATGTCCTCAAAGACAATATCACGCGTGACGCCGATCCTGGCGTCCTGGCAGCCGCCGAGCGCTACCGGCACCTGCAAGGGCTGAGCGCGGCGGCCTTGGCGGTTGCGGTGCTGTCGCTCGCGCTCGTGGGCGGGACGGTTGCGTTGCGCAGCATACGCGTAGACCTGCGCGCTCGCAATCGCGTGGAAGTCGTGATACGGGTATTGCTCATCACGGGGTCGACGATCGCGATCTTCACCACCATCGGGATAGTCTTGTCGGTGCTGTTCGAGGCGATCCGCTTCTTCCAGAAGGTACCCATCACCGAGTTCCTCTTCGGCCTCAAATGGAGCCCTCAGGTGGCCATCCGCGCGGATCAAGTCGGTGGCTCGGGGGCCTTCGGCGCCGTGCCGCTGTTCACCGGGACCTTGCTCATCTCAGGGATCGCGATGGCGGTGGCCGTCCCCATCGGATTGATGTCGGCGATCTACCTTTCCGAGTACGCCAGTCGCGGGTTTCGCACCATCGCGAAACCGGTGCTCGAGGTCCTCGCGGGGATCCCGACGGTGGTGTACGGCTTCTTTGCCGCGCTGGTCGTCGCCCCCCTGATCCGGGATACCGGCACCGCCATCGGCTTGGACGTGTCCTCGGAGAGCGCGCTGGCGGCGGGGCTGGTGATGGGCATCATGATCATCCCGTTCGTGTCGTCCCTCGCGGATGACGTGATCAACGCCGTTCCACAGGCGCTCCGCGACGGCTCCTACGGCATCGGCGCGACGCGATCCGAGACCATCCGGCAGGTGGTGATCCCGGCGGCCCTGCCGGGGATCGTCGGGGGTGTGCTCCTCGCGGTCTCGCGCGCCATCGGCGAGACCATGATCGTCGTGATGGCCGCCGGGCTCGCTGCAAACCTCACGATGAATCCGCTCGAGGCGGTCACGACCGTGACCGTGCAGATCGTCACCGTGCTCGTCGGCGACCAGGAGTTCGACAGCGCCAAGACCCTTTCCGCCTTCGCCCTCGGTCTGGTGTTGTTCGTCTTGACCTTGGTTCTCAACATCATCGCGTTACACATGGTGCGGAAGTATCGAGAGCAGTATGAATAGCGCGACCGGCATTCTGAAACCCAAGGCCGAGCGCCCTGACAGGGCGAGGGCCATCGATACCGTCCGCGCCGGTCTGGCGCGGCGCTACGCGCGCGAGCGGCGGTTCCGGTTCTTCGGATTGCTCGCGGTGGTGGCGAGCTTCGTCTTCGTGGGGCTGCTCTTCATCAGCATCATCGCCACGGGTTATCAGGCGATCTGGCAGACCCGGATCCGGCTCATGGTCAACCTAGACCCGGAGGTCATCGATCCGGAGGGCAAGCGCGACCCCGCGGCCCTGTCTGCGGCGGATTACGGCGGGTTGGTCAAGGGCGCGCTCTTCGAGATGTTCCCCGAGGTCACGGCGCGAGCCGACAAGCGGGTGCTTACGGACCTCGTGAGCAGTGGCGCGGCCTTCGAGGTCCGTCAGAGGGTGATCGAGGATCCCAAGCTCATCGGCACCCAGCAAGCCGTTTGGGTGACGGCCAACGACACCGTCGACATGCTGATGAA
>JACCXJ010000110.1 GCA_013697045.1 Gammaproteobacteria bacterium | reverse complement strand
ATAGGTGCCCGTGGCATAGCCGTAGATGAGCAGCGCCAAGAGCATCGCCGGGTGATAGGCCGCCGAGCCCGCGCCGCGGTATCGACCGATCAAAGCCGAGAGGTCCAGCTGATCGACGATGTCCGCTACAAAGCGCGCCAGGTGGTCCCTCGGCAGCCAGTCATCCAACGATGGCGGCAGCAGGTACGGTGTGTCACGATCACAGGGACGGAAATGGCTCATGCACGCCTCGCTCATTGGAACCCTGACCGATCCGATCCCCTCGCGCTTGAAAGTTCCGCGCTAAGTCCGACAGGCTGCTAGGACCAGCAGGACCCCGCGCTGCCCGAACACCCCGCCAAGTCTGAGAGCGAGCCGTCCTTCCCGCGGGTCCCCGAGATCCGGCTGGATCGGGTCGTCGGGCAGGGCGGCGCGGGGATCGTCTATGCCGGCCGCCAGATCTACCTGGACCGGCCCATCGCGGTCAAAGTCCTCAAGGGGCGCGAGGACCTTCCAGATTCGAGCTTCGCAGAGCGCTTCCGCCGCGAGGCGAAGATCCTCGCCTCACTCCGCCATCCGAATATCGTGGAGTGCTACCAGGGCGGCGTCACCGAGGAGGGCGAGCTCTATCTGGCCATGGAGTATATCGACGGTTTCGATCTACGCCGCTGGCTGGTCGAACACGGCCCGCTCACCGAGCACCAGGCCCTGGGGGTGGTGCGAAAGATCGCCGGCGCTCTGGCGTACGCCCTGCAGCACGGGATCATCCACCGCGATGTCAAGCCCGAGAACATCCTGCTCAAGCGGCACGCCGGCGACGAAGGCTTCCCCTTCGAGGTCATGCTCGCGGATCTCGGATCGCACGCGCCGTAGACGCGGGGCAGGCTCCGCTGACCCTAGTCACCCAGGTCGTGGGCACGCCGACGTACATGGCCCCGGAGCAGTTCGGCGATCCGGATCACGTGGACTTCCGAGCCGATCTCTACGGACTCGGGTGCGTGCTCTTTCAGATGCTGACCGGTGTACAACTGTTCGCCGACACCGCACCCGGGTGCCTGATCGTAGACAAGATGCGAACGGAGACGCCGGATCCCCACGCGCTGCGTCCAGGACTGAGCCCCGGTGTCGTGGGTCTCACGCGCCGCCTTCTCGCCCCCGAGAGAGGGCAGCGGCCCGGGTCCTATAGTGAGGTGATCGCAGTCTGCGAACGGCTCCAGGATCGGTCTTTGGCCGTGCAGCCCACGATCGCCCTAGCTAACGCGGAAACCCAAACCCTCCGCCATGACGGCAGGGATCGTATTGCTCTGCGCGATCGTCATCGCGGGTGTCCTCTTGATCGATCACGACGAGCGGCCGACCGGGTTTCCAGGGCCCGGAGAGCGGCCGCCCCGAGGCCGTGGCGGCACCGCAGGCCTCGCCGCCCTCCGCGGCCGAGGTCCAGTTCGAGTCGCAGGGTGAGGCCTTGATCTCGGATCGCTTCACGGACCCGTTGTCGGGCTGGGATCCGAGCGTCGGCCAGGCCACCTGGATGGCCGAGGAGGAGGGCGGCGGCATCAATGTGATGGGGTCCGGGCACAAGGCCCGCAAGCTCGGCCGGGCGCCATGGCGCATCGACGGTAGCCTCGCGCTCCTGACGGAGGACTCGAGGGAGGCCGGCGTCCGCATCGAGATCGAACCGCGCGGCATCGTAGTGCTCGCGCTGAAAAAACTGGACAGGCTTTATGGGTCTCTGACGGAGATCGTGGATGCGGAGGGGCGGCCGGCTTCCCGCCTCCTGGGCTTCGTGCCGGTCGATCAAGGGCTGCAAGAACAGGTACCGTTCAGCCTCGTAGTGCACGAGGATCGTGTGCGCGCCGTCTTGGGCGGTCGCCCGATCGGTGAGTTTCCCCTCGCCGGCGTGGCGCATACGATGGCGCTCTTCGTCAACCGCGCGACCGCGAGCTTCAGGGCACTCGTCGTGCACCGGCCGGTGCCGTAGGCGTCTAACTAGCCTAGCTAGCAGCAGGACGTAAGTCCGACACGCATCCCTCGACTTCGGCCTGATAAGTGCGCTGCTTGTAAGCCTGATACAAGTCCAGGGCACATCGCCATAGCGGTCCGGGAACCCCTCGGCCCACGGGCCGACCGTCCAGGGCCGTGACCGGGCAGAGCTCGCGTACGGAGCTGGTGAGCCAGATCTCATCGGCGCTAGCGAGCGCCTCGGCCGAGATCCGGGTCTCGTGACAGGGCAGGCGGGCCGCCTGCAGCAGCTCGACGATCAGATCGCGGGTGATGCCGGGCAAAAGCTCCGGCCCCTTGGGTGGGGTCGTCACCACGCCGGCGTGGACCGCGAAGACATTGCTCGCCGCCCCTTCGGTGACCCGGCCGTCGCGGATCAGGATGGCCTCGTAGGCCCCGGCATCGGCCGCCTGCAATCGCAAGAGCACGTTGGGCAAGAGGCCGATCGCCTTGATGTGGCAATACCGCCAGCGGATGTCGTCGCAGGTGACGGCGCCGACCGGCTCGGGCTCGCGCGGGGGAGTGAGCGGGTTGCTCATGGCGAAGACCGTGGGTGACACGGGTTCCGCCAACACGAGGTCGCGACGCGCGACGCCGCGGGTGACTTGTAGATAGACCGATTGATTGCCACCGCCATTCCGGTCCACGAGGGTCTTGAGAATGTCGGCCCATTCCTCATCACCGAGCGGCCGCGCGATCCGCACTGCCTTGAGGCTGGCGGCCAGGCGCTTGAGATGCTCTGCCAGGCGAAACAAACGACCCCCGAAGACCGGGATCACCTCGTATACACCATCGCCGAAGATAAAACCCCGATCCAGGACCGGGATGCGCGCTTCCTCGAGCGGCAGCACCTCGCCGTTCAGGTAACAGCTCGGCATTTATTGGACGAGCATCCACAGCTCGTCGATCCAGCGGCTGTAGATGGGCGCCTCGGCCACATCCTTGAGCGCGACCAGGGGGCGCTCCAAGAGTTGTTGGTCGCCGAGCGTGACCTTGAGGACGCCGCCCTGGCCACCCTTGGGAAGAGGCGCCATGAGGCGCGGGTTGATATCCATGGCCGCCTTGAGGTCTTTGTAGCGGTTTCTCGGCACCGTGACGTAGAGGTCCTCGACGAGCCCGAGATCGGCGGCCTTGGCCTGGCCTTTCCATATGCGCGCCTGCGCCAGGGGTTTATGGGCCTCGTAAACACGGTGGGTCTCGTAAGATCGGAAGCCGAAGCTCAGCAACGCCTGGGTCGCGGCCGTGCGCTGCTTTTCGCTCTCCGCCTTCATCACCACCGAAACCAACCGCATCCCGTCGCGCAGCGCGGAGGCGGCCAGGCAATAACCGGCGTCATCCGTAAACCCCGTCTTGATGCCGTCGACCGACGGGTCACGGTACAGGAGCCGGTTGCGGTTCGGTTGCTTGATCCCGTTGAAGGTGAATTCATGTACCTTGAACCAGGAATAGACCTCCGGGAAGTCCCGGATCAAGGCCGCCGACAGGATGCCGAGGTCGCGCGCGGTCGAATAGTGCTCGGGTTGATCGAGACCGGAGGCGTCGAGGAAGTGACTGTTGCGCAGACCGAGGCGCGCCGCGTGCTGGTTCATGAGATCGGTGAAAGCCTCCTCGGTGCCCGACACGTGCTCGGCGAGCGCCACGCTGGCATCGTTCCCCGACTGCACGATGATGCCCATCAGGAGGTCCTTGACCGAGACCTGCTTGCCGACCTCGATGAACATCTGCGATCCGCCCATGCGCCAGGCGTTCTCGCTGATGGTCACCGGGTCCTCTAACTTGATATTGCCCTGTCCGAGCTCGTGGGCAATCACATACACCGCCATGATCTTGGTGAGGCTCGCGGGGCTCGCGCGGTCGTCGGCGAGCGCTTCGGCCAGCACCTGGCCGGTATTCGCGTCCATGAGAAAATAGATCGGGACCTTCACGCTCGGTCCGGTCGGGACCGGAGGCGCGACGGCCTCTGCACAGGCCAAGACCGACCACAGACCGCAGAGTGCGGCGTACCCGCTAAGCGATAAGCGATTCATGACACCCCATCCGCAACCCCAATCACTAATACCCAGATCGTCACATCCGCAAGCGCGTGGTGACGCTGGGCCGGTAGGCCCACCAGGATACACCGGGGACGGCTCGCTTTGCAGGTGTCCCCCTATGCCAGCAGGAAGGTGCCTGAAATGTTTACTGTGTCAGAGCAACGGCGGGTGGCGGGTATCGAGCAGCAGTTTCAATAGTCCCCAAATGCTGTCCTACGACCTCGGCGGAAACACCCCCTGCAGCGCGATGCAGAAATTGAAGGTCAGGAACGGCTGCAGGTTGTTGTGCGGCTGATCGCCGCCGGCGGGCGAGAGAATTGGGGCACCACCCATCGTCAACGTTCGTATCGCATACGTGTGGGTGGGCGGTTCCCATTTTGAGATTTGGGAATCGCCGCCCACCCATCGCACAGATTGAGCCTCCTTTTTGGTGGGCAGTGCCCACCCTACCGGGCTGAGCTCATGCTTCGCACTGGCCTACGGTTCTCACCGTTGATACACTTATCGAAACCACTGCCCCGGCGGAGGAAGTCGGCATTGGGTCCGCCGTCTAGGGTGTCGTTGTTATTCCCGCCGAAGAGCGCGTCGCCGATCCGTCGTCTTGCTAGACGGCAACCGACCCGCCAAAAAAGTATAGCACACCTCGCAACAATGGCTTACTCCAGTGGCTTGGCCCCGGCCTTGCCGCGGGATAGGCTGCGGGACGGTGAGGGGTTGAGGCGGGCGGCCTCGATGCCGTATTATATTATGGTGGGGGCGTCTCCAAGGTTGGCAAGGCCTTGATGACGAAGGGGTTGTACACGGGGGCGCGTGTCCCACCGTAAGGAAACACGGCATGGACAGACTTGAGGATATGGCCCCGGTTCGGGGGCAACCCCGGCTGCTCGATCAGGTTCGCAACGTCATCCGGCGGCTGCACTACAGCATCCGCACCGAGCACGCTTACGTCGATTGGATCCGGCGCTTCATCCTGTTTCATGGGAAGCGGCATGCCGCCGAGATGGGGGCGCCCGAGGTGGAAGCGTTTCTCACCCATCTGGCCGTGCAGGGCAAGGTCGCGGCGTCCACACAGAACCAGGCGCTCAACGCGATCGTGTTCCTGTACCGGCAGGCACTGAAACAGGAACTCGGCTGGCTGGCAGGGCTTGAACGCGCTAAGAAGCCGGCCAGGTTACCGGTGGTGTTCACACGCGGGAGGCCCGTGCGGTCCTGGCG
>JACCXJ010000101.1 GCA_013697045.1 Gammaproteobacteria bacterium | reverse complement strand
GCGATGCCATCGAGATCCTGCGGGGCTCGGGCGAATCCTTCGAGTTCGAGCCGGCATGGGGTGCCGATTTGCAAACCGAGCACGAACGCTACCTGACCGAGCGTCATTTCAAGAAACCGGTCATCGTCCATGACTATCCCAAGGGCATCAAGGCGTTCTACATGCGGCTCCACGACGATGGACGTACGGTCGCCGCGATGGACGTCCTGGTGCCGAGGATCGGGGAAATCATCGGCGGCAGCCAGCGAGAAGAACGCTTCGATGTGCTCCGGTCGCGAATCAACGAGATGGGCTTCGATGAGGGACCCTATTGGTGGTATCTGGACTCGCGCCGCTTCGGCAGTGTGCCTCACAGCGGTTTTGGGCTCGGCTTCGAGCGGTTCCTGATGCTCGTGACGGGGGTGACCAACATCCGCGACGTGATCCCGTTCCCGCGCACGCCCAAGCACCTCGAGTTTTGAGCGAGGCGCCAGGACCGAGGCATACGGCCCCAAGTCCGGCGACAGTTCCCGAAGACCCCATGGACGAACACCGCGAGTGCCTCCGGGGTTGCCGGAGGGACGGCGGCCTTGTGGACGACGGTCGCAAGGCGCACGGACCGGGGTAGGGAAGTTGGTGCGTGGCGCGGACGACCTCGGGTCCCCGGGTCGACTCGGGCTACCCGTCGCTCACCGAGGAGGCGCTCGGTCAGCTCAAGCTGGCCTGGCGCCTCGCCCACGAGGTGGATGACTGGACGAAGGGGGGACGTATCTCCGACGGATTCGACCGGTGGACCGGCTGGCCCTACATGGCGAAGCTGACCTACGATCTGACGTACGCCATCCGGATGTTAGCCAAGATGGCGCAGGAGACCCCGGCGTGGCGGGAGGTCTACGTCGACGCGGGCGACCGCTTCGCCCAGCGCATGACCCAGTACGCCGCCTGGTACGACTGGGTGGAACAGAAGGGCCTCGACCCCAACCGGGCGCAGTACCCCTACTTCTACTACCGGCACACGATCCCGCCGGGCATGGCCGGCATCTACAACGCCCCCGGCTACTGCGGCAACGGTCTCTGCACCTATATGGACGGCCTCCTGCAGTCGATCATGGTCGCCGCCGTGTCGCCGCGGCCCACGTACCCCTACGTACACCAACACTCGCCCGGCGCCGGGGGGCGGGTCTACGACCCTGACCCGATCGCCGCCAACGGCTGCGGGAACATGATGTACCGCGGCTACTTCCTCGAGCAGCTGGCCCACCTGCGCCGCATCTCAGGCGACGCCAAGTACGACCAGCCCTTCGACCTCGTCTACGACGACGAGATCCGTTACCGGTACTCCGCCGAAGAGATCGCCGCCGGCCTGTGCGAGCAGTTCAAGGCGCCCATGGACGCCAACGGCTCCAGCCTGCGGCCCGGCATCGACTGCGAGGTCGGCAAGGTCTTCCCCATCTGCGTGACCGTCGGCGGTCTCGGCATGCTCCTCTATGACCAACTGCACGGCACCGACTACACCAGCGGCTACGAGGAGTGGCTCGACTTCGCCAAGGGTGCCTTCATCGCCGGCGACCCCGACCAGGACGGCTACTTCCGCTGGCACAGCACCTACTACGACCGTGACATCCACTACGCGATGAACCGCCCGGAGAACCAGATCCCCTGTTCTGGACCTCGACCGCGTTCCAGCTCTCCGTCTTTGATCGCCCCTATGCCGAAAAGCTCTACGAAGGTTGCATCCGTTACCACGGCCGCCAGGAGGCGGACGGGAGCTTGCGGATCGCCCTTCCCAGGGAGATCGTCGGCCCCGCCGACATCCACGATCTGTGGGCCACGGTGGCGGCGCTCGCCTGCGCCCATGAGCTCGGCGACGACCAGCGGGTCGGCCAGTTCCTCTCTTGGTTCGAGCAGCACTACCAACCGACCTACGAGGACGGCGAGTTCTGGTGGTCGTTCGGCGTGCCGGAAGCTTGGCCCCGGGGCATCCCCAACCATTGGGCGCCTACATCGGCGGACCCGGTGACTTCGCCCGTATGTACCGCGACGCAGACATGCGCCGCTTCGACGAGCCCACCGTGGTCGGCATCGACTACCCGGCCCTCACCGTCCGCCAGGCGTTCTGGGACCGTGAGCGGGGCGTGCTCTCCGTCGGCATCTGCCGCGGCTCCGGCGCCACCGTCGTCGGGTTGCCCACCACCTTCCGGGTCACCCAACTGGCGAGCACCGACTGCGAGGTCACCCTCGACGGGGAGGCCTTCCCCGACTGGTCGGCCGGCGACGCCGGCGAGATCACGATCCGGACGACGGTCGACGACCACCACTTCCTGATCCGGTGCCGGTGAGCGGGGAGACCCCGGGCTAAGACGGGCGCACTGAGCCGATGAACGTCGTGCTGGTCGCCACCTACGAGTGTGGGCATCAGCCCTTCGGCCTGGCCAGCCCGGCGGCGTGGCTGGCGGAGATCGGCGCCCGGGTGACGTGCGTCGACCTCACGCGATCTCCGCTCGACGAGGCGGCCGTCTCCGCCGCGGATCTGGTGGCCTTCCACGTGCCCATGCACACCGCCACCCGCCTGGCCCTCGAGGTCGTCCCCGATGTCCGGCGCCTGAACCCGAACGTCGAGCTGTGCTTTTTCGGCCTCTACGCCCCGGCCAACGCCGAGCTTCTGACCGGTCTCGGCGCCATGGCCGTGATCGGTGGTGAGTTCGAAACAGAGCTCGCCTGGCTCGTGAACGACCGGCGGCGACGGGCTTTGGCGCCGGCCGTCGCCCTGGCCCGGCAACGGTTCCGGGTGCCCGACCGCAGCGGTCTCCCGGGCCTCGAACGCTACGCCCAGCTTCAGATGCCCGACGGTAGCACCCGACTCGCCGGCTACACGGAGGCCAGCCGTGGCTGCCGCCACCGCTGCCGCCACCGCTGCCGCCACTGCCCGGTGGTCCCGGTCTACGACGGCCGGTTCCGGGTCGTGCAGCGGGACGTGGTGCTCGCCGACATCGACCAGCAGGTGGACGCCGGCGCCCGGCACATCACCTTCGGGGACCCCGATTTCTGGAACGGGGTGACCCACGCGGTGCGCATCGTGCGGGAGATGCACCGCCGGCACCCCGACGTGAGCTACGACGTGACCATCAAGGTGGAGCACCTGCTTCGTGATGCCCGCTACCTCGCCGCCCTGGCCGACACCGGTTGCCTCTTCGTCACGACCGCGGTCGAGTCGTTCGACGACGAGGTGTTGCGCCGCCTGGCCAAAGGCCACACCGCCGCCGACTTCGGCCGGGCCCTCGGGCTTTTGCGCCGGCACGGTCTCGCGGTGCACCCGACCTTCATCCCGTTCCACCCGTGGACGACGCCTTGCGACTACGGGGCGTTCCTGGAACGCATCGCCGCCTATGACCTCGTCGCCAGCGTGGCCCCGATCCAGCTCGCCCTGCGTCTTCTGGTGCCGGCCGGGTCGTTGCTCCTCGATCTGCCGGAGATGGCCGCCGTGCTCGGCCCGTTCGACGCCGGCCGACTCGTCTTCCCGTGGCGGCATCCCGACCCCAAGGTCGACGCCCTCCAGGCCGCGGTGCTGGAGGCCGTGACGGCGGGGGAGTGCGAGGGGCGATCCCGGGCGGAGATCTTCGACGCGGTCTGGCGCCTCGCCGGCCTCGCGTCTCGGCATGATTGCGCACACCGCGCCGAGGCGGCCGGCGACGTGCCGCACCTGCTCGAACCCTGGTTCTGCTGCGCCGAACCGCCGGCCGTGAGGCTCGGTGTCCCGGCGGCGGCGCTCATTTGAAGGGCATCCTTCGTCTCTCTTGCGCGTGCCGTTGCGTCCGTAGAACGGTACGATCCGCCTGTCCAGATCCACGTTTCGGCTCGCTGGAAGCCTCGGAACGAGGCCGACCACGAGATGGCTGACTATCCACGTTTCCATGGAGACCGGCGCCTCGCACGGATATGTTTCCCCAGCGGAGGGTGGTGCAGGGGCGCTCGACCGCCGGCGTAGGGTATTCCAGCGTGCCTGTCTGGCTGTTGAGGGAGCTGTGCCGGTGCGACGCCCCCAATTTAGCAGTTTGCCAACTGGCTGCTCCTGACCGGTATGCAACCAGGATGTCGAGAAGTCGGTACCCAACCCAAAGGAGACATTGGCTTCCGAGGACCAAGTAAAGCTCGTCGCTTATCTCGGATCGCGCTCGATTGAGTCGCGCCCGGATTGTGTTCAGTGGCCGATAAGTAGCCTCGCCCGAGGGCGCCGCCATTGGCCTTGGGGTGTGGTGCCATGAGATAAACCGCCATGCCCAGGCCCTGCGAGTCGGCGAGGTGGGTGGCTACACCCGGCGCCTTGGCCCTCGGGCAGCCGAGGGTGTTTAACCCCCAGTCCCCATAACTGAACTGGAGAGCGTAGTGCGGGAAATCCGCACGCTACGGTCTGTGAGAGCCGGGCGCCGGTGACCGCCTCCGGCGACCCGGGGGGTGCCTGGTGAGAGGCATCCCTGCCGCAAGTTTACTTGGATTTCGGAGAGGTCTTCTTGGGTTCGGGTTGCTCGGGTTCCGTCAGATCCGAGAGACCCTCGGCGAGCAGCTTGCCCTTGTAGGTCGGCACCAGGTACACCCACTCGGCCACCTTGGCGTTGAGCGTGGCGACTTCGTCGGCTACCGAGGGCTTGGCGGGTTCGGGGGCCGGGACCTCGCTCTTCGGCGCGTTCCCGGGGGCAGTCGGCGCCTCCGGCGCTCCCGCCGGTTTCTCGGCCCCGGCTGCCGTCGCCGTCGCGGTCGCCTGGTCAGAGGCAGCGGGTTTCTTCTCGGGCTCGGCTGCGGCCGCGGCATCGTAGGAGAACTCAAAGACGGCGTGGGTCTTGTCGTCGATGAGCGCGCTCTGGACCACCGCCACCAAGCCATCGAAGCCACGCAGGGTGGTGACCGTATGCCCCTTGGGCAACTCGAAGCCGGCGCGTTTCTTGACGTCATCCAGGCGCATTTGCTCGAGCGCGTTGGCCAAGCCGTTCAAGGTAAGCTGGGATTTGAGCTTCGCGGCCTTGGGCAGATCGGCGAGCACGTAGTCCTTGTCCTTGGGCTCCTTCTTGAAGACCCGGACGGGTTTTTCACCGGCCTTCTCGATGGTGATCTCGCGGATCCGCTCGGGGGCGATGTTCAGGAGCTCTCGCTCCATCCACTCCACCGGATCGGCGCTGACCTCGACCTGGCCTCGCACCAACCACGCCTGCGGCTCGTCGGGACGGCGCACATAGGTCCCCAGAGGACCGCCACTGCGTGGTTTGCCGACCAGGAGAGCGGCCAGCGGTTTGGATTGCCCATCGGCGAGGTTCACGAGCACCGAGCTCGACGGCTCGGCATCGATGCCCTCGACGCCGAGGCGCGGATAGAGTTCCTTGTTGCTCGTCTTGGGCTCCAGGACCTCGAGGTCCGCGACCGCGACCACGGTGGCCTTGACCTTGTCGAAGAGTGCCGGGTATCCGCCGCGGTCTTCGATCACCCAGCGCTCGCCGTCCTTGCGCACGGTGGTCTTGTGGTCCTTGGACTTGACCTCGATGCGCGCCACGTCGTTGATGTGATCCGCGAGCCGCGGAAAGAGCGCGCTTTGCGCGAGCTCGGACTCGGGCGCCCGCTGATTGCTCACGAACATGGCGGCCGCCACCGCGAGCACGGTGGCGATGCAGAGCGCGAAAAAGGCCGTCTTGCGCATGGAGCTCAGGCCGGCGCCCGGCGGGCGCGCCACACCCCGGCGAGGGCGGCGCCGAGCCCGATCAAGATTGGGATGAGGGCGATGTTGATGAACTTGAGCCAATCCCCCAGGCGCTCGATGTTGCGGCGCAGATCGTGCTGAACCGCGCGCAATTCCTTGCGGGTCTTGAGCTGCTCGCCCCGGAAGGATTCGATCTCGTGTTTTTGCTCCGCGCTCAGGAGCAAGGTGCTGCCCTCGCCCTTTTTACGCTGCAGGTCCTGGATCTTCTTCTCCGTGTCCTTGAGCTTGTCCTGCAGCCCCCGCTCCCGATCGCGCAGCCTGAGCTCGGCGTCGCGCTGGATGGACGCGACCTTGGTGAACGGCCGGGCAGACTCGCCGCGACTGCGCAGGCTGATGAGGTCGTCGTTGCCGCCCAGGTTGTCGAGTGCGTTGATCACGAAGTCGGCGTTGTCGGCGATCGCCGAGGGGACGTTGAGCCCGAGGAAGTCCTGCATCTGGACCCAGAAGCGATCGGCCAATATGTCGGTATCACCGACCACGAGGACGTTGACCGGCCCTTTGGATTCCGCAATGAAGTCCTTATCGACGGCATCGGCATCGGCGGCATCGGCGGGTTTGGCGGTATCGCCCTCGGGCTTCTTGCCCTCGTCCTTTTTTGGCCTGCCCTGCGGAAAAGCGGTCTTGACCACGCCGCTCAGGCGCGCGGCCAGGACCAGCGATTGATCACCGGACTTGAAGCCCTGCATGAGCGCGGCCGGGTCGCGCGAGAACATCACCGCATCGCGGTCCATGAGCATGGCCTTCTTGCCGGTCGATAAGAGCGGCGTGAATTCCGTCTTGGCGTCCTTGACCGGCTCCAACACGCCGGCGGTCCCGAGGTTCAGCTGGCCCAGCTCGTTGGTCACGAAGTCCTTGCGATTCAGATTGGCCTCCCGCAGGCGCAGCCACGGCAGGTATTCGATCTGGCGCGGACCCGAAGGGCCCGAATAGGTCACGCGGATCGCGGCTTCGATGTCGGCGGCCACCTTGTCCTTGACGAGCTTGAGCCCCCAGCGCTCGAAGAG
This sequence comes from Gammaproteobacteria bacterium, assembly GCA_013697045.1. Lineage (GTDB taxonomy): Bacteria > Pseudomonadota > Gammaproteobacteria > JACCXJ01 > JACCXJ01 > JACCXJ01. The sequence continues at coordinate 6,964 of JACCXJ010000101.1, read as the reverse complement.
ATCGGGCAGGTCCGAATCTAGCTTGGGCAGCGCCGCCGGGTTCTGCTCATCGGGGGTCGAGCGATCCTCCTCGGCATAGGGGTCCACGAACACCATCGCCTTACCGCCTTTCAACACGAACTGATCGATGGCGTAGCGGGTGCCTTCTGAAAGCGCCTTGGGGTGGACAATGACGAGCGTGTCGATGTCCTTGTCGATGGCACCCACCTCGGTGCCCAGCTCGCGGATCTCGAAGGACTCGCGGAGCATCGTCGCGAGCGCCGAGGGACCATCACGCGTGGCCGCCATGCGCATCGGATCGCCCATGACCGGCAGGGTGGTGATGAGCCCGATGACCCGCTTTTTGGGGTGGGCCAGGTTATATACGAGCTTGGTCACCTCGTACTCCAAAGACTGCTCTTTCTCGGGCGACAGGAACGGGATCGCGGCGCGGTCATCCGCGGAGCTCGTGCCCACGAGCCCGAGATAGGCGCGATCTCCGCTGCCGCTGATCGGTAACTGGTTGACCCCGTTGGCCACCGCCTCATCCTCGGCCTCGGAGAAGGGCTCGGGGTCGATGACGGTGAGCGTGAGCTTGCCCCCGGCCTCCGCCACGTACTCATCGAGGAGGTCGCGGACGCGGGCGCCATGGCTCTGCAGGCTCGGGATCCCTTCGAAGAGCTTGGCCGAATAGAAGAGCCGAAGCGCGATCGGCTCATCGAGGCCCTTCAAGATATTGCGCGTGCCCTTCGAAAGGGTGAAGAGCCGGTTCGCGGTCAGGTCCAGGCGCCACGCGTTCATCGTCTCGCTCGCCAGGATGTTGATGGCGAGGAACAAGCCGGCGGCCAGCACCAGCCCACTGCGCGACAGAGAACGGCGTGTCATGTGCGGTCCCGCCTAGCTTGCCTTGCGCGCATCGATGGCCACGGTCGTGGCATACAGCCAAAGCGCGATCAGGCTCAGGAAATAGATCAGGCTGCGCACGTCGATGACGCCCTTGCGGATGGCCGCGAAATGCGTGAGGAAGCTGAAATCGCTGATGGCGTCGAGCATCATCGGGGGCACCCAACCCGAAAAGAAGTCGAGCACCATCGGGAAGCCGCTCAGGACGAAACAGAAGCACACCACCACGCTGACCACGAAGGCGATCACCTGGTTCTTGGTGAGCGCGGAGATGCACGAGCCGATGGCCAGGAACGCGCCGGCCATGATCAGGCTGCCGAGATAGGCCGCGACGATAACGCCGTTGTCAGGGTCGCCCAGATAATTGACCGTGATCCAGATGGGGAAGGTCAGCATGAGCGCCACGGCCGTGAAGCACCAGGCGGCCAGGAACTTCCCGAGCACCGCCTCGGTGAGCGACACCGGCAGGGTCATGAGCAGCTCGATGGTCCCGGTCTTGCGCTCCTCGGCCCACAGCCGCATAGACAGGGCCGGGATGAGGAACAGATACAGCCACGGGTGCCACTGGAAGAAGGCATCGAGATCGGCTTGGTTGCGTTCGTAGAACCCGCCCAGATAGAACGCGAACACCCCCATCAGCAACAGGAAGATGACGATGAAGACATAGGCCACCGGGGTCGCGAAATACGCCCCCAGCTCGCGCTTTGAAATCACCAGCGTGTTGTTCATGGCGCGGCTCGGTCCGCCCGAGGCCTCTCCCGGCCTTCGGGTATAAATGTATCATCCTGGTAATGGGCGGTGATGGTTCGGAACACCTCGTCGAGACGCCCCGCCTCGACCGCGAGGCCATCGATTTCCCAGCCTCCGGCGCGCGCCGCCTCGGCGATGTCAGCGAGGATCGAGACCCCGTTGCGGGGCATCGCCAGGATGCGCACATGGCCGTCTGCGACCGCACCCGCCTCGACTCTTACCACTCCGGCGAGGGCCTCGATGCGCCGCTTGGCCGCCGCCGCGGTACCGGATCGGACGACCAGCGACACCGCGTTGTGGTACTCGGAGCGCGCCGCGAGCTCGGCCGGGGTGCCGGAGAACAAGACCCGCCCGCGCCCGATGATCATGGCGCGGGTACACACGGTATCGACCTCCTCGAGGATGTGGGTCGAGATGATGATGGCCTTGTCGCGCGCCATGTCATGAATGAGGGTCCGCACCTCGTGCTTCTGATTCGGGTCCAGGCCGTCGGTGGGCTCGTCCAGGATCAGCGCCTCCGGGTCGTGCAGCAGCGCCTGGGCGAGCCCCACGCGGCGCTTGTAGCCCTTCGACAGGGTCTCGATGCGCTGCCCCATCACCCCTTCGAGGTGGACCTTTTCGACCACTTGGGCGATCCGCCGCTGGGCCTCGCTGCCCTTGAACCCGCGCACCTCGGCGATGAACTCCAGGAAGCCGCGCGGCGTCATCTCGCCATACAGTGGCGCGCCCTCGGGGAGATAGCCGAGCTTGCGCTTGGCCTCGATGGGCTCCTCCACGACGTCATGGCCGTACACCTTGGCATACCCGCCGCTCGGCTCCAGGAAACCCGTGATCAACTTCATGGTCGTGGATTTCCCGGCGCCGTTCGGCCCCAGGAACCCCAGGACCTCCCCGCGATCGACGGTGAACGAGACGCCGTTGACGGCCGTCAAGGGTCCGAAGCGTTTGGTCAGTTGGCGGACTTCGATAGCGTGCATAGAGCCCATTGATCCATAGAGCCATTCGTCGTGCAGCCGGGTTGGGTCGCGACCGGGCCGCGCGCTCCTCGCCTGCGCCCGACCCCGGACCGCCGGACATTTTGCAGAATATCGCCCTCGCGTCAACCGTACACGCCGGGCGCGGCCATGCCGGTCGAACCGCCCTGCTCTCGCCTCGGCGCCCTCCCCGCGCGGCTCCGGGCCATCGAGATCACCCGGGCGCCGCGGATGCCGCGTCCGACTATCGGATCCGCAAGCCCCGACCGGGCGGGCAACGGTGCTGTCTCTTACGCCCATGGACTTTTTGGAGCGCCTGGTGACCCCTCATCCCGCCACCACGCCGGCGCCGCCGTGCTCGGCCGAGTTCACGAAGGCCAGGCCCAGAGCAGAGCCTGCTTGGCGCGTCGAGGATGCAACGACAGGACGTTCCGGCCCATCCAGGGAGGGATGCTGCACGCTGGTAGGCGCTTCCCCTCCTGTTGCTGCCGGTCGCCGCACCTCGACTCGAACAGGCGAATTCGCGTCTAGCCACCTGACACCACCTCCAAAACTCACCCTTGAGCCCCCGCCAACCACGGGGTCGCCCCGACTGACCGCTTCCCCCCGGCGCCGGACCCCTTTCAAACCGCCAAATCACTGCCCAGCCCGTCCGACAAGCATTCTCCGTTGCAGGCCCGCGTTGAATCTCCTATCCTTTGCCCGTCTGCCATTCGTCACGCCGGTGATGCTGGCGAAGGTCATCGAGGCGGTGGAGTTCGGCCAGCTCCGTTCCAGCCCCGCCGTACGGCTGATCGGTTGCTTGCTGCAGAGATTCCGCCTTCCGAGGTGGCTCAGTTCGGGGCTGGCAATGCACTTGCCTGATGGAAGATCCGTGGGACAAGAGAGAGCCCGATGATGGATGCCCCGGCCCCGCCAGCGAAGCCACTGAACGTTCCTCGCGCTGACGCCGCGCGTTTCTCGAAGAACCTCATCCGGTTGGCGGTCTGCGAGCTCCGGTTCCCAACGCTCTTCGAGCTCGAAGCGGAACGGCCCCTTGAGTTCAACAAGGCGGTCCGCAAGGAGTACCCGTTGCACGACCTTGTCAAGAACGTGAACGTGAACCCGGGGCAGCCTCGCACAGAGTAACGCGCACTCGTTCCGTTCCAAGAAGGGGGGGTGGACGGTGACGCTCCGGGCTGCGGCACTCTCCTTGGAGACATCGAGCTACGACTCTTTCGCTCAGTTCGAGAAGCGCTTGGGGTTCGTCTTGAAGGCAGCGGAAGGAACCATCGACAGCGACTTCTTCACCAGGGTCGGCCTCCGCTACATCAACGCCGTGCCCTTCGCCCCCTCCGAGGTCAAGCAGTGGGTGAACCCTGCGCTCGTCTCGCCCTTAGGTGAAGGAACTTTCGGTGATGTCGAAGAGCATTGGCAGCGCGTTCGCGGGCCGACCACTGTGGGCGGCTACTGCTTCCAGCACGGGCTCGGCACCGACCCGCAGGCGGGACGACGTGAGTACATCCTGGACTTCGATTTCTATCGGGAGGACGTGACCATTCCCGAGACGCTAAGCATCGTTCGACAACTTCACGACCAGGAGTATGCGATGTTCGCGTGGTCGCTTGGTGACAAGGCGAAGGAACATCTCGGACCTTCAACACTAAAGAAGTAAGGGCTCGCCATGCAAGCCGTAGGAAGTTTTTCGGACATCACTGCCGCAAACGTTCACACCTTCGAGGAGCGACGCGGTCGACGCGGTCGGGAGGGAACGGTCGTGGGAGAACGTCCTGTATCGGCCTTCCAGCAGAGCGTGTTCGTCAGCTATCGGTTGTCGGTTCCTTCCATAAATCGAGGCGGGGCGAGCACAGCAACTGCGGCGGAGCTTCGAGAGGCTTTTCCGTCGGAGTTAGAGCAGCTTGCCCCGGAAGCGGACGATCCCGTCATCCGTGCCCGCGACGCGAGGGTTGCGCTGCTAGCACGCAAATACGAAAGCATCTCCACCACGGAGGACGACGCACGGCTTCAGATTCTCACACAACGCCTTCGCCGCCTCAGCCCGCGCGTAACTCGCGAGGATCTCAACAGCCTCTCGACGATGGTGGGCCAGCTTGAGGAGACGTCCGCCGACCTCGACGAGATCCGAGGTAAGTTCGGGCTGCGTTGAATCCGTTCGTCTACCCGAAAGTCCGGCACGTTCGGCGAGAACGCCCCGGCTCGCTTTCGACCTACTCGGCGTACAAGCGAGTTCGAGCGGAAGTGTATCTACTGCCGGATGCCCGATTCGATGAAGGGCTACGAGCTCTACGGCGTGGACCATTACCGCCCGAAATCACTCCTCGAGAACTTGGTAACGACGTACTCGAACCTGTTCTACTGCTGCAATCCGTGCAATCGGCGAAAGGGGAACTACTGGCCGGCGAGGAGCAAAGAGAAGACGCTCTACGTCCCGAACCCGTGCGACCATGAGATGTTCCAGCATCTCCGTTTCAAGGGGGCGACGATTGAAACGAGGTCCACGGCTGGCGTCGTCGCCGAGGAGCTGATGGACCTGAACGATCCGGACGCTGTCGCTTATCGGACGTTGATCCTCGATGCGATCACGACGTACGAAGGCAAGCGAGTCGAGCTAAAAAAAGCTTTGCTCCAGATCCGAGCAAAGCGGACAGAGGGGACCGTCACCGCAGACGCCGCTGATCAGGCTATCGCGAAGCCCGACGCTCACCTGCGGCAGGTGAACGGCTGCCTTGATCGTTTCGTCGGACGGTAGCTCCCAGCCACGATGAGGACGCTGGCGGGCGGGGCCTCGGCCCGCGCGAGGGGTCAGCGGGGATGACGCCCGCGGGGGCGCCGCCGGGCGCTTCGAGCGCGCCGCTCTTCGAGGTCTTCTGCTCGCGGCACTTCACGAGCTGGCTGGCCGAGGCGCGCCTCAGCCTCGCCTTCACCACCTACCAAGCGGGCAAGCTCTCTCTTGGGGCTCAAGCCCGACGGCACGCTCTCGATCTTCAACCGCACCTTGAGCCGCTGCATGGGGTTGTGGGCGGATGGGCAGACCCTCTATCTCAGCACCCTCTATCAGCTCTGGCGCTTCGAGAACAGCCTGGGTCCCGGCGAGACCTACCAGGGCTACGACCGGCTGTACGTCCCCCAGCTCGGCTGGACCACGGGGGACATCGATATCCACGACATCGGGGTCGACGGCACAGGCCGCCCGCTGTTCGTCAACACGCTGTTCAGTTGTCTCGCGACCGTCAGCGAGCGCCACAGCTTCACGCCCTCTGGCAGCCGCCCTTCATCACCAGGCTCGCCGCCGAGGATCGCTGCCATCTCAACGGGCTGGCCCTGCAGGGGGGCATGCCCCGCTACGTGACGGCGGTCGGGCGTAGCGATGTGGCCGATGGCTGGCGGGAGCATCGCGCCGGGGGTGGGCTGCTCCTCGATGTCGAGCGTAACGAGACCATCCTCGCGGGCCTGTCCATGCCGCACTCCCCGAGGCGCTACCGCGAGCGGCTGTGGCTGCTCGATTCGGGCCGGGGGCAGCTCGGCTCGGTGGACCTCGCACGCGGGGTGTTCGAGCCCCTCAGCTTCTGTCCCGGCTATGCGCGGGGGTTGGCCTTTCACGGGGACCATGCGCTGGTGGGATCTCCCGTGCCCGGCAGAACCGCACCTTCGCGGGGCTCGCGCTCGATGCGGCGCTCGAGGCCAAGGGCGCGGAGGCGCGCACCGGGATCCTCGTCATCGATCTGCGCACCGGGGATACGCTACACTGGCTGCGGCTCACCGGCGTCATCGAGGAGCTCTACGATGTCGCGGTGCTGCCGGGGTGGTGCGGCCGATGGCGCTCGGGTTTCGCAGCGATGAGGTGCAGCGGCTGATCACCGTGGGGCTCGGTGATGTGATCATCGGGGCGTTACGCGCCGACCCGAACGGCGGCTACTCCGGGGCGAGCTATGTGGTCGTTTATCTCGCACGCCTCTGGCGTGAACAAGCGGGAGGACCGTGGTGCGCCTCGTTGCAGGCGGGCAGGGAGGCGAGCGGCGGGTTCGCCGATGTGCAGCATCTGGCCGCCCACCGGCTGCGGCTTTCGGACGATGCTCTCTGCGAGCGGCGTTCGCCGCGGGCATTTTCTAACATACAACGATAAGGAGGAAGACCCATGAAACCGAACCGACCGTACCTCGACACCTCGCGCCCATTGCCCGGCCCGGCGCCGGCCGGCCGGGGCTCACCCCTGGTCAACCCAGGCACCTCACAGGGAGGCTCTATGCTCTATTCGAACCGCGCTCATTTCCGATCCGGCCGGGCGCGCCCCCTATGGGGGTTGGTGCTCGCGGCCGGGCTCGCACTCGCCCCGCCGGCCCAGGCACTCACCCCCGGCG
>JACCXJ010000100.1 GCA_013697045.1 Gammaproteobacteria bacterium | reverse complement strand
GCTGGAGGGGGCGGTGTGGAACCAAGCTAGCCTATCCACGCGGGACGGTGCTGTGAACTATTTCACGGAATCATGGAGGAGCACTGGCGGCGAGCAGGGGGAACCGTCCCGTCCCATCCGGGGCCGCGCCCCGTCACGGATGCTACACTCGCATCAACCGATACGATAGGAGGGGACCGCATGGCGAAGAGGACCGGAACCGCAAGCCCCACGCTTCTCATCGCGACCGCGAAGGGCGCCTTTTTCCTCACGGGCAACGCCAGGTGGGCTCACTGGAAGCAGAGCGGACCGATGCTGTTCGGCCAGATCGTCAGTCATGTGGCGCGATCCGCGCGCCGGCCAGACGCTCGTGGCCGGGGCAGGCACCGGACACCGCGGCCGGCGACCTTCGCAAGCGCCTCTCGGCAGACGACCGGATCGTATTCCTGGCGGCGCTGAGCGGCGGATGAGCCCCCATGCCCTCCTAGAATGAGCCGGATCGGCTCGACACCAGGCTTCGACGCATGCATCTCTCTCGTTTTGGACAGCGCTTCACCCAGCCATCCGGGATCGCAGAGCTCATGGAGGACCTCGGGCGCGCACTGGCAAGCGGCCACGACACACTCATGCTGGGCGGCGGCAACCCCGCCCACATCCCGGCGCTCGAGGCGCTGTTCCGCGCCGAGCTCGCGAAGCTCTCGGAGGCACCGGAGCGCTTCGCCCGCGTTTTCGGCGACTACAGCCCGCCGCAAGGCGAGGGCGGGTTCATCGAGGCCCTGGCGGGGCTGTTGCGGCATGAATACGGCTGGGACCTCGGCCCCGAGAACATCGCCCTCACCTCCGGCAGCCAGTTGAGCTTCTTCATGCTCTTCAATCTCTTCGCCGGCGAGGGCGGAGAGGGCACGCGCAAGAAGATCCTGCTCCCCCTCAGTCCCGAGTACATCGGCTATACGGACCTGTGCGTGGAGCCGTACGGTATTCTGGCCCGACGGCCCTTGATCGATCTCTGCGAGAGCGGGATCGATCTCTGCGCAAGCGGGATCGGGATAGATCCCTGCGAGGACCGGCGTTTCAAGTATCGCGTAAGCTTCGAGGACCTCGCGATCGGCGAGGAGATCGGTGCCGTTTGTCTCTCACGCCCTACCAATCCGAGCGGAAACGTGATCTCGGACCTGGACCTGAAACGACTCGCGGCGCTCGCGCGGAGCCACGAGGTCCCCTTGATCGTCGATGGTGCCTATGGCCCGCCTTTTCCCAACATCCTGTTTCGCGATATCACCCCGCTGTGGGATGATTCCATGGTACTGAGCCTGAGCCTTTCGAAGCTCGGTCTACCCGGGGTGCGGACCGGTATCGTCATCGCGCGGCCGGAGATCATCGCCGCCGTGGCCCGCATGAACGCGATCCTGGCACTCGCGCCCGGCGGCATCGGCCCGGCGATCCTCTGCGATCTGCTCGGGAATGGCGCGATCATCCGCATCGCGCGCGAGATCATCCAACCCTATTACGCCGCGCGCCTGCGCGACGCCCTGGGCCAATTATCGCTCGCCCTCGAAGGCCTCCCGTACCGCGTTCACGAGCCCGAAGGCGCGATGTTCCTGTGGCTCTGGTTTCCAGACCTGCCGATCTCCACCCGTACGCTCTACGCCCGCTTGAAAGACCGTGGCGTCTTGGTCGTGCCCGGCGAGCCTTTCTTCTCCGGTCTCCCAAGGGACTCCGGAAAACCCCACTGGCGCCATACCGAGGAGTGCATCCGGGTCCATTACGCCCAACCCCCTCGAGTGGTGGAGCAGGGATTCACCGTCCTCGGCGAGGAGCTCCGGCGCGCGTATGCCTAGCCCGCATTTCTCACCATCGCCCTGCTGCGGTCGCCGATGCGCTCGGTCCGGCAGGCTGTCTTTGTGCTGCGCGATCGATATGATCTTGGATCGGTTTACTCTCGGGAGCGTATGCCTGACAACCGAAGGACACCTCAGTTTAGGGGGAGTCGTCGAGCGGATAGACGAGCGAGCATCCGCAATGTCAGGCCGTAGCGGTGGGCAGAGCCGGGGTTAATAACTGATGAACGACAAAATGCCGATCGGCGCCGAAGCGCGGGCGCTTCTGATGGAGGAGTACTTCGGCGTTCTTTCGACGATCTCGGTCGATGTGCCTGGCTATCCATTTGGTTCGGTGGTGCCCTATTGTCTGGATCGGCAAAGCAGGCCCGCCATCCTCATCAGCCGCATCGCGCAGCATTACAAGAACCTGATCGCCGATCCCCGCGCCTCACTCATTGTCTTGGAGCGCGCCGGTGATGATGTGCAGGTGAACGGTCGGCTGACCTGTGTAGCGAATGTAGTCAAAGTCCCGCAACAGGACATCGACGAGACGGCCGAGCGCTATTATCGATATTTCCCGGAGTCCACGGACTACCACAAGGTCCACGACTTCGAGTTCTTTTGTTTTTGGCCGGTGCGTTTCCGCTACATCGGCGGTTTTGGTAGGATCCATTGGATAGAGCCAGAAAAGCTTCTCAAACCCAACCCCTTCTCGGCCGAGGCAGAGCGCCGCATGATCGCGCATATGAACGCCGACCACGTCGAGGCAATGTGCCGTTACTGCCGGTCGGCGAACGTTGTGCCGACAAGCGACACACAACCTCAGATGGCCGGCGTCGATGCCGAAGGCTTCCATCTGCGGCTCGGCAGGCGTGTCCTGCGTTTTCCTTTCGACGCCCCGGTGACTACGCCTGCAGAAGTCCGTCAGGCGCTCGTCGCCATGGCCCGCCTCGGCCGCGCCCACCCGGGCTGACCGCCCGAACCGAGTACGTCTGGACGCTGCTGAAGGCAATCCACGATACCCGGCCTTGACACATCCCCCCCTTCAGGTGAAATGATCGGAAGAATACGGAACTCCTTGTTCCCACGCACTGCCTCACCGCGCGCCACACATCTGGGGGGAGCCAAGACCTTGCGCAGGGCTATGCCTGTGACGGACATGTCCTCGGTACTCACCGACGTGGGGATCGTCGATGTGCGACGCTAGGCCGATCACCGGCGCGGACCGGCTGAGGCCGGGTTCACTCAAGTCCTTTCGGCGCTTCGCTGCGATGCTGCTCTTCATCGCCAGCCCGGCACACGGCCTGCCCCCGGCCGGCACGCTCGCGGCACAGGCGCCGCGCGCCAATCGCGCCGTCATCGATCTGGCGGTCAAGGCGGCGCAGTGCGCCGCACATGCCGGCGCCAGGGCGGTTTCGCGCCTCACGGTAATCGACTACTCGCGGCCATCGACCGAGCCACGGCTCTGGGTGTTCGACCTCGGGCGCGGAAGATTGCTGTTCGAGGAATGGGTGGCGCACGGGAAAGCCACCGGCGACAACCTGGCGCGGCACTTCTCCAATCGCCTGGGCAGCCGCCGGACGAGCCTCGGTCTGTTTCGCACCGCGCACACCTACGTCGGTAGCAATGGTTACTCGTTGCGCCTGCACGGGCTCGAGCCGGGCGTGAACGACCGCGCCTTCGAGCGCGCCATCGTCATGCACGGGGCGCCCTATGTCAGTACCGATACGGTCGCCAAGCTCGGCCATCTGGGCCGAAGCTGGGGCTGCCCCGCGGTACGCCCGGCGATCGCGCGCCGGCTCATCGATGAGATCCGCGACGGTCAACTCGTGTTCGCTTACTATCCGGATCGCGACTGGATCGCGGGCTCGCGGTTCCTGCGCTGCGATACGTCGCCTGCCGTGATGGCACGCGCTCGGGCCGGCGCACGCGTCCTTGCTATCGGCACTCGCGCGAGCCCATCCCGTCCCTCCGCCCGATCGCGCGCCCGCTCGCGGATGGCCCCGAGCCGCTGACGCGCGCTTCTTTTATCTCACCTGGGCAGGATCGCGCGCCCGCCTCTCGAAAACGTCGTCGCGCCGGGACTCGGGATCCCGCGTGCCGGGGGGTAGTGGACAGCCGTCAGGTACAAGCCCGACGCAGGTGCGGTGACCCCGGCTTGTGCCCGACGGCGTGCCTCCAGGACCTGGCGCGCCCACACCGGGGCAGCGATGCCCCGTCCGATGGCCATGAGCACGCCAGCGATGTTGCGCACCATGTGGTAGAGAAAGGCGTTGGCCTCGATTTCGATCGAGACCCGATCCTCCTCACGATCCACTTCCAGCCGGTGGATGGTACGGACGGCGTGTCCGGCCTGGCAGCCCTGGGCACGGAAGGCGGAGAAGTCGTGCTCGCCGAGGAGGTAGCACGCCGCGTCGGATCGGCGAGCGTCGCGTCGAGCCGCGCGCACAGCTCCGGCATGCGCCAGGCGATCGCCGCCCGCTGCGGGGTGGAAAGCCTTT
>JACCXJ010000098.1 GCA_013697045.1 Gammaproteobacteria bacterium | reverse complement strand
ATGGCGCTGTCGATGATGCGCTCGAGTCGCGCCTCGCTCTCCTGGAGCCGTGCCTTGATCTGCTGAAGCGCGAGGTGGGTGCTCACGCGGGCGAGCACCTCTTCCTGCTGGAACGGCTTGGTGATGTAGTCGACCGCTCCGAGCTCGAACCCCTTCACCTTCTCGACGGTATCGCTCAGCGCGGTCATGAAGATGACCGGGATATCTTGAGTTTCCGGACGCTCTTTGAGCCGCCGGCAGGTAGCAAACCCGTCCAGGTGGGGCATGAGCACGTCGAGGAGGATCAGATCGGGCTGGACATACTGGAGCTGCTCCAAGGCGCTTTCCCCATCCTCGGCGACCGAGATCTTGAAACCGCGGACGCTCAGGAGGTCGGACAGGACAGAGAGATTGGCGGGCGTATCGTCCACCATCATGATCAGCGCCGGCCTACCGAGGTTCATGAGGTATCCCTCAAGCTTTCGAGCCAGTGACGAAGCTTTCTCATTTTGAAGCCCTCGACGAGAGCGCGTACATCGGCCGCGAACCGCGCGTAGCCGAGCTCCTCTGCGTCGCGCGCCTGCTCGATGAGGCGTTCGCGGTCCCCGCGTCGCGCCGCTTCCAGCATCGTTTGCAGGCACTCGGCTGGGGGCACCTGTAGCGCTTGCGGTGCCCCCCGATCTTCTGCGCTCGCATCGGCATAGACCAGGGTGAGCCCGAGCCCGGTGCTCAAGAGCTCCAGCAGGCGCTCGTGGCGAAACGGCTTCGGAAGGAAGTCATCGGCGCCGGCTTCGAGGCAGCGCGCGCGGTTGTGCTCGAAGGCGCTCGCGGAGACGGCGATGATCAGGGTGTGCTCGAGCTCCGGCAGGGCGCGGATCCTGCGCGTGGCTTCCAGACCGTCGAGGCCCGGCATACGCATGTCCATGAGGACCGCATCGGGCCGGTGTGCCTGCGCCTGGCGCAATCCCTCCTCGCCATCGGCCGCTTCATAGAGCTCGAAGCCGAGCGGCAACAGCAAGTCGCGGAACAGGCCGCGGCTGTGAGGATCGTCCTCCACCACCAGCAGTCGCCGCCGGCTTCCCCGCACCGCCACGACCTTCGGTTGCCCCGCCGCTCGAGACGCGGCGGCGACCTCCGGGAGGTCCAGATCAAACCAGAAGCGGCTGCCTTGATCCGGTTCGCTCTCGACTCGGAGATCCCCTCCCATGAGCCGCACCAGCCGTTCCGCGATGGCAAGACCGAGCCCCGTGCCTTGCGAGGCATAGATCGGGTCGTGCACTTGGTGAAAGACATCGAAGATCTCGCCGAGGTGCTCGGGGCGAATCCCGATCCCCGTGTCCTCGACCAGGAATCGCACGCGGCCATCGTGCAGGCCGACCTTGAGCGTGACCCCCCGCTTTGCGTGTATTTGATGGCGTTATCGGCCAGATTCACGAGCACCTGCCGAAGGCGCCGTCCATCCGCCCGCACCGATTTGGAGAGATCCGAGAGATCGACGCGAGTGAACGTCAAGCCCTTCGCTTCGGCCCGTGCACGCATCGCCTCGGTCAAGCCACCCAACAGCTCTTGGAGGTCGACCTCGCTCTGCTGCAGCTCGAGCGCACCCGCCTCGATCTTGGCCATGTCGAGAACGTCTTCGATGAGCCCCAGGAGGTGTTCGCCGGATACCTGGATGACGTTCAGGGCCTTCCTCTGGTCATCCGACAATCCGACCTGGCTGCGCAACAGTTGTGCCTAGCCGAGGACGCTGTTCATCGGGGTGCGTAGCTCGTGACTCATATTCGCCAAGAATTCGGTCTTGGCCCGGTTCGCGGCCTCCGCCGACTCCTTGGCCGCCCGCAGCTCTCTTTGGGCGCGCTTGCGCTCGGTGATATCGATGATGCTCCCGCGTATAAGCCGGCGGGTGGCATGGGGGAGGCGCACCAGACGCACTTCGCAGGGACAGGGCTCGCCGCTCGCCTTCAGGTACAGCCACTCGAACACCGGGGCGCCGCCATCCAGGGCCTCTTGCAGCTTCTCGCGCGCCGCCTCATCGGAGAGTCGGCCATCGGGCTGGCGCTCGGGACTGAGATCGACCGGGCCGAGCTCGAACAGGGCGTTGCGTTCGAGCCCGTAGAGGCGCGCCGCCTGTTCATTCGCCTCGATGAAGCGGAGAGAGTCGACGTCGAGCACCATGATGGCATCGGGAGGGGGGGCCACCAGCGTCGCGAGCCTTTGCTCGCTCTCGCGCAAAGCCTCCTCGGCCTGCTTGCGCTCGTATCTCTCGACAGTGAGAGCGATCACGTTTGCGATCGCGATGGCGAACATCCGATCTTCCGGCGTCCACGGCACCGCCGATCCGACTTGTTCGTGGCAGAGCACGCCGTCCAGACGGCCGTACACGTGGATAGGGATATCCAGCATGGCCGTGATCTCGAAGGATGTCAGGTAGCTACCGGCGAACTCGCAGGTACGGGGATCGGCGTACGCGTCGTCCGCGACGATGGCCTCGCTGGTCGCAAGCGCTTGAAAATACCCAGGATAATGCTCCGCGTGCAGCGTGACGCCGGCGCTGTGGCGGTTTATCGTGCGCTCGTAGAGATCAACGCAGTGGATGGCCGTTCGAGCCTCATTGAATCGCCAGAGACTCACGCGCTCGACCCCCATGATCCGGGATTCCGTCTCGGTGACGAGTTGCAATGTTTTTCCCAGATCCTCGCCGTGAAAGACCTCGCGGCGGGTCAGATCGATGAGTGCCGCCTGCTGCTGGAGCAGGCGCTCCCGCGTAGCGAGCAGCCGTTGCTCGCTCTCGCGCAGCGCCGCCTCGGCCGTCTCGCGCACCGCGATCTCCTCTTTCATGGCGGCGTTGACCCGGTTCAGCTCGGCGGTGCGCTCCGCGACCAGCACCTCGACCTTCGCTCCTCGCCCGGAGATGACCAAAAGGAAAATCTCCAAGAGGCTTACGAACAGGGATCCCGCAGCCAGCACCGCCCACGCCTGCCAGGAGCGCTGCGCCGCGAGATATCGAGGGGTGGGCAAGAAGCTGAGGGTCCAATAGCGCCCGTGGGCATCGTAGCTGACCCGATGCTCCAGGCCGCTGGGGTCTTTCGCCGGTTGCCGATCCGTCGCGCTGGCCTCGGCAACAGCGCCATCCCCCTCGGCATAGAGCCAGCGTTGCGGCGCTCTGGCGGAGCGGTCCACGATCCGGACCCTCATCCCGCGTCTGTCCATCCCCCTCAACGCCGCCTGCACCAGATCGCCGATGCGAAACATACCCACGGCGAAGCCCTCGAGGTGGCTCCGGCGCTCTGCCGGCGACCCATCGGGTGATCCCTTTCGATAGACGGGATGGAACAACAGGAGCCCGGCCTGGTCTTGATCCCCTTGGATCAGCGTCACGCGCCCCGAGACGACCGACGCCGCGGTATCGTGCGAGCGCTCCAAGGCTTCGCGACGGATCGGCTCGGAGGAGAGGTCGAAGCCGAGCGCGGTTTCGTTCCCGCGGTAGGGCTCCAGGTAATGGATCGGGAAATACTCCTCGCGTGGCGCCGCGCGCTGCCGCCGCCCCTGATCATCCACCTCGGTGATTTCGACACGCGCATGCCCTTCCTGCCGCACCGCCGCTTCATAGGCCGCGCGCTGCGCCCCCGGTACGCGGGGCGCCCACTCGAGCGCCTTGAAACCCGGATGGCGGGCCATGACGGCCTCGGCGAAGGCGCCGAACTCCTGCCGATCGACGCGATGGGAAGCGGCGAATAATCCCTCGATGGCGCGGAGCACCTCGATATGACCATCGATGCTCCGCACCAAGGCGTTCGCCAGGTGCTGGGCTTGCTGGGCAAACGCGAGCTTGAGGCGCGCCTGTTCCCAAGCGCTCGCCCGCTGGAACAATACCACTACGGCGATGAACAGGACGGCGACCGGCACCCCGACCGACAAGCGCCGGGGTTTCCAGATCTCGCGCGGCACCCCGATCGTGATGAGCACGAGGGGGGCGAAGATGAGCACCCCGATGGTGTCGCCCACCCAAAAGGTGCACCAACTCTCGAAGAAGCTCGGGCCAGGGACGAGGCCGGCCAGCCAGAAGGTGCTCGCCCCGACCGTCGCGGCGATGCCGCAACTGACGGGTCCACCCAGGCCGAGAAACGTGATCACGGCGCGTTCGGTGTCGAGCGGATGCGGAAAGCCCACGAAGCGCCGCACGAGCCACGCGCCCGACACCGCCTGGACGGAAGAGCCGATCGCGATCGCGGCGGCGATCACCGTGAGCTTGAGCGGTCCCGACTCCCCGAGATCGACCCCGAGATCGATTAAGAGGGACAGGTATATGCAGAATGACCCGAGCCAGATCCCCGGCCAGACGCGATCCCCATATAAGAGCAGGCAAGCCAAGGCAATGCCGGCGGGAGGGAACACTGCAGCGGCGTAGCCCGGCGGTAGGGCGAGCATGAGCCCAAGCCGGCCGGTAACGAAGTTGGCCGCCGCGATGGCCAGCACCAGGAGCCACCATTTGTGCCCCAGCGGCCGCGTCATAGCTCGCGGCGTAACCCGGTCTACGTTCACAGGGGCCGATTCTTGCGCTGAGGCCAAACCACAACACCATCCATTTGTGCACTGCGATTCTACACCCTACTCCGACGGATCTTCCCCTACCGCTGCCCTCGAGATCGTGCAATAACCCATTGAGTATGGGAGGGTAAGTGACGCGGAGGCCGGAGGGGCGTCCTGACTACACGGCCTTGGCGGAGGAACGAGGGAAGG
>JACCXJ010000096.1 GCA_013697045.1 Gammaproteobacteria bacterium | reverse complement strand
CCTTGGGCAACGATCGTTTCAAAGAGCAGGTAGAGGCGATGGTGGGGCATAAGATCGGCCACGCCAGACGCGGAAGGCCGAAAAAGACCCCGCGAAAGATCTCGTAAAGGGCTCTGACCCCTATTTCTTCCGAAAGTCCCCCCTTCTAATTGCCAAATAGCCCTGCTAATGAAGGCGGCAGATCACTGTTCACTGTCGTCAGCCAGCACTTGCAGGTTTTTCATGATCTTGCCCTGCTCGAGGACGACCACTCGGTCGGCCGAGCGTATGGTTTCGGGCCGGTGGGCAACGATAATGCGCGTCACCTCGGTGCGGCGGATGGCGGCGCTGACGGCCTTCTCCCGCCCCACGTCCAGGTGGCTCGTGGCTTCGTCCAGCAACAGGATGCTCGGCCGGTGATAGAGGGCGCGGGCGATCAACACACGCTGCTTCTGCCCGCCCGAGAGCATTGTGCCCATATCGCCGATCAGCGTGCTGTAACCCATCGGCATGGCGCAGATGTCGTCATGTACAGCCGCCAGCTTGGCGCACTCCTCAATGCGCTGTGGGTGAGGGCGTTCGGAGAAAAAACTAATGTTGTCGGCGATGGACCCGGCAAAGAGCTGGTCGTCCTGCATCACTACACCGATCATCGAACGATAACGATCCACGCCGACACGCGTCAGTGGTTCGCCGTTCACCAGGATTTCACCCTGAGTGGGTTGCAGCAGGCTCGCCAGCAGCTTGAGCAGCGTGGTCTTGCCACAGCCAGAAGCGCCGACAATAGCCACCGACTCACCCGGTTCGATACGGAAATCTAAGGCGTCGAGTACCCAGGGGTCATTATCGCCGTAACGGAAGCGCAGATTACGCACCTCGATAGCGACAGGCGGCTG
Organism: Gammaproteobacteria bacterium; assembly: GCA_013697045.1. Lineage (GTDB taxonomy): Bacteria > Pseudomonadota > Gammaproteobacteria > JACCXJ01 > JACCXJ01 > JACCXJ01. The sequence goes on along the minus strand of JACCXJ010000096.1, from coordinate 12,959 downwards.
CTCACGGGCGAGGTCGACCGCGTGGTTGCGCGGTTCGGGTGGGGTGAGCGCAATGTCCGCCAGTCGTTCGGCATGGAGACTCAGCATCTGCAGATCGACTGCCTTATTAACGAGCTCGCTCACGCGTTTGAGGAATTGGTCCTTATAGGCGATGAAGGCGAGCAGCATGCCGATAGAGAACGTGTTTTCCAGCACCCGGTGGGCGCCGAGCCAGACTATCAGGATCGCCAGTGCGCCTAACAGCAGCTGGTTGCCGATGCGGAACAAGAGCTGCAGTTTTTGCGTGGTTAGCTGGCGGTTCACCGTCTCCACGAGCAGGTTGAGCCAGTGGGCGTGGCGGCTTTCCTGCCTATTGAACAGCTTGATGGTCTTGATGCCGCGTACCGTTTCCAGGAAGTGACTATCCCGCCGTGCCGCCCAGACGATAGCCTCCGCCGAAGACTGGCGGAGGGGTGTATAGGATACCCAGCGCAGTAGGCCGTACAGCAACGCGCCCACCAGCACCACCCCCGCCAGTGCCGGCGCGAAGACAAACATGATGACCAGGGTGAGGCTGGCCATGAACCCGTCCAGCACCGCCTCTACCAGTTCAGTCGTGACTGCTTGCAAGATGGTCTCCTGCGAGCCGAAGCGCGACATCACATCACCCAGGTAACGGGTCTCGAAATAGGCCGCTGGCAGGTTGACAAGATGGGAAAAGAGGTTGGCGCGGCCCTGCACTTTGAGCGAAGCGCTTAACGCCATCAACATCCAGCCGCGCATAGCCGAGACGGAGGTCTGGATCAATAGCAGTAGCGAAAAACCCAGCACCAGGGTCAACAAGAGGTCGCGGTCTGCTGTCACCAAGGCGTGATCCACCACCCATTGCATAAAAAGTGGGCTGACCACCGCGAACACCTCGATCGCGAATGCTAGACTCAGAAGCTGCACCAAGGAACGCTTGATCCCCACCAAGCGCCCCAGCAGCGCGCGCAGCCGGACGCGCGGCGCCGCCTGAGCGGGCTCAAAACCACCGGTAGGTGTGAGCTCCAGCGCCACGCCGGTAAAGTGCCTGGACACCTGTGACAGCGCGAGGCGGCACACGCCAACATCGGGGTCGTGGATGACGATGCCGGTGCGACTGGCGCTTTTGAGCACCACGAAGTGATTCAGGTTCCAGTGGAGGATACAGGGTGTCTCTAGGCGCCGCAGTTCTTCCAGCTCAAGCCGCACCGGACGCGCGGCCAGTCCGAGCTGATGCGCGATGCGCGTTAGGTCTTGCAACGTGGCGCCTTTGAGCGACAGACCAAAGCGGCGGCGCAGCTCGGCCAGATCGGTGTGATAACCGTGATAGCCGGCGTACATGGCCAGGCAGGCGAGGCCACACTCTGCCGCCTCGGTTTGTAGCACCATGGGCAACCGCGGCCCCCAGCCCAGGTTGAGTCGCTCCAGCAGGTTCATTTCTGCCACTTCCCGGTGAGGGTGTACAGCGGCTCGAGCACCCACTCGAAGATCCGGCGACTCTCGATGACGACGTCCGCCTCCAGCTGCATGCCAGATTGCAGCGGCACGGGTTTGCCATAAGCCGTGACCGTTTGGCTCGCCAGGCTCACCGTGATGCGGTAGACCAGCTCGTTAGCACCATACAGACTGGTGAGACCGGAGAGCTGTGGCGGCAGCTCGCCGGGATTGACCGCAGAACGCGAGACATTGTCCACCACCCCCACGTAGTGACCGAACTTCTGGTACGGGTAGGCCTGGTAGCGAAGGAGCACGCGCTGGCCGGACCGCAAAAATCCGATGCCGCGACTCGGGCTGAGCAGGTGCGCCTCTAGCTTGGTCCCTGCCGGAACGATGCTGAGCAGCGGCGCGGTAACATTGGCACTGCCGCCCGGCTCCGCCTGGATTGCAGTCACGGTGCCATCCTGTGGCGCCGGGATGACGATCTGACGCCGCGCCTCAGCCTCTGCCAACTCTTGCTCCAGCGCCGCAATGTTGCGCTCGATCTCGCCGACCTGCTTCCGCGACTTGAGCGGCAGATCCCTGAGCTCGCCCTCCAGGGTGACGCGCTCGCGCTTGGTAGCTGCCCGATCGCGCTCGAGATCCCCCAATTTCACTGCTTGGTCGAGTCTGCCCTCCTCCTGCTGCTGCAATTGCTGGACTGAGATAAATCCGCGCTCGCGCATCTGATGCAGGCGCGCAGTCGTCTGTTCGGCCAGCTTTACCCGCTCACGCTGCAGATCGATCTCCCGGTCAAGATGCTCCTGCTCAGCTCGCAGCGCTATCAACCGATCGGACAGCGCCCTCATTTGTTGCTCATGTAGCGTGTGATGCAAACCTCGCTCTGTCACCAGGCTGTCGTGCCGGGCAGCCAGCTGGCGCGCGATCTCTGCTTGTGTGGCACCACGCGCCACGCTTTGGAGTTCGGTGGAGAGCACCAGCAGCGGCATCCCCTTCCGGACTTCCGTCCCTTCCCGCACCAGCAGTTGCGTCACCACGCCGGCCTGGAGCGCGAATACCCGTATGAGTCCCTGCTGCGGCACCAGCCACCCGTTGATGCGCTCCTTTCTGGTATAGTCTGCAAAAAACAGCAGACTCAGAAGGGCCGCGGTCGCGCAGACGGCGAACGCGGTAAATACCCGGTGCGACAGCCGGGGCGCGAGCAGCACCGTGCCCAGCCATTGCGTCTGGCGTTCGGCAAGCACTTCGGGCCGGAACAGGGACTGATTCATGTTAGGGGCTCAGGAAGCTTTCATAGGTTTAAACGAGCGGTCAGTTTAGAGTTCGGGCTTTGACTTCATCCGCTCAAGCCGAAAACAGGCAGGCGGCACTCGTCGTAACAATGCCCCAGGAGATTGCTACTTTTTGCAAACATTGCACTTCAACCCCAACCCGGAGATTCACGTGTCTTCAATATCGTTCCTATAGTCTTCGTACGCCGCAGGATCGTAGATGTAGTCCAGCGTTGGAACGGGACGGAGTTCTTGTCCTCCCAATTTCCGTTTGAAGACGCTGATGTTTGTCCATCGATGGTTTGGTTCGCTTTGCGGGGCGACACCACAGAGATCATACCACTGATAACCGAGGGCTTTTGCTTTGCGCATGATCTCGAAGTGGAGGAGGTATGGCGCCATGACGCTGCGATGAGCAGCCAGTGACGCACCATAGAAATAGGTCGCCCTACGGCCAAAGTACACCACCAGTGCCGTTGCGAGTCTCATGCCTTGGTACTCTGCGAAGAAAAGCGAACCGCGTTCCAAGGCGGAAAGCGTGGGAATCAACGTATGAAAAAAACTCGGATCTTTTGCCTCCAAATTCTGACGGGCAACCGTCTCCTCGTAGATGTTCAAGAAATCCTCAATGCCTTGCGGTGAAACGTCTTCAACGACCGAAACATCGTATCTCCGAGCGACCCCGATGTTGTATCTCCCTTTGGGCTTCATCTGGGCAAGTATGGCGCTTTCGGATGGGTTAAGATCAATACAGATGGTATCGCGTGGTTCAAACCACTCGTCGGTTTCTTGAAACCCGCGCACAAAACTCGGCACGCGCTCCCACCGTGGCTCGATTCGCAAATGGCTGACCACCTGCTGTCCTTTCTTCCGTTTCTCCTCAATAAACTCCATGGTCTTCTGAAACACGCGCTCGGCACTCGACTCACTTTCTGGGAGTACCGGGCCTTCGGGTATGTAATAGAAGCATTTGTCAGGCGCGAATGAGTACGCCATAACCACCGCACCACCAACGATAACCTCCCCATCCCTGAGCACCACCCCAAAGTGCCCCCATCCGCTGGCGACTCGAAAGTCGGCCCACCACGATGACTGCATGAAACCCGTATTGGTCTTCGATTCAAGAAACTCGTTCCAAGCCTTCCATCGGCGCAACCACTCCGCCTCTTGCTCGCCCGCTGTTTCTTCTCGCATCACTGTTCCAGCACCTCGAAATCGCGTACCTCGAAATTCACCTCGATCATTTTTGATGTCTTGTGGACCGGTAACACCTTACGGATCCTCGGGTCGAAGAAGTCCTTCAGCAGGGCTGGCCGAGCATGCTTGAAGTAGAACCCCGGGTCCTGAGCAATCACTCGCTTGGCGACAATGTCTATCTCGTCCCGGCACGTGACGGTTTGGATGATGCACGGCGCGTGGGTAATCCCCAGCTCGCGTAGCGCGCAGGCGCGGTGATAGCCGTTGTGCAGGACGAAGCGATTGTCGCCGCGGAGGACGTTGAGAAAGTTCGAACCGAAGCCAACTACCAGACCCACTACGCCGGCGATCGGCCCGTAGGTGTCGTAGTCGCGGATCTGGTCAGGCCGCAGCAATACCGGCTCTTGAAAGCGGAAGTCCGAGGAGTTCGACGTAAAAACAAAGCGCTTAGAACCGACCCGCTGTATCCGCACGGGTGCCTCGGGGCGTCCGAGCGGCAGGCAGAAGCGGAACAGAGCTGACGCATCGGGGGCCGGCCCCAACGGAGACTTGAGGGCCTCGATGAAATCGCGGCTGACATGAGTCTGGAAGACCACCAGCCGATCCAGCTCGACTACACCGAAGCTGGTCGGCACGGTATCAAAGGTGTGGCGATAGCGAGGATCGGCCATCACCTCCGCGGCCAGCGGCGCCACGGCCGGATCCAGGTCTCGACATTCCACCTGATCGGCGATGCCGGCCTCGCTCTCCCTCAACTCGTAGTAATAATTGTTGGCCGCGCGCCACTCGTCGGTCAACGCCGCCCGATCCATGGTGGCGCCCCCTATGATCGTGTCCTCGACGAAGTCGAGATAGCGTCGCAGCGGCGGGTGGCCGAGCAGCCAGATCTCCTCACAGGTTGCCTTGTTTTCGTTTGCGGTGCTATTTCCTGTTTGTCTTTCTACCATTAGTGACCTCTTTTGCGAAATAACCCGACCCGTCACGCGCGGAAGAATTCTTACGCTCAACCGACAGTGCGTTTTTGATTACACAAGACTCTCGGCTCCTCCCTTGGCGCTGGGCTCCGTGAGTCGCGGCTCAGCGACAAGCTTCGCTCGCGTAAGGTTCCCCGTTGATCAACCTTTCTAGAATCTAGCCAAACATATTTGAAATTTGGGATCCACCGGCCGTCTGCCCCATGATCAGGTCCTCGATACGAGAGGGAGGACGACCGATGGAATGGTCCGCGAAGCTGTCTGGCAGCCTGCTGGTGTTTGTATACCACTGTTTCGACCGCATTGTCATTCATGGGTATCTGTCCGGGCTGTCGCGGCCCGAGCAGGTGGTGTACTTCTTCCGGCAGGTGGTAGGGGTCTCGGTGGTCACCAAGGAGGTGCTCTCGGGGCGCACGGCCGACTATCAGGGCTGGGTCGAGGCCTTCGCCCGCAATCACGCGCTCCCCATCGAGTGGCCCGAGAAGGGGGTGCGCAAGGAAGAGTATGTTCGGCGTTGGCAGCGGTCGATGGAGCGGCAGGGCCGCTTTGGGGTGTACTTCATCTTCAAGAGCATGAAGCAAGGGCCGACCTTCCGATGCACGGTCCCGAAGTATCGGACCAAGGACCCCAATCACCGCATCCTTCCCCCGCAGCGCAGTCGGTTCACGCACGACTACTTCTATATTCGGGACGAGGTCTTGGGTCCCATCGTGATCCGGGTGGCCTCCTTCTTCCCCTTCCAGACGACCTATTGGCTGAACGGCCACTCCTTCATGGAACAGGAGCTGAATCGCGCCCATGTGGGCTTCCGCAAGAACGACAATGCCTTCCTGGCAGTCGATGATGTGAAGGCCCTGCAGGCCGCGGCCGATCGCCTGAGCCCCGAGATCATCCGCGAGCGTCTGGACTACTGGACGCTGATCCTCGGGCCGAAATTCTCCCAGAAGGAACGCAAGCGGATGAACCTGCGCCGCTTCTACGCCATCGCCCAGATCGAGTACTGCCGCAACTTCCTCTTCAAGCGCCACTTCCCGATCCACAAGATCTTCGAGCACAGCTGTGAGCTGGGCCTGTGGCGGATGACGGCCCACAAGATCTCGGAGATCTTCGGCAGTCGGCTGACGAAGAAACTCAGGGGCAAGCTCCACCCCACCCTCGAGCAACTTACGCACGGACATCACACCTTCCGCGCCTATTGGAAGCACGGGTTCGTCAAGCAGTACGAGAAGTTCTCGACCTTCCTGCGTAATGAGATCTGCTCCAACAACCTCACGGACTTCGGCCTGAGGAAAGGCCTCGATCACCTCGCCGCCGTGCGCGAGAAGTTCCTCGGCATCACCGACCGCTTCGCCGCCTTCCAGGCCCAGTGCTTGAAGGTCCACGGCGACTTCCCCCTGCTTCAGCGGCTCGCACTCCCCATCACCGTCGGGACCACCCAGTATCCGGGCATCAAGATCCACGACACCCGGATGATCCGGCTCATGGAAGTGTTGCTGCACGCAGGCACGGTCGTCGGTGGTTGGAGAGCCAGCCAACTTCACGAGGCGCTCTTGGTCCACTTCGGCCTGTCCACCCAACGCTACGGGCTCAACCAGCTCCGCTACGATCTGCGTAATATGAGGGCCCACGGCCTCCTCGAACGCGATGGGACACGTTACGTCTACCGCCTCACTTCCAAGGGCGTCCAAGTCGCACTCCTCTTCGTCCTCTTCCATCAGCGCCTCCGCGGCCCCCTAGCGAACAGCCTATTTCATCATCACCCGCATCCAAAGTTTCAACCGAAGAGCCCCATAGAAGCCGCTCTGCACAAGGCCGATGACTCTATTGACAAGGTCATTCAATTACTTAAAGCTGCATGACAATGTTGAACAGTTTCTCTCCAAGAACAAAAATGTGCGAATCTAACGAAAAACGCCCCGACAGACTGCCGGGGCGCTGGGGTTTGGGCGACTTTCCTCGCCGGCAAACGATGAGCTCTTAAAAAATAATCGCCAAGAGTAAATCGCTCGCGAGACTTAGCACGCCTTCCCCTTGATGGCTCTAACTAAGCCTTGTACTAATGACTAGCTGCTGCTACCTTTGCCGCCGCCGCTGCCGCCTTTGCCGCCGCCGCTGCTGCCGCCTTTGCCGCCGCCTTTGCCGCCGCCGCCTTTGCCGCCGCCGCCTTTGCCGCCCTTGCCACCGGCGCCGTACACGTATTGCAGCTCTTCGCTAGTTAAGTCACGCATGACTGTTTCCTCCTTTTCTTGATTGAAGCAACGGTCCACCCAAGAATGATCAGTTGCCCGTTGCCGTTTGTGGCGCCGCGTCAAAGAACCCTTGCCGGCAGGCGCCAGCTGCCGACAAGGACCCCGGCAACACCACGAGGATGCCGTCGGAGGGTAGAGCAGAGCATTTTCAATGCCCTTGGGCAACCGATTCGGGCCGGGCGTGGTGATGGGAAGTCCGCGTGGGGGCGGGAAGGTTTGGGCTGGCTCCCGGCCGGGTTCCGGCTGACTGTGGGGGACGCAGAGGCGGTAGTCCTTTGCCCGGACGCGAGTCCACCGCCGCCAGTCAAGGGTTCTTGATCGGCAGGACGGTAGGCGCCTACCAGCTCACCGGCTGGTCGAACTCCTGCTCGGGTAGGGGTGCTGCACTCTGGGCGAACATATCGCCTTCGCGCGGATCGAAGTCCGGGTCCCGGCCGGGTGGACCGCCGGCCGGGGCGAGGCGCGGGGGTTGGGGGGCTTATCGAGATGTTTGAGGATGCGCTGAACGGCGCCCCGCTCGGTGACGAAGGCGGTGATCCTCATCGGCTCGCCGCAGCGGGCACAGAGTCGCGGGAAGACAGTGTATCCTCGGCGGGCCCAGTAGGGCCCTCCCTGGCCCTGGTTTTCGAGCGCGCTGCGCTCATCGTTGGGGACGGCCACCCCGGCGGGCAGCGAGGACCCGGCCGCCTTGGCCACGCGTCAAGGCCGGCAAGCTCTGCGCTGTCATCCTCCTTACGCTCGGTCTCCCGCGTCTCAAACATCAATCCGCAACGAACGCGGCTACCTCTCCAGGTTTTCGTAACATCTTGTCGACCTCTCCCGCGTGCAGCTCCTCCGCAGCAATGAGACGTCTGGCGTATTCTTCCAGAAATACCGAGCGATCACGAACAAAATCCAGTAGCTCGCAATACAGCCGCAGGGAAGCCATTTCATGTTGAAGCGACTCCCGCAAGATATCGCCGACGTCATGTTTATGCGTTTCCAATAAAGGACCGATGCCCAGGGAAGGATGTGCGCCGAGCTGCGTGATCATCTCCCCCGCTTCCTGGGCGTGGATCAGGGCTTCGCTGGCTTCATTGCGAAGCCAGGACACGATGGGAATGCGACCATAACCGAAGACCATCAACGAATAGTGGATGTACCTGACCACCCCTGCCAGCTCCATCTCCAGGATCTGGTTCAACTTAGCCACCACTGCGGCTTTATCAATCGTTTCTTTGGACACGAGGATTTCTCCCTCTCACGTTGTGCTTAGGTATCCGCCACGGATGCGCTGGCAGATCGGAAAGGCCAATGGAGGATAGGCCATTCAATGCCATTTGGCAAACGATGATGCTTCCCTGGAGGGCCCCGGATAGTGATGGGACGGTCCGCGCGGGGGGCGGGAAGAGGTGGTTTGGGCTGGCTCCCGGCCGGGTTCCGTCTGGCTGAGCGGAAAGGGGCCAGCGGAAAGGGGCCAGGGTCGGCCAGGGTCGCATTTTTCTGCTGTACATTGCCCGAAATATCTGAGCCTGGCCCCTTTTCGCTTTTCGCTTTCGGCAGGCGGCATCGAGCTGGCCGGACGCGGCCAGGACGCCCAGCGCGATGGCCAGATCGAAGCGCCCGCCTTCCTTGGGCAGATCGGCCGGCGCCAGGTTGATGGTGATGCGCCGGAGCGGGAACTCGAACTGGGAGTTGAGCAGCGCGCTGCGGACCCGGTCCTTGCTCTCCTTCACCGCCGCCTCGGGCAGGCCGACGATGGACAGCCCCGGCAGGCCGTTCGACAGGTGCACCTCGATGGTCACAAGCGGCGTTCGATCCCGACTTGGGCACGGCTGTAGACGATGGCGACGGACATGGGGGGTTGGAGCTACCGACCGGAGTGGGATCGGGATGTCATCGGGGCATCATCGAGATGGGTAGGAGCGCGCACGGCCTCGATATCAGCCCGCCGGTGGCACCGTTGACGGTCCGCGGCGGCAATGATTAGATATATTAGAAACAACGCCGCCGGGGCAGCGGCGTCGATCGTGGCGCCCGCTGCCCGGACCGCCTCGTAGCTGCATACGTCACGCGCCCGCCACGGCCACCGGTCAGCGGCATTCCGCGTAAGCCCTGCCACGATGCGGTCGAAGAAGGACAGGTGCCCATTCCGCCTATGGTATAAGCACGGCACCCATGTTTTCCTGAGACGCTGGATCGATCGAGCCCGGTTCAAGGGCGCGGTTCACGGTCTCCGGGCTCGATAGAGCGATCTGCATTGCACCCTGGCGCGAGCCGCCTGTCCTGCAGGGACCGGCCCCGTCGCCGCAGCAATGCTATTTAAACCAAGTTGAATCCCAAGGAGATTTATGATGAACAAGCGTAGACAGACGCGTTCCCCACGCCTTCTTTACCTGGCGCTCGCGGCCGTCGTGCTCGGCCCGACCGCCCCGCCGCTCCCGGCCCAAAGGTACGGGGAAGCGCGTGATCGAGTTGCGCGGTGCCGAAACCCTCGGGATCGGCACCTCGCCCTCGAAGGCCGCCACGGCTAAGGTGGGCCAGGACCTCCTGGCCCTATATGCCGAGTACCAGGCGCACCTAAAGGACACGAGCGGGCAAGGGGCGGCCGCTCCGGCCTTCAAGTCCAGCAATGCGATCGCGCCCGTCGCCGGCGGATCCGTCGTCATCGATGCCACGGCATCCGGCGACGCCGAGGCCCTTGCCGCCGATCTGCGCGCGCTCGGCGCCGAGAACGTCACGGTGTACGGGCGCATGGTATCGGGCCGCCTGCCCATCACGGCCATCCGGGCGCTGCAGGACCTCTCCTCCCTGCAGTTCGCCCGTCCCGCTTACGCGACCACGAACGTCGAGGACGTGGGCGGTTAGGCCGGCGCAGCGATGGATGCCGATATCGTTAGATCCATGATGATCCAGCGTAGGGAGACGAGCACCCGAAGTCGCACTCGCGGCCTTGTCCTCGGCTCGACGCACTGCTGTATCCCTTGGCCTGGCTCGACCGCAAGGTCCTCTCGCGCCTTCGGCGCCGGGCCGGCCGAGCGGGCCGCCGAGGACTGAGTCGGCCGGTGCTGGCCGCGGATGGGGAGCCGGCCGTGCAACCCGCCACGCGCGGCCGGCCACCTCTGCCTTCGGAAAGCCTGCGCTTGCCATAATCTCCAATGCTTGTCAAGGCTTTTCTGCTATGAAAAAAGTCACAGACTTTCGCGGCCGACTATTGTAGAAGGTGGCGTCCATGATGACGAGTAAGGAGCTGTAATCGTATCGAGCGGCAGTAGAAGGCGGTGTTTTCGAGGTGCGCCGGAGAGCGTAGTTCATGGTTCCGCCCGCCTGTTGGAGTGAACGGGCGTTGTTTGCCTGTCTGTTGGGCAGCGTTGATACAAACCAACTAGTTGATACAAACCAACCAAATCGGAGATTCATGATGAATACTTGTAGAGAAAAGCGTTCCCGACCCTTCCTGCACCTCGTGCTTGGGGCCGTTACCTGTGTCCTCGGCTCGACCGCCCCGCCCATCTCGGCCCAAGACGCCGGGCCACCGGCGATCCAACTGCGCGGGGTGGAGAACCTCGGGATCGGCACCTCTGCCCCGAAGGTCCCCATGGCCAAGGTGAGCGCCCATCTCCTGGCCTTATATGCGGAGTACCAGGCCTACCTGAAGCAGACGAGCGGTAAAAGGGCGGTCGCCCCGGCATTCCAGTCGAGCAATACGATCGCGCCCGTCGCCGGCGGATCGGTGGTCATCGATATGGCCGCATGGGGCGATCCGGAAGCCCTCGCCGCCGATCTGCGCGCCCTCGGGGCGGACAAGGTCACGGTATTCGGGCGCATGGTCTCGGCCCGCGTGCTGATCACGGTTATCCCTGGGCTCAACGATCTTTCCACCTTGCAGTTCGCCCGTGCCGCCTATGCGGCCACCCACGTCGGTGCCGTAACCAGCCAGGGAGACGCCGCGATGCGTGCGGATATCGGTCGCACGGCCTTCGGGGTCGACGGCACCGGGATCCTCGTAGGCACCCTGTCGGACAGCTACGACTGTCTCGGGGGCGCCGCGGCCGGTGTCGCGAGCGGCGATCTGCCCGCGGGAGTCACGGTGCTGGACGAGCTGAGCCCGTGCACCGGCGCGATGGACGAAGGGCGGGCCATGATTGAGATCATCCATGACGTGGCCCCCGGGGCCAGCCAGGCCTTCCACACGGCGTTCGAAGGCCAGGCCAGCTTTGCCCAGGGCATCATCGATCTCGCCAACGCCGGCGCGAAGGTCATCAACGACGATGTGATCTTTTTCGCCGAGCCCTTTTATCAGGACGGGATCATCGCCCAGGCAGTGAACACGGTTAAGGGGATGGGGGTGGCCTATTTCAGCTCGTCCGGAAACGACGATCGCCAGGCCTACGAGTCCCCCTTCCGTCCCAGCGGCCTCTTCGTCAACATCGGCCGCGGGCCCGAAGAGGCGCATGACTTCGATCCGGGTGCCGGAGTCGATTTCTGCCAGCAGGTCACCATCCCAGTCGGGGGGGGGGCTCACCCAGGTCTACCAATGGGACCAGCCCTTCTTCTCGGTCAGCGGCGCGCCGGGCTCGGCGAGCGACATGGACATCCTCCTGACCAATGCGGCTTGTACCGTCTTTGTCAGCGCCAGCTTTGATCCCAACGTTGGAGGGGATCCCGTCGAGATCTTCGACTTCACCAATAACGGTCCTGCCACCACCTTCGGAGTGATCATCTTGCACTTCGCTGGGCCCAACCCCGGATTGATGAAGACGGTCGGGAGCGGCTCGATCACGATCGATCAGTTCGATACCAAGACCGGGGCTTCCTGGGGCCACAGCGCGGCACTCGGGGGTCTCGGCGTCGGCGCCGCCCGTTACCAGGATACGCCCGCGTTCGGCGTAAACCCGCCGCTCATCGAGGCGTTCTCGTCGGCCGGGGGTAGCCCCATCCTCTTCGACACCGCCGGCAACCGGCTTGCTACACCGGAGGTCCGCCAGCAGCCGGACATCACAGCGCCGGATGGGGCCGACACCACGTTCTTCATCCCCGGAGTAGACCCGGACGTGACCGGCTTCCCGAACTTCTTCGGAACTTCGGCCGCCGCCCCACATGCCGCCGGCGTCGCCGCGCTCATGAAGAACCTGGTCTCGTCCTTGACGCCCGATGCCACGTATGCGGCCTTGAAGGCCACGGCGATCGACATGGATGACCCGAGCACCGGCGGTTTCGACACCGGCTTCGACTTCGGCACCGGATTCGGTTTGATCCAGGCAGACGCCGCGCTCGCCGCGCCGCCACCGCCACTGCCACCACCACCCCCCCCCGCCACCACCCCCGCCACCGCCACCTCCGGTCCTTTGTAACGGACTGCCGGCGACCATCGTCGGGGACAGTAACAGCAACACGATCTTCGGGACCCCGGGCAATGACGTCATCCATGGCCTGGCCGGGAACGACACGATCGCCGGGCTCGGCGGCAACGATGTCATCTGCGGTGGTCCGGGTCGCGATAACTTGTCCGGCAATAGCGGCAACGACAAGCTGTTCGGAGACGCGGGAAACGACCTCTTGAAGGGAGGCGCGGGCCGGGATCGGCTGTTCGGCCAAGGAGGCAGAGACACGATGGACGGGCAGTCCGGTACCGATAGCTGCAATGGCGGCAGCGGTACCGACAAGGCGCGTTGCGAAAGGACGACCCGCGTGCCCTAACTAGCCTAGCAGCCTGTCGGACTAAGGCATCGCGCAGAAGTAACTTGATAAAGTGTGAGAGATGTGCTTTAAAGCGGGATGCAGATTGCGTCCACGGTAGAGCAGATCGAGTCGAAGTACCGATCGCTTGTGTCGGTGTTGGATGAACG
>JACCXJ010000084.1 GCA_013697045.1 Gammaproteobacteria bacterium | reverse complement strand
CCCGGAACGCCGGAACACACAAATCGATACATCCTTTCCATGCCCCTCGAGCATACTTGCATTTCGATGACATCAAGTGTGAAAGATCGGTATGGAAAACAGCCAGGTAACCAAGAGAAACAAGGGGACTTGACAAAGCTATGACAGGATGCGGTGAATGAAGGGAACCGCATCGGTCGCGAAAAGAGCTGGGCGAGAGAAGGTGATCCATGACCGAATACCGTCGTGCCTGGCTTCCGGGAGCCACGTGGTTTTTTACGGTGAACCTGGCCGAGCGACGCGGGAATCGCCTATTGGTCGAGCGGATTGATGTGTTGCGAACTGCGTTTCGTAGCGTTCGGGCGCGGCACCCCTTCCACATAGAAGCGATTGTATTCCTGCCGGATCATTTACATTGCGTCTGGACGTTGGGAACCCGGAAAGACATGGAGGGGTGAGACGCGTATCCGATTGGCCTTATTCCGGTTTCCATGCGTTCAGGCGGCGACGGATCTATCCGGAGGATTGGGGTGGCGAGAACGTAGCAAATCTTGCGGCAGGGGGGTAACGCGAGCGATGCGGTTCTCTTCGTTCACCACGTCCTGCGCGTGCTTGAGGTTGGTGGTAGGATGTGCGAATGCCGACGGTCTTGAGGAGCGGACCCTATCGCGTGTACTTCTTCAGCCATGAACCGAATGAACCACCGCACGTCCACATCGACCGAGACAACGTATCGGCCAAATTCTGGCTGCAGCCCGTTGCTCTCGCACGGAACTTTGGCTTTCCCGCCCACGAGCTGCGACGAATCCGTATATTAATCGAGGAGCATCAGACGCGCTTCCTGGAGGTCTGGAATGGGCACATTGGCACTCAGCGCTGACGAGCGAGTTCGCGACGTCCGCTTCTCGGAAGATTCGCTCACCGTGGACCTGATGGATGGTCGAACGATTTCGGTACCGCTGGAGTGGTACCCGAGGTTGGCGGGGGCGAGTCGGGAGCAGCTTCAGAATTGGACCCTGTGCGCAGCGGGTTATGGAATTCACTGGCCCGACATTGATGAGGATCTGAGCACCGAGGGCATGCTCCGAGGTGCGCCCGCACCAGGAGTGCGAGCGGAGAGGCGAACAAAGCGCTCCACCCGACCGGGGCCGCGAGGCCGATCGGGCAAGCGGGCACCGGCGCGTTCTGGGCGCGGCGGGTGAGCGCCGGCGTTATTGTGCCAAGCGAAGCTTGGCGTATCTTGCGGGGTGCGAGTCACCGTCGGGAAGGGTCAACCACCCACCCGTAGCGGATCCCACTGAGGGTCCGCAATGCCCCGCGGCGTGCGGCAGTGACCGCCTGGGGCACGCGTCGCTCATGGCCCGCCGCGACGTAGATACCCCCGCGCACGGGCGCGCGCCCGTGCCGCCCCTTCGGCATCACGCAGTCCCGCCCGCGCCTTGCCGATCAGGAGCCAGTTTCCGGCCACGAGCCGACGGTTGCCGCGCGCCAGCACGTTGGATTTCTTCGCCAGCTCGACGGCAAGAGAGTGCTGCCCCTCCTGGAGTCGCAGCACCGCGAGGCGGTGCCAGAGCCACGGGTTGCGCGGCTCGATGCGGATGGCGCGTTCCAAGGTCGCCGCGGCCTCTGCGGGCTTCCCGGCATTGGCGAGCGCCTGCGCTCGCGTGAGCAGCACCATGGGCGCGGGCCGGGCCGCGGGCTCGGCCGCACTGGAAGTCGGCGCGGCGAGCGCTAGCGGGCTGCCGGCCAAGCTTGCGAGCAGACCGAGACGAGCACAGAGCGCGCGCCAACCATGAAAGGACATTCGCGGTACCCGGCTCTGGGGCGCGAGATTCACGGCACGAGACCCGACACCGCCTCTTCGCCACAATGCCGGAACCGCGCGGGGCGATGCGGCGTGATGAATGGGAATCGCCGGGCGCCGCGACACGCGGCCTCGGTGCGGGCACCGCTCACGTCATCGACCCAGTGCCATTCGATGCCCTCCGGCGGGCTGAGGTCCAGCGACGAGGGGGGGCGCGCGCGCATCATGGCCGACCACACCTGCATGGCGCCCGCCGCGCCGGAAAGGCCGGCCGGCCGATTGTCGTCGCGCCCCACCCACACCGTGGCCAGCAGATCCCCGCCGAAACCCACGAACCAACTGTCGCGCAGATCGTTGGTGGTTCCGGTCTTGCCGGCGAGCGGCAGGGCGCCGCGGAACGCGCGCGAGAGCTGCGCGGCTGTGCCCGATACCAGCACCTCGGTTAAGAGCGTCTTGAGCAGGTAGGCCGGGGCCGGCGCGATCGTCTGCCGGACGATCAAACCGTGGCGCTGTAACGGTCGGCCGTCCTCGGTCAGGACCTCGCGTATCGAGTGCAACGGACTGTGGAACCCATCGCTCGCGATGGTCTGATACATCTGCGTGACCTCAAGCGGTGAGAGATCGATCGCGCCGAGGAACAGCGAGGGATAGTCCGGGACATCGTTGGGGATCCCGAGCCGCGCGAGGATGCGGCGCACCTCGCCGATCCCGACGCTCATGCCCAACCGAACGGTCGCGAGGTTGTACGAACGTGCCAACGCCTCGTGGAGCGGGACGATGCCGTGCGTTTCCTTCGTGTAGTTGTTCGGCACCCACTTCACCCCGTGCCGATCGACCCAGCTGAACGGTCGATCCTCCAGTGACGAGACTGCATTGAAGCGATCGGGCCGTGACAGGGCCGCGAGATAGACGGCTGGTTTGATCAAGGATCCGACCGGCCGCCGGGCATCCAGGGCACGGTTGAAGCCGCGATAACGGGTGTGCCGATCGCCGCAGAGCGCCAGGATCTCGCCGTTTTCCGGGTGGATCGCGATGACCGCCCCCTGCAGCGTCCCGCGTGGCATACGGCTCCCGCGTTCGAGCGCCGTGAGGCGCTCGGACAGCGCGGCCTCGGCGCGCCCTTGAACGATCGGATCGAGGCTCGTGAAGACCTGCAGGCCTTCGTTCTCGAGGTCCTCCTCACGATAGATCCGGCGCAGTTGGCGCCGCACCACCTCGGTGAAGGCCGGGAAGCGCACGGCCACAACGGATGCGGGCGCCGTGACACCGAGCGGTGCACGGCTCAGGAGCTCCGCGTCCCGTCTGGTGAGCATGCCTTGTTCTGCCATGCGCGCCAGCACATCGTTGCGCCGCTTGAGGGCGCGGCTCGGATGGCGGCGCGGGTTGTACAGCGACGCGCCGCGCACCATGCCGGCCAGGAGGGCCAGCTGCGCCGTGGACAGCTCGGCGAGCGGCCGGCCGAAATAGAACTGCGCGGCGAGCCCGAAGCCATGGATCGCGCGCGACCCGTCCTGGCCGAGATAGACCTCGTTGACATAGGCCTCGAGGATCTCCTCCTTGCTGTAACGCAACTCCAGCAAGAGCGCCATGAGTGCCTCGTTGATCTTGCGCCCCAGTGTGCGCTCGGGATTGAGATAAAAGTTCTTGACGAGCTGCTGGGTCAAGGTGCTGCCGCCCTGCCGAACCTCACCCGCACGCAGGTTTTCTATTAGAGCGCGTAGGATGGCAAACGGGTCCACGCCCGGGTGCCGGTAGTAGGCCTTGTCTTCCACGGCGATCAGCGCCCGCACCAGCCCCGCGGGGATCTCGTCGCGTCGCACCAGGAGCCGGTCTTCGTTGTAGCGCCCCGCGTCTATCGGATAGATGCGGGCCACTTCGAGCGGGTCGAGCCGCACCAGGGCCAGCGATCCTTTCGTCTCGCCCTCGCGTAGGTGGCGTACACGCCCGCCGGAGAACTGGATCTCCACTGCCCGCGGGGGTTCGCGGCCATCCCAGAATACGAACCCGCGGGTTGCCACCCGCAGGCGCTCACCCAGGACCCGGTACTGCCCCGGCTCCGTCACACGGCTCACCTCCTGATAGCCCAAGAGCGCCAACTCACTCCGGGTATCCGAGAGGGATTGGGTCTTCCCCTCGTACAGTTCCAGCGGGCGCGCGTAGACGCGCGCGGGCAGCGCCCAGCGCCGGCCTTCGAACTGGGTTCGGACCTTATGATCGGTCCAAATCAGCCATACGAGGGCCACTAGGAACGGGAGGATCAGGAGACGGAACGACCATATGCGCAGAGCGCCACGCGCTGTCGTCGGAGACCGCTTGCCTCGATCGGCGCGATCGGGTCGTGGCACGTTGGATTCGGGAGGGAGTAGAGAGCGGCACTGTGCAGCACGGCAGTGTAGGGCAAGCCCATGAAAATGCGAAGCCCGCCGATGGTCGATCGACTTCAAGGGCCGAGCGCAAGGCGAACGATGTCGAGGGGATCGACGTCGAAGTGCTGGGCTTCGAGGCGACGGGCTCGGAGAGGAATCGAACGCCGCGCGTGCGCGACCCGCCGGGAGGTCGCGCCGCCCCCGGCGTTCCAGCGGACTGCGCCGCCGCGATGACCCTCGGTGAGCGGGCGCCATCGCGGTCTGACGATCCACCGCACCCAAGGGCTGCCCGCTGGCCTCGGCCGCGAGCCCGCCGCTTGGAAGGACTCGCGCCCGGCGGCGCGAGAGGGTGCGGGGCTAGCGGGATCTGCTCGCGGTTTTCTTGGCCGCCTTCTTCTTTGCAGTCGTTTTCTTGGCGGTTGCTTTCGATAGAGTGGCTGCCACGGTTTTCCTTGCCGAGGTCATCTTCGCCGTGATCTTCCTGGCCGCCGTCTTGGCGATCCTCGCGGCGGCCACCTTCACATTGGCTATCTTCTTCTTGGTCACCGGTCTCTTCTTGGTCGCCGCGGGCTTCTTCTTGGCGGCTGCCTTTCGTACCAACCCCTTCTTGGTTATGGCCATGATGGATTCTCCGCGCAGTGCACGAGCCTTGAATGCACACTCAAGACGTGGATGCTATATACATCACAACTATAGCGCATGCAACCGTTTTCTGTATAAGGGGGTCTCCACTTAGCTGTAGTATATACTCAACAGGCACCCTCAAGGACATCATCGCCAAGCCCTGACCCCAATATCTTGTAGTCACTGCAGCTAAGTGGAGACCCCCATTTCTGTATTGTGTACACCGCTACGTCGCGATGCTCGGGTCCTGCATCGCGACGCTCGGCTTTTGGGTGTCGGCGTGTTCCACGATCATCGGACTGCATGCTCAACCATGGTCCGCCAGTGCATTCACGATGCGCGCGCGAACCTCTCCCACATCGCCCACGCCGTCGACGCGGACGTAACGCGGTTTGCCGAACGGATCCAGCGCACGTTGCCGGTAATAGGCAACCAAAGGCTCGGTCTGGCGGTGATAGACCGCGAGACGCTCGCGCACGGTAGCCTCCCGGTCGTCGTCACGCTGGATCAGCGGCTCGCCGGTCAGATCGTCACGACCCGCGACACTTGGGGGGTTGAACAGCACGTGGTAGGCGCGGCCCGAGGCCGGGTGGACCCAACGGCCCGACATGCGGCGCACGATCTCCTCGTCATCGACGGCGATCTCGATCACGTAGTCGATGTCGATCCCCGCCCGCGCCAGGCCCTCGGCCTGCGGGATGGTGCGGGGAAAGCCGTCGAACAGGAATCCCTGAGCGCAATCGGGTCGCGCGATGCGCTCCGTCACGAGCCCGAGGATGATGTCGTCGGACAGGAGCGCGCCGCTGTCCATCACGCGCTTGGCCTCAATGCCGAGCGGCGTCCCCAGTGCGACCGCCGCCCTCAGCATGTCCCCGGTCGAGACCTTGGGGATCCCGAACTGCCGGCACAGGAAATCCGCCTGAGTCCCCTTCCCGGCCCCCGGCCCCCCTAACAATATGATACGCATCGCTCGACCCCCTCCCAGGCTGAGTTGCCGAAGTTCATCAAGAACATGGCGCCCATCGTTACTCGCGACGCTCCCGTCCCCTGCCCACGGACACCCTTGGAGTCTCGCTCCCCATGTGGGAATATAGCATCTCTATGATATGAAGCAGGCGCGTCGCGGCTCGAACGCGGCGCCCGGCCTATCGCATCCGCCCTCAATCAGGATACCAAGGAATCATTATGACCAAGAACCCCCTGCTGGCGATCCTATGCATCGCCGTCACCTCCCCGAGCATCGCCGAGGAAGCCCCGAAGCTGAGCACCGACCACGAGAAGCTCAGCTACATGATCGGAAGACAGGTCGGCAAAAGCCTGAAACAGCAGGGCATGGACCTCGATCTTCCGGCGTTCTCGCTCGCCATTGGCGATGTCACCGGGGGTCGTGAATCGCGCATCCCACGCGAGGAGCTCGAGGCGGTCATGGCGCGCCAGCAGGGCGAGATGAAGAAATCGCGGCAGCAATTGGCCGACAAGAACCTGGCGGCGGGCAAGGCCTTCATGGAGGAGAACGGCAAGAAGGAGGGCGTCGAGAAACTGGCGAATGGCATCCAGTATCGGGTGATCAAGGCCGGGTCCGGCGCCAAACCCAAGACCACCGACACGGTTTCCGTGCACTACAAGGGTATGCTGATCGACGGCAGCGAGTTCGACAGCTCCGAGCCCGCCGGCAAGCCGGTTTCGTTCGGACTGAACGGCGTGATCAAGGGGTGGAAGGAGACCCTCGTAGAGATGCCGGAGGGCTCGAAGTGGCAGGTGGTCATTCCTCCCGCCCTGGCCTATGGCGAACAAGGCGCAGGCGGCCGGATCGGACCGAACGAGACGCTGGTCTTCGACATCGAGCTGGTCGCGATCGCCCCGCCGCAAGAAACAAAAGAACCGAAAGGACCGAAGGAGCCGAAGGAAAAGTGACCCGCGATGAGGTGTTGCGAAGTCCAGGGCCGCCAAATCCAAGGCCACGAGATGCGGGGCCGCGCGATGCGCGGCCGCTGGATCATGGACGGGCGACCCGTGCGTGACGCTCCGACGGTGCGATGGCGGCACAGGATCGGCTGTTAATCGGCGACAGCCAGGCCCTGATCGCGATCGTCGAGGAGCTCGCAGAAGAGCTGCGGCAGGGGACGATCCGGCGCGCCGGCCTATCGCTGTCGAGCTCCCTCGATCGGGACGTGGGGCTCGACAGTCTCGGGCGGATGGAGCTTCTGGCCCGCATCGAACGCCGCCTCGGCGTGCACCTCCCCGAGCAGATCGCCGTGGAGGCCCAGACCATCGGCGATCTCCTGCAGGCCTTGCAGAGCGCAGCGGAAAAGGGGTCGGAAAAGGGGTCAGAACCCTTTTCCAACGACAAGCCGACAGATAGGAGCGAGGCGTGGGCGGAAAAGGGTTCTGACCCCTTTTCCGACCCCTTTTCCGCCCCGCAAGGTGCGCAGACGCTCGTCGAGGTCCTGCGCTGGCACGTCGCCACCCACCCTGATCGGACCCACATCACCCTGCTGTCCGGCGATGACCGCGAAGAGGGCATGAGCTACCGCGAGCTCTTCGAGGAGGCCGAGACCACGGCCGCGGCGCTGCAGTATCGGGGGCTCAAACCAAAGGAAGCCGTGGTCCTCATGCTGCCCACGGCGCGCGCGTACTTTTCGAGCTTCTTCGGGGTGCTCCTCGCGGGCGGCGTGCCCGTTCCCATCTACCCGCCGGCGCGCATGAACCAGCTCGAGGACCACTTCAAGCGACACCGCACCCTGCTCCAGAATTGCCAGGCCGCGATGTTGATCACCATCGCCGAAGCGCGCGGTTTCGCCCGCCTTTTCCAGGCGCAGTGCGACACCTTGCGCGCGGTCGTCACGACCGATGACCTCGCCGCCCGGCACGGGCACTGCGATACGCCCCCGATCACCGCCGAGGACATCGCCTTCCTGCAATATACCTCGGGCAGCACCGGCAACCCCAAGGGCGTGGTGCTGACCCACGCCAATCTGCTCGCCAACATCCGCGCCTCGGGCCGCGCCCTGCAAGCGGACTCGACGGACGTGTTCGTGAGCTGGCTGCCTCTGTACCATGACATGGGCCTGATCGGGGCGTGGTTCGGGACCCTCTATCACGCGACTCGGCTCGTGATCATGTCCCCGCTCATGTTCCTGGCGCGGCCGCAACGCTGGTTGTGGGCCATGCACAGATACCGTGGCACGCTCTCGGCCGCACCCAACTTCGCCTATGAGCTGTGCCTGCGGCGCCTTTTGGACCGCGACCTCGAAGGTTTGGACCTCGGCGCGTGGCGCACCGCGCTGAACGGGGCCGAGCCCGTCAACCCGAACACCGTGCGGCGCTTTTGCGAACGCTTCGCGCCCTACGGCTTTCGCCGCGAGGCCATGGCGCCGGTCTACGGCCTGGCCGAGGCGACCCTGGCGCTCGCCATGCCACCGCTCGGGCGCGGCCCGATCATCGATCGCATCGAGCGCGAGGCGTTCATGAACGAAGGCGTGGCCGTCGAGGCCGGGCCCACGGCACCAACGATAGGTTTTTCGGGCAACGTCCTCGAGTTCATGGCCTGTGGCCAGCCCTTGCCGGCGCACGAGGTGCGCATCGTCGACGATGGCGGCCGCGAGCTGCCCGAGCGCCGCGAGGGCCGCTTGCAGTTCCGGGGGCCGTCGGCAACGGCTGGTTATTTTCGCAGCCCCGCCGCGACCCGGGCGCTGATCCAGTCCGGGTGGGTAACGCCGGGAGACCTCGCCTACATCGCACGCGGCGAGGTCTACATCACCGGCCGGACCCAGGACATCGTGATCCGCGCGGGCAGAAACATCTATCCGCACGAGCTGGAGGAAGCGGTGGGGGAGCTGCCGGGCGTGCGGCGCGGGCGCGTCGCCGTCTTCGGCAGCCCAGACCCACAGTCCGGTACCGAGCGGCTGGTGGTGGTGGTGGAGACTAACGAGCTGCAAGACGAGGCCCGCGAGCGCTTGCGGGTGCTGGTCAACGCCCTGGCCTCGGATCTGGTGGGCGGGCCGCCGGATGATCTGGTACTGGCCCCCTCGGGGACGGTGCTCAAGACGAGTAGCGGCAAGATCCGGCGCGGCGCCTGCCGCGAGCTCTACGAAGCGGGGGCCATCGGACGCCGGCAACCGCCCGCCTGGCGGCAGGTGGCCCGGCTCATGGTCGCGACCGTACGCCCTGCCCTGCGCCGGGCGCGCCGGGGCTTGAAATCGGTGGCCTACGGGGTCTACTGCTGGTCGCTCTTCGCGCTCCTCGCGCCGATCGTGTGGACCCTCGTGGTGCTCTTGCCCAGACGCACCTGGCGCTTTGGGGCCATGCGCATGGCGGCGCGTTTCCTAGCGCGCGCCGCCCTGACGCCCTGTACGGTGCAAGGCGCCGCGCTGCTCCCGCCCGAGGGCACGCCGGTGGTCCTCTGCGCGAACCACGCGAGCATCCTCGACGCCTATTATCTCGTCGGCTTTCTCCCCCGCCCCGTCAGCTTCGTCGCCAAGGCCGAGCTGGGTCGGGATTTCTCCGCACGGCTGTTTTTGAGCCGCATCGGCACGGAGTTCGTCGAACGTTTCGATAAACAGAAGGGCGTGGCCGATGCGCGCCGCATCGCGGCGACATTGCGTCGCGCCAGCACCCTCTTGTTCTTCCCGGAAGGCACCTTCTCGCGTATCCCGGGGCTCCTGCCCTTCCACATGGGGGCCTTCGTGGCGGCCGCGGAGCACGGTGCCGTGGTGGTGCCCGTGGTCATGCGCGGCACGCGCTACATTTTTCGCGACGGCAACTGGATCCCCACCCCCGGGCCGGTGCGCATCGAGATCGGTGCGGCCATCGATCCCCGGGCCCTAGAGGCCGAGGCCGGCGGAGACGCTTGGAAGACGGCGCTCCTGTTACGCACGCGCACCCGGGAATACCTGCTCGCGCATTGCGAGGAACCGGACCTCGCGGACGAGAGTCTCTGAAAAAACCTGCTGCGCTCGGGATCTCGATCCCCTGAGAGGTTGTGAAAAAACCGTCGCGAGCGAAGGGAGGTCGCGTTGCATCCTCGGCGCGCCAAGCAGGGCCACTCCCTGGCCCTGGCTTCCCGCCGGAGCGCAGGACCGTTTCGCCGGGAGCGAAACGGAGCGCAAGCCCCGAAGG
>JACCXJ010000083.1 GCA_013697045.1 Gammaproteobacteria bacterium | reverse complement strand
CCCGCAGGCACTGATCCAACCGATCGAGACAGCGCAACCACGTGTCCTCGTCGATCGTCACCTCGCGCGCGCCGCGCAGGGCGAGCCGCATCACGTTCTGATCGAGGTCCTGCAGGCGCGCCGCAACTCCCTGCAACTGCTCGCCGTGCTGCTCGTGCGCGAGGCTCAACCGGCGCAACCCGCGCTGGAGCTTGGCAAGCTCTTCGATGATCTTGGCATCGATGATCCTGGCCTCGATCGGGTCCGGCCCGGGCGGTGTCGCCGTGTCCTCTTCCAAACGCCCTTCCCGGAAGCCGAGCCACGCCGCAAACCGCGACCAGAGACCCCTGACCGGCGCTCGTGTCCCGGAGGCGGGAGACTCGGACACGGCCAGCAAGGACGAGACCGGGACCTCCGGACCGGCGGCCGCGCCCGAGACCGTCGGCCCCGACGCCGATCCGGCCGGTCCCGGTGCTACCGACACCGCCTGCCGCCCCGACCGTTCAAGCACCGGTCCCCGCCATCCACCGGTAAAGCCCCCCCGCGTGCCCCAAGCGCCCGACCGGAAACCGCGTGTGCCGTTGCCTTCTCCATCTCCCCCCTCGACGTGGCCGGTACCGCCATCGCTCAGCTCAGGCACAATATATTGCGTTCCCGAGCCCATTGCAACCACTAACTGTGGGAACGGATCGGCTACGGACCCCTAGGCCTTGGTGGGTCGGGATGCGCGGGGGGCTTGCGCTAGGGGCAGAGCCCTTGCCGCCGCCACGCGAGGACAAGCGGGTAGAGCGCAGAATCATAGCGGGACGGCGCGGACCGGCCACGATCACGAGCCCCGCCGGGGGGTGCGGTCTTGGGCTTCAACTTCCGAGCGCCCCGCCCACGGAGTCCGACGTCGGCGGCCGGCTTGCGAGTAGAGGAAGCTTCGCCAAGGAGCGCCTTCGGGCTTGGCGCGTAGGCAGTCAATGTGGGGATGACCGACCGGTAAGCGGCACAGCGGCTACGCGGTGAGCGATCCTCACGCTACTCCGCCTGCGCCCCCGCCAACACCTTATCGTAAACCTCCCGTAACGCCAGCGTGCACTCCACTGTTTCCAAGACCATGGAAGCCTCCAGGCCGACCGCCTCGGTCATCAACCAATGGTCCCCTTGGCGCACATAGCGCTCGATGCGCGCCTGGTCCTGGGAGACCAGGAGGTATTCCCGCACGGACGGGATCTTCCGGTAACGCGCGAATTTTCCGCCGCGGTCGTAGGCCTCGGTCGACGGTGAAAGGACCTCGATCAACAAGCTTGGATTGAGCAGGGTATCAAGCTTTTCATCCTCGAATTCCGGCTGGTCACAGACCAAGACGACATCGGGATAGAAATAGTCCCTGCTTTCCGCCGCCCGAACCCGCATGTCGTTGATGTAGACTTCGCGCGGGCGATCCTTGAGCCGCAGGCTCATTTCCCGGCAGATATTGACTGAGACTAAATTGTGCTCCCGGCTCGCACCGGTCATGGCGTAAATGTGCCCGTCGTGAAATTCACTCTTGAATGCGGCGGCCCGTTCCAGGGCGAGATATGCCTCCGGGGAGTAGGTCTGGTCGGAAATCACGGCGGACATGGGTTGACCTCGGCGAGGGAGTGAAGGATAGGAACTTCGATGCGGTTTCGCAAGGCAGCCCGGACGGCTTGCAGGTACCGGGGTTCCTTGCTCCTCGACGAGCTCGAGTGGTACGCGCGCGCCCTCAAGGCGGCTCGGGCACGCGACCAAGAGCGCGAGCGGAGCAATTGCTCGGCGCAGCGGCTGATCGCTGCGCAACCGTGAGTGCTTCGCGGTTTGTGCGTGCGTGGACGCGCGGCGCAAGACCGCCGAGGCGCTGACCCGGGCCTATCGGCGCTGGCGGGCAGGTTCGCCATGAGACGCCTCATCGATCCGGGTTCCTAAAGGATAGCCCGGCTTGTTGCGCTCGGGCTTCTGCTGGGGTAAAACGCCGCCGAGAGGATCATCCACCGCTCGGTGTCTCGATGGTGACCGATGTGACTTGCTTCGAGCCCCACCTCGCGATCTTCGGCTGGCAGCCGTACAAACCGCGCCGGGGACTTGGCCGCCGACATCGCGGCGCTCAAGTACGGGCGCCTTTTCGTCGCGCTCGAGTGCCGTCCTGCCCCCGGCATGGACGTCACGCCAGGCGCCTCGGCAGTGCGCGGAGTCGCCGTTCCGCCAGCGCTATGCTCATAGCTGAGAAGGGACCATCACGATGGTAAGCAAGAGAATATTCCTGGCGTCCTCCTCCGAATTGAAAGAAGACCGGAAGGAGTTCGAGATCTTCATCAATCGCAAGAACAAAGATTGGGTCGCCCAAGGCGTCTTTCTAGAGCTCATCGTCTGGGAAGACTTTCTCGACGCTGTTGCGAAGACCCGGCTGCAAGACGAGTACAACAAGGCCATTCGAGAATGCGATATCTTCGTGATGCTGTTCTGTACCAAGGTGGGCCAATACACCGAAGAAGAGTTCGAGACCGCCTTCGGTCAGTTCAAGGCCACCAACAAACCATTTATTTTCACCTATTTCAAAGACGCGGAGATCAGCACCGGCAGCGCTGACAGGAAGGATCTGATGAGCCTATGGGCGTTCCAGGAGAAGTTGGACGGCCTGGGGCATTTCTACACTGTTTACAAGAACATCGAGGGACTGAAATTCCATTTCAATCAGCAGTTGGACAAGCTGGCCAAAAACGGATTCATCGAGCTAAAGTGGGACAAAGACGAGGCCGCCGCACCTAACGGCACCACCTACCAGGCCACCCTCACCGGCAACGGCGCCATCGCACAAGGGACGGGCGCAACCGCGATTGGCGCCGGTGGCGTGAATATCGGCGGCAAGAACACCGGCAACGTCAACACCGGCACGCAGGCGAACATCGATACCGGCGGTGGCGCTTACGTCGGCGGCAGCGTGGATGCGGGCGGCGACTTCATCGGCCGTGACAAGATCACCCACGGCCTTTCACCACGCGATTTGGCCCCGTTGTTTGGGCCCCTACTGGCCGTTGTCGCGCAAGAGGCGCCGGCAGACAAGCAAGCCGCAGCCGTGCAGCAAGTTGAGGAGCTGAAGGCCGAGGTCGCCAAGGGCAAGCAGGCCGACGACGGCAAGGTGGGCAGGATCGTGGACGGTCTAGTCGCGATGGTGCCGGGGGCGATCGGCGCGGTCGTAAACCTGTTCGCCACGCCGATCCTCGGCGGCATCGCCGGACCCGTGACGAAATATGTGCTGGATAAGCTGAAAGGAAACTGAGTCGCCCCCATGGGATCCAATCCGATTGACCCAAACGACATCGAGGCGCTGAAGCGGCGAATTGCCGAACTAGAAGCCGCTCAGCAGGCCAATGTGAGCGGGTCGGGCGCTCAGGGCGGCGGCGATGCGTTCGGTGATCGTGGCGTGAAAGTGGGTGGCGAGAGCTCGGGCCCGATCAACACCGGCACGCAGACCATCGCAACCCAAGGCGGTGCCGCCGTTCAAGGTGCGGTCCAGGCCGGGGGCCACTTCATCGGCCGCGATTTCGTCCAGTTCGTCACCAAGGTCATTCAGGGGAACGAAGATCCGGAGGAGGCGAAGTCGGTCATCGCGCTGTATCTGCACGCCCTCGCCGGCGACCTGGCCGGCCTGAAGCTCGGCGAGATCGACACGTCCGCCGATCAGACGCGCCAGGCGCCACTCCAGCTCGCCGACATCTATGTGCCCCTCGACACCACCCTGCGCATCCCGAAGGACGTGACATTGGCGCATTGCCTGTCGCGCGAACCGGACCGCCAGCGGGACGACTTGCACGCGCAACGCGAGATGCGGCCGGTCTCCGCGCTCGAGGCCCTGGCCACGCATCGCGAGCTTACCGTGCTCGGCAAACCGGGCAGCGGCAAGAGCACCTTCGGCGCGAGCGTTCTGCTGACGCTTGCCCAAGCATGGCAAGGCCACGGCGACGATCTGGCGAAATTGGGCGAGACCTGGGCACACGGCGCCTTGCTGCCCATCCGCGTCGTCTTGCGCCGCTTCGCCGAGCAGCTTTCGCCCGGCGACAAAGCGGCGCGTGCCGGCGACGTCTGGGCCTTCATCGCTCGCGATTTGGACGCCAGCGGCTACGGTTTGTCCACCGATGCGATGAAGTACGTGCAGCGTATCGCGCGCACTCACGGTGCCCTGATCCTGCTGGATGGCTTGGACGAGTGCGGGCAGAGCGCAAGCCGCGAGCGGGTGCTCGGGGCAGCGAATGAGCTTATGCAGAGCGCCGGTCCCAAGTGCCGCTTCGTGCTCACGGCGCGGCCCTATGCCTGGCCCAGTGGCCCCAACCCGGCACGAGGCGTGTACACGCTGGCCGACCTGAACGACGCGCAGATCGAGCAGTTCATCCGCAGGTGGTACGCGGCCTTGGTCGAACGCAAGTGGCGCTCGCCCGGCGAGGCCGAACGCAAGATCGGCGACCTCTTGGCCGCACGGCACCGTCCCGACCTGCTGCCGCTGGCCAGGAACCCCTTGCTGCTCACGCTAATGGCAACCTTGCACACCAACCGCGGCCGGCTGCCCGACGACCGGGCCGACCTCTACAACGAGTCGGTCGACCTGCTCCTCTTGCGGTGGAATCGGCAGATCGGCGCCGACAAGGCTCTGCTCGACGAGCTGGCGCTCCCCTCGCTCAAGCTCTCCGATCTGCGGGAGGTGCTGGAGGAGCTGGCCTTCGAGGTCCACGAGCAGAATGTCGGCAAGGAAGGCACGGCCGATATCGGCGAGGACCGGCTGGTACGCGCGTTTCGCCCGCTTTTGAACAAGAGTAAGGACAAGGCCGACGTGGTAGTCGACTACATCGAGAAGCGCGCCGGCCTCTTAATAGGCCAGGGCGAGAAGACGGTGAGCGGCAGTTCACGTTCCCGCATCGCACTTTCCAGGAATTCCTCGCCGCCTGCCACCTAGCCGCGCGAGACGACTTTCCGGCCAAGTGCGCAGAGCTCGCTAGGACGGCACCGGCGCATTGGCACGTGGTTTTGCCTTTGGCCGCGCGCCTGGCCAAGGCCGAGCGCGGCGCCAGCGCGGCCGACGAGTTGATCGGCGGCAGCTCGATCACCGATTTACGTATCCGGCGACAGCCGGACACCGCCGACTGGGGATGCGCGCTGCTGGCGGGGACCCAGTTGCTGGAGATCGGTCTGGGCGCGATCCACAAGAGCGAACGCGCGCGCGATCACGACGCGCGTGGCCGGCTGGCTCGCCGGATCGTTGCCGGTGCACCCGGCCGACGGCGGTGGGTCGGCCCAACAGCGCGCACAGGCAGGGGATGTGCTGGCGGCCCTAGGCGACCCGCGCTTCGACCCGCAGCGCTTCCACCTGCCGCGCGACGACATGCTCGGCTTCGTGCGCATCCCGGCCGATCCCGAGTTCCGGATCGGCACGCGAAAGACGGATGCGAAGCGAGTGGCGGGGATCTTTGGATACGACGTGGACGACGACGAGCTCAACGATGCCCTCACGCCGACGCCGGAGCTCTACATCGCCCGCTATCCGGTCACGGTAGTCCAGTTCAGGGCTTTCGTCGAGGCAACGGGATTCGAGATCGGTGATGCCGACGCATTGCGTGACCCGGACAGCCGCCCGGTGCGCCGGGTGAGCTGGCACGAGGCCCGGGCGTATTGCGAGTGGCTGAACGACATGGTCGCCACCTCGCCCGTGATCGAGGGCATCGCCGCCGCGCGCCTCGTGCGCGAGGGCCTATGGCGGGTTGCATTGCCCAGCGAACTGGAGTGGGAGAAGGCCGCTCGGGGTGGCCTACCGGATGCCGTCTTTTCCTGGGGCGATACACTCGATCCAAATCGAGCGAACTATGCCGACTCGGGCATCGGCGATACCGCGCCTGTCGGCTGCTTCCCGGCAAACGGCTTCGGTCTCCAAGACATGATAGGCAACGTCTGGGAATGGACGCGCAGCCTGTGGGTTAACTATCCCTACGATCCAGACGACCGGAACCGCGAAGACCTCGAAGCGGGCAACGACGAATCGCGGGTCGTGCGCGGCGGCGCGTGGGACGGCAGTCGAGACTTCGCCCGCTGCGCCTTCCGCGGCAGGGCTCACCCCGATTCCCGGAACGACGGCATCGGTTTTCGGGTGGTGTTGCGGTCTGCCCCTGTTCCATCGCTCTGATCTCTGTTGCTCGGGTCTCTGAAACTCTGATCCTCCGCCTTTGGAGGGGGTGTGGGGGAGACTTCCCCCGCTACAAAAAATGCGTTTTCGGCACAGGCGGTTGTGATGTAGCGCGCCTCGGTATGGGATGCGTTGCGAACACGTGCTCGCGCAGCCCCCAGGTGTCGGCGTAGCGCACGTGGTTGATCCACCCTTGCACGCCGGCATCCAGCTCGGCGAACGAGATCCGCCCGGCTTGATACCCGTCCAGATGGGTCGCGAGGCGCCGGGTGAAATTCACGGCGTTGCATCGCTTGAGCAGGCGATGCGTCGGATACACCACGAAGCCCAACCACGGGATGCCGCAGCGAGTCGGTAGCACCTGCGCCTCTCCCTCGTGCATCGTCAGCCGCTCGCGCGCCAACCGGGCGATGATGGCTTCCTTCCACGCCCACAGCGCCGTCTTGCTGTCGCTGAATAGAGCGAAATCGTCCACGTAGCGCAAGTACGCCTCGCAGCCCAGCTCCCGCACGACGAACCAGTCGAAATCACTCATGTACACGTTCGACCAGAACTGCGAGGTGAGGTTACCGATGGGTAACCCGCGTGGACGGCAGGCGGCGAGCAAGTCGTCGCCGGGGAAATAGACAGGCGTGTACTGATCCGCAAGGACGCCCGCGCCGCTGCCGAGGATGGCGGCGGCAAGCCATGGCACATCCACATCATCGATGACACGCGCGAGCTTGGCGCACAGTATGGCATGATCCAAAGACGCAAAATGCTGGACGACGTCGCCGCGCAGCACGTAGCGATGCCGCCGCGCCCAAGCCTGCACCTGATCGACCGCGCGGTGCGTGCCTTTGCCGGCGCGGTTCGCATAGCTATGCGTGACGAAGCGAGCATCGAAAGCCGGCTCGATGACGTTGCAAAGCGCATGATGCACGACGCGGTCGCGAAACGGGGCAGCGCTGATCTTGCGCCGCTTCGGCTCGTGGATGAAGAAGTGGCGGTATGCTCCGGGCCGATAGGTTTTCGTGCACAGATCGTCCTGCAGCGCGATGAGCCGGTCGGCGAGTTGGTGCTCGAACGCCGCCGCGCTGCCCGTTCGGCGCTTGCCACGCGCAGCCAGGCGATAGGCCCGCCACAGGTTGTCCCACCCCGTAACCGCGTCGAACACGGCACCCATCCGACCCTAACGAATAGCCGGCCCGAAAGCGGGGCGCTCTAACACAATGCCAAATGCCAAAGACCTGGTGATCTTCACGCAAACCTACGACCTTCTCACCTGGCTCCTCCCGCAGTGCGAGCGCTTCCCGAAGAGCCAGCGCTTTGTCGTAACGCAGCGCCTGCAGGGGGCGGCCCTGGACTTCCAGGAGGCGATCTTCGAAGCGAATGCGCGCGGCGGCGCAGAG
The DNA here is from genome assembly GCA_013697045.1 of Gammaproteobacteria bacterium. Taxonomy (GTDB): domain Bacteria; phylum Pseudomonadota; class Gammaproteobacteria; order JACCXJ01; family JACCXJ01; genus JACCXJ01. The sequence continues at coordinate 5,200 of JACCXJ010000083.1, read as the reverse complement.
CGCCTGGCATATCTGCAAGCCGCCGACGCGCACCTGAACAAGCTGCGGCTATATCTGCGCCTGTCTCGTCAGTGGGAGTGGCTCGGCAGCGGCCAATACGCGCACGTGAGCCGCATGGTCGCCCAAGTGGGCAAGCTCTTGGGCGGCTGGATCAAGCAGACGCGAGCGGCCTCTACCTCCGGACACTCCGGGAGGGGGCGCGCCGCCGAAGCCGGCGCCGGTTGAGGCAAGCGGGGCGGGCACGGCGGGCCGATGGCCTGGCCGTGCCCCGGTTTGTGTATGCGCCCGGCGTGGGCGATGCCCCTGGTTTCGCCCTGCCTTGCGGCGTGCGCGCGGACCAGAGGGTCTGGCGCTGTTCTTCTTCCTTCGCCTCGGCGGGCAAACCCGCTTGCGCGGATCGGCCCGGCATTTCCGGAACGCGAGCGGCACGGTTGTACCGGCGCGCCGTCCCGCCCCGCGGCGGGACCAGAAGAAGGGGAGGAAGAACGTGGGCAGACCGCAACACCACCCGAAAACCGATGTTGTTGTTCCGGTTGTCGGGGTGATTCCTGTTGCGGTAGGCGCAGCGGGCGTTGTCTCGATTGTTGTTCCACGCGCCGCCGCGCACGACCTTCCCAGACCGCCTGACGGGTTGTTGCCAACCCCCGAGCCGATGATACCCCAAAAAATCGCGAATTTTTCGCGGCGGGGGAAGTTTCCCCCGCAACCCCCTCCAGAGGCAGAGTAGATAGACAGAGTGTCGGAGCACAGAGCTTTCAGAGGTCAGAGTTGGGGAACAGGGGCAGACCGCAACACCACCCGAAAACCGATGCCGCCGTACCGGACGTCGGGGTGAAGCCTGTAGCGGAAGGCGCAGCGGGCGAAGTCTCGATAGTTGTCCCACGCGCCGCCGCGCACGACCCGCAACATGTCTTTCCCCGCCTCCAAGTCCTCGCGCCTTGGGTCGTCCGGGTCGTAGGGATACCGGAACTCGGGTTCAAAAAAATCCTTGCCCCACACGCTGCGTGTCCATTCCCACACGTTGCCACTCATGTCCTCGCAGCCGTAGGGACTGAACCCCGTGGGATAGCACCCGACCGCGCCGGTCTCGCCGATGGTCGACTCGGCGTTCGCCTTGTCCGGATCGAACGATTCACCCCAGGGATAGGCGCGGGCCGGGAGCGGGTTCGGCATCTGCGGGCCGCTCAGCAGCGTCTCCAGGTTCTCTGTGAGTCGAGGTGGCGTCACCCACTCGTAGTCGGCCGGGATGCGATCGCCACCTCGCGCCGCTTTCTCCCATTCCGCTTCCGAGGGTAGGGTAACGACGTAGCCCTTCGGTAGCAGCTTCCGCCACGCCTGTGTGAGGAAAGCGCAGAAGCGCCCGGCATCGTGCCAGCTCACGTTCACCACCGGATCGTTGTCCCGCCCGCGCAGACTGTCCTCATCGTCCACCGCGTTGCCGCTCTGCTGCACATACTCGCGCCATTGCGCCACGGTCACCGGAAAGCGGGCCATGAAGTAGGGGTATCCCAGATCCACCGTGTGCTGGGGCCTCTCGTCGCTGTAAGTCGACTCTTCCTCGCGACTTCCCATCACGAACGGCCCCGGCGGCACGCAGCAGAAGTGCAGGCCGTCAAGCCTCATCACCTCCGAGCGAGGGTCGCCCAGCGCCGCCAGCGTGCGCCCGGCGAGCGCGCGCTCGCTCGCGGGCAGGGTGTCGCGCCGCATGATCGCGCCCTGCCACTCGCGCGCCCGTGCGAGCTTGTCGGCGTTGCGCGGCGCGACCTTGCCGAGATCGGCGCATTCGACCAACACCCGCCCCGCCAGCAGCGCGCCCCAGTGGTCTTCCGCCGGGGCAGCGCCCTTGGGCGGCGGCGCGTAACACAGCGACTCGCTCAAGGCCCAGGCGTTGAGCGTAGACCCACGCGCGGCCTTCGCGCCGGCCAGGAGCGCCACCTCGCGCCAGCGGTTGGGATCGCGGCGCGCGAGATCCGCGATCCGGTCGGGGAAGTCGTCGTCGGTCAGGTGGCAGGCGGCCAGGTACTCCTGGAAGGAGCGGTGCGGGAACTGGTACATCCCGACACCGTGTGCCGCCAGGATGCCGGCGCGGTCGCGCAGGTATTCCTCCAAGCGCTTCACCTTGACGTCGGCGCGATTGGCGCTGGCGTCGAGCAGCGCGGCGACCAGATCGCCCTGCCGGATGTCCGCGGTGCCGGTGAGTTGCGGCTGGCAACGGTGTACCTCGAACGCCAGCCGGTTGAGCTCCTTGCGGATGGCATCGCGGCCGGCGTTCAGCCATTCGGCCAGGCTCGGCTCGATCTCCTTGGCGCCATCCTCGCGCACCCGCACCTTCATGTTTTCCCACTTGTTGAGCAGCATCTCGACCGCCTTGTCGTAGAGCTCCTCGCGCTTCTCCGGCAGCGCACCGCCGCCCTCGGTCTGCAACTGGGCGATCAGGGTGAGCAGCAGCGGGCGTTCGGCTAGCTCGCGGATGCGCTCGTTGCGCTCGGCCGCACGTTCGAGCACGGTGGCCCGGTCCCGTGCGTCAGGCTCGGTCAAGCGATAGAGCTCGACCATGTGCGCATACCAGGCGTCCACGAAGCCGCGGATCTGGCTCGGCGTGAAGGGCAGGAGATGGACCTCGGCGAAATCATCCAGCTTCCAGTCCTGGCGCTGATAGGCATAGGTGCGGCTGGTGACGAGAAAGCGGCACTTCTGGAACGTGGCAGCGAAGTCCTGCACCGCCTGCTTGACCTGCTCGCGACGCTTGTCGGCGTCGGGCACCTCGTCCAGCCCGTCCAGCAATACCAGACCCCCACATTCGAGCAACTCCTTTCGAAGAAACGGGGCAAAGTCCTCGAGCGCCGCCGGCTTCAATCGGCCGCGCACGAACGCCCAAACCGTCTCCGCATTCCCCGGCGTACCCGGCGGCGGCAACTGGCTCGCGAGGTCGCGGAGCGTCACCTGCACCGGGAGCAGAGCCCCATGGTCCCAGTGCTGTGGCTTTAAATCTTCCCGCTGGCCCTCTTCCCCCGGCAACGGCGCGGTGAGCGTCGCGAGGCTCGGGCCCGGGACGCCGAGCAGCTCCCCGGCCATGGACAGGGCGACGAAGCTGACGAAGGTGCTCTTGCCGCTGCCCGGACCGCCGAGGAGCACCAGCTTGCGCTCGGCGTTGAGCACGTCGAGGGCGGACAGCCGCTTGGCGGCACGGTCGGGCGACGATCGAAGGTCGGGCATTGCGCGCTCGGTCGCGTGCTCACCTTCGCTCCGCTGCGTGAGCAGGGCCGTATAGACCGCCGACAGCCGAACCTGCGAATTGGCGCTGTCGCCGGCGAACAGTGGCAACTGGTTCGCCTGGGTGAGGACGCGGGCCAGATACGCTTTCCTCAGGTCCTCCTTGCTGGCTCCGGGCCGTGCCGCCTGTTGGATCAGCACGCCGAGGTTGACGATGCCCTGGTTATCCCCCTGCACGGCAACGCCTCCGCTGCCGACCGCGAGCGCGTCCTTCCCCTGGGCGATGGCCCCACTGCCAGAGAGGTGCGGGTTGATCCCGGCGACAGCCGTATCGAACGTGTCCCGGTCGATCAATCCCGCGTCGAGCGCGCGCTTGAGTTGCTCGAGGCGTGTCGGAGGTTGTTCTTCTATCATGGTGTTCCCAACGTCATCGGCGTACCGCCAGCGGATCCAGCCGCCCTACACATTTGCAGCCGCATTTGGTGCCTCGTAAAGACATTGCGCCGATTTGCGAACCCATCATGCATGAGCGAAAGACTGATGCAATTGATGTAAGGGGGTCAAACTAACGCGCCCTTTTCGTGGCGGAGCCTGAGGCGTGGGGCGGTATAAGAACCAACGACCCCCAGGGAGACTTCCTGATCGGCCACCTATCGATACCGGGACCGTGGCGAGGGTTTCGCCATGCACAATCGCCCTATTGTCTCTGCGCGACGACCCGGCCCTCGGAATTCATAAATACCCGGTAGCGGTTTTTGTCCTTGCACGTCGCGAGGTGGTCATTGTCCTTCAGCCGCGTGGCCTTGACGACCTGACCACATGGCAAGCCCAGGAGCGCGATCACGGCGGTCAGATCCTTAAGGAGCGATACGTCATCCGCAGCGCGCGACGGTGCGGCGAGGAACGTCGACGTCACCAGGATCAGGGCCCCAGTCTTTATTTTTTTGGCCTCAATGCGTTTGCTCACAGCGTTTCTCCTGCCGGGATATTAGAGGGTTGTAAACTTGTCCCGATCCGCGAGGATGCCCCAGATTGCTTCACGCGACGCCACGATCGCAGCGGCCAGCGGTGGATCGGTATCCTGCAGAAGAGCGAGCACCTTGAGGAGCACCAGATCGTACGGTCGCCGAAGCTCGGCGAGGGTGGTCTTGAGCCGTCCTTGGTAAAACGCCCTGAATGTGTCGAGCAGGTCATCGACCTGATTCTTGAGTGCGAGCTTGGTGAATACGCCGATGGCTTCGGTCTCTTTGAGTCGCGTCTCGAGAGACTTCAGATCCAGCGGCGGCGGCGCCTGTTTCACAGGGGCCGGTGCAGCACTCTCCTTCTTGGGGACTCGCTCGGTGGGTACGGGTGGCGCGACGAGCTTTGCCGAGGTCTTGGGGGCCGGCGAGTCGGCTTTGGCAGCGAGCTGACCTGTGGAAGGGGTCACGGACGGCGCGGCCGGAGGATAGATCGGCTGCACCGCAACGGTCCTACTCTCCGTCGCGCCGGCCTGGGGAGGCTCGGGCGTCGAGCCCTTATTCATCGGTTGGGCCGGAGGCGCCGCCGGCTCGGGCGCGACGGACGCGCCCCGCGTCACGCCGATCTGGGGCGGCTCGCCCGGCGGCACGCGCTCCAGCCCGGCGCAACCCGCCGCCAGAAGGACGAAGAGGAGTCCGACGATGCGCGCTGCAGACATCAAGGCCACAGCGCAATGCCGGCAAACACGATTGCGCTCAGGGGCCACGAACGTATTCAATCTATGAGTCCTTAGTTGAGCGTCGGGCACGAGTAGAAGAAGTATAAACCATCTCTAACCGGTGAGTCGACGCGTGAGAACCGGGGCCCATCAGGGCCCGTCGGGCACGGCCGCCTGAGAGTTTGTGAAAAAACCGTCGCGAGCGAAGGGAGGTCGCGTTCCGCCGGAGCGCAGGACCGTTTCGCCGGGAGCGAAACGGAGCGCAAGCCCCGAAGGGGCGAGTCCCAAGGACGGGACGAGCAACCGGAG
>JACCXJ010000073.1 GCA_013697045.1 Gammaproteobacteria bacterium | reverse complement strand
ACGATGTGGGGCGAAAGCGAGCAGGCACCGTGTGCGTAATAGAGCTTCATGAGATGACTCCTAGATGAAGTAGGATTGGAGAAGGAGACACCGGCGCAAGCAACAGCGCCCGGCGCGCGCAAATCTGATGACACTATTCAGCGCAATTCAGCGCAATCTACGACAGCATTGGGGACGATAGCAAGATCATGCGCCAGACCTACCGAATTTTGGTCCTCGGGGGCTATGGCACGTTCGGCGCGCGGATTTGCACTGCGCTGTCCCAGGCGTCGGACATCGTTGTCATCGTAGCGGGGCGTACGATTCCCGCGAGTTCGTATGCGGCATCAAGGATACGAGATTCAACGCGGGTTCGCAAGGGGTACTGTTTCGTCAGACGGGCTGGGCGGTGATTTGGCGGTCTGAAAGCGATCCGCGCCGGGGCGGAAGCGCGGAGTGGGAGCGGCCCCGGTGGTTGTCGGGGGCTCAAGGGTGAGCTCTGGGGTCGGTATCCCGTGCCTGGACGTGAGCGCGCCTGTGCGGGTCGAGGTGCGGCGACCGGCAGGAACAGGGGGGAAGGTGCCTACCCGCTCACCCGCTGGTCGAACGCGTACTCGGGGAGGGGTTGGCTCAGATCAGTGCCTTCGGTGCCTTCGCGCGGATCGAAGTCCTCCTCCCAGCGGGCAGGACCGCGGGCGGCGGGGGCGATACGCGGTGCCCGGGTGGGCTCGCCGAGGTAAAAGGGTAAAAGGGTAAAAGGGGCCAGGATCGGAATACTTGTCCAAAAAATCCACTGTCGCCATCGCCCATAAATGATCCGCGTAGTCTACCACATGCTGACACGCAACGAATGCTACCGCGACAAAAGCACCGACTTTGAAGCGCTCGAGTCAAACGCAACGCACTCGCTGGGTCAAAGCGCTAAACAAGTACGGCTTACTGCCAGCCACTGCTTGACCGCTTGCCTTCGGCGCCAGCCCATGCGCGGCACTGCGAGGTCTCTACGCGCCTTGTGGGCACGTTTCTTTCACGGCAACCCCCGCACCTCGCCCCGGCCCGCGGTCCACCCGGCTGGGACGAGGACTTCGATGCGCGCGAAGGCGATACGTTTGCCCCGAGTGAACCCCTACCCGAGTATGAGTTCGACCAGCGGGTGAGCGGGTAGGTGCCTTCCCACTCCGTACCGCCCTCCCGATCAAGAACCCTCGACCGGCGCCGGACTCGCGTCCGGGCAAAGGACTACCGCCTCTGCGTCCCCCACAGCCAGCCGGAACCCGGCCGGGGGCCCGCCCAAACCACCTCTTCCCGCCCCCGCGCAGACCGCCCCATAACCGCCCGGCCCCTCCAGGGAAGCATCATCGTTTGCCAAAGGGCATTGAATGTCCTATCCTCGGAGAGATGGGTGAGCATCTACGCACGTCGACGGCCCAGTCAGCCTCGCCAGCCAACACGCCCAGGGCCTAGGGCTCGGGCGCAAAAGGAGAACTCCCGTGCCCCTAATCCTGCTTATCGTCCTTTTGCTGATCGTCTTCGGCGGTTTGCCGAACTGGGGTTACCACAACTATGGCTACGCACCCTCCGGGCTCGGCGGCATTGTTCTCTTGGTCTTGATCATCTTGCTGCTCACCGGGCGGCTGTAGAACCGAACCATCCCTTTCTCGACACCGCAATCTTGGTTGCGCCTATCACGAGGCGCATCATGAGAACGGAGGAGTTGACTATGAAGGAGTACACGCTACCTGAACTACCCTATGAGTACTCTGCGTTGGAGCCGCACTACTCGGCGCAGCTGCTCGAGTTGCACCACGGCAAGCATCACGCGGCCTACGTCACCGGCGCCAACGCGACTCTCGACAAGCTCGCCGCGGCGCGCGAGCAGCACAACTTCGAGGCGATCAACCAGCTGCAGAAAAACCTCGCCTTCCACGTCTCCGGGCACGTGCTGCACTCGCTGTTCTGGCTGAACATGAGTCCGAAGGGCGGCGGAACACCGCCGGATGAATTGGCCGCCGCAGTAAAAGAGTCCTTTGGTTCGCTCGACGGACTCAAGAGCCAGCTCACGCAAGCGGCGCTCAACGTTCAGGGCTCCGGCTGGGGCGCTATGGGCTGGGAACCTGTCGGCCAGCGCCTGGTCGTCGAACAGATCTACGATCACCAAGGCAACATCGGCAACGGCACCGTGCCGCTGCTGGTGCTCGATATGTGGGAGCACGCCTACTATCTGCAGTACAAGAACGTCAAAGCCGACTGGGTCACGGCATTCTGGAAGATCGTGAACTGGCAAGACGTGGCGCAGCGTTTCAACAAGGTGCGTACGCTCGACCTCGGGCTCTAGCGGTATCGGCAAATGGATCGGTGATTGGTCATTCAACCATGGGCTAGCCCGCCCGGCTCTCAGCGTTTACAGGCGATCATTCCTATTACGCGCTCTGTGGGACTTCTCACTCATCCTGCGTAACCTTCGTCCTTTAATCGAAGCCTCGCTGGTGGAGCTATTGCCACCCCCGGTCTTTTGGACTTCTGATGCCGTGTCTGCAATAGAGGTCTCTACAGGGGGCCCGGAGCGCTGGGCCCCCTGCTCGGCTACCGGATCAATGCGCCTCCGGTTGCGACCAGAAGACCTCCGCCTTGCTGAGGTTGCCTTCCTTATCCTTGAGGAACTCCTCTTTGGCCGTTTGATCCCCGAAGCAATACGTCTTTCCGTTCTCGGACTTCCACATGACCGAGCATTCCGTGGGGATATGCTTCTTCATCGCCAGCCCCATGGCGCATTCCTTCTTGAACTCCGGGTCGCCGGCATACACACCGGCCGCCATAAAGCCGCCGATCACGGCAGAAAGTACATGAGCTTTTTCCATAAACGCCTCCGTTATGGTGATTCAAAGTGTAGATGAAGACACGGCACCCGCCGTCCCTGGCCGCCGCCAGCTCCTGCCGGATTAGAGCTGACGCATGAAAGCGACGAGGTCTTTCTTGTCCTGCTCGCCGAGTTTCAGCTCGAGAACGAGGTTGAAGAATTCCACCGTGTCGTCCAGAGTGGGCAGCCGCCCATCGTGCAGGTAGGTCGGCGAGTCCTTGATTCCGCGCAAGGGGAAGGTCTTGATGGGACCATCGGCCGAGGCCATGCGGCCATTGATCATGTGCGGTTTGTAGAACCGTTCCACCTTCAGGTTGTGCATGAGGTTGTCCGTGTAATAGGGTGGGGCGTGGCAGGTGGAGCACTGGCCGTTACCGAAGAAAGCCTTCTGGCCGCGCAGCTCCGACTCGGTGGCCTGGCTCGCGTCCAACTTGCCGAACACGTTGAGCTTGGGGGCCGGTGGAAAGTCCAAGAGCTCCTGGAGCTCCGCCATGGCGTGGACCTGGCTGCCGCGATCGAGAACATTCACGCCCTTCTTCTGCGCGATCACCGGATCGCCGTCGAAGTAAGCGGCGCGCTGCTCGAACTCGGTGAAGTCCTCCACGCTTTTCAGAGCGCGCTGCGAGCCGAACAACCGCTGGATATTGACCCCGCGCAAGGATGGCGTGTCGATGCGATGGCGAAACTCCTGAGGCCGAATGTCGCCCACCAAGTGGGTGCTTGCGTTGGTGTGGCCATTCGCGTGGCACTCGAAACAGACCACACCTCTGCTCGGCTCCTCGGTACGACGGTCCTCGGTCTGGTTGAACTGCTGCTGTGGGAAGGGCGTGACAAGCAAGCGCAATCCATCGAGCTGCTTGGGATTCAGGATGCCGTTGAACAGCTCGTAGTAGTTCATGATCGTCACCAGCTTTCCCTGCGAGACATCGCCGAGGTCGGGCCGTGTGGTCAGGAACAGCGGCGCCGGAAACTCGGGCAGGAAGTGATCCGGTAAGTCAAATTCCAGATCGAATCGAGTGAGGTCGCGGCCTTCCTGTTTCTTGACCTCGTCGAGGTGAAACTTCGGGAAGACCATCCCGCCCTCTCCGTGGTTGGGATGGGGCAGAGGCAGAAATCCCTTGGGAAACACGCCTTGCTCGCGGATCTCCTCAGGCTTCATCGCCGCGAGCTCTTGCCAGGTCATCCCCTCGGGGAGATTGACCCGCACGCCTTCCTGGACCGGCTTCCCACCCGTCATCGTCACGCCTTTCGCCGGGCGGTCGGCCTGATCATAGCGCTCCTCCAGCAACTCCTTCTGCCGCTGCATGACCTCTGCCTTGGCCCCTTTCATGCGCGACATCGTCTCCCGGAAAGCTTCTTTGATGTCGACCGGAGCGTAGCTCGAGGGCGCCTCTCCGGCTCCTGCCGTGCGCGATACGCTCAATGCGCCGAGCCCGAGGTTGAAAGCGACGATGCCCACCAGGGCAAGGACGATGCCCACCATTGCAAGTCTTTGGATCTTCGGTGTCATACTCTACTCCTCCACGACACGGATTGCGGTTCGCCGGCCCCATGAGCATCGAACACTCGTGTAAGGATAGGAGATTCAACGCGGGCTTGCAATGGAGAATGCTTGGTCGGACGGGCTGGGCGGTGATTTGGCGCTGTGAAAGGGGTCCGGCGCCGGGGGGAAGCGCTCAGTCGGGGGGGCCCCGGTGGTTGGCAGGAGCTCAAGGGTGAGTTCCAGCTCACCCGCTGATCGAACTCATACTCGGGTAGGGGTTCCTCAGATCAGTGCCTTCGCGCGGATCGAAGTCCTCCTCCCAGCGGGGAGGACTGCGGGCGGCGGGGGCGATGGGCGGTGCCTGGGTGGGCTCGCCGAGGTAGCCCAGGAGGCGCTGAATGGACGCCGCGTCGGTCACAAAGGCGATGATCCGCATCGGCTCGCCGCAGCGGGGGCAGCGGAGCGGGAAGACTTGCATCCTCGGCGCGCCAAGCAGGCCCATCCCTGGGCCTGGCTTTCATAGATCCGGGCGAGCAGCATTTGGGGCTCTCAATTTGGGGACCCGAGTGGGGAGAAAAGTGTTAAGCTACGCCTCTCTGTTCGTGCCGATGTGGTGGAATTGGTAGACACGCCGTCTTGAGGGGGCAGTGGCGCGAGCCGTGCCGGTTCGAGTCCGGCCATCGGCACCACCTCGGAGGGCCAGGTCCGTGCGGCTGTCCACCAGGGACGGCTATCCACACGGGCCCGGCGATCCTTTACAATCGCTGCCCCTGCGGGGAAGGCGTTGTCGGCACGGCCCGGCACCCGCTATTTTCAGTATAGAAACAACACACTGGTCACCCATGCTCGCGGAGTATGTACCGGTACTGGTCTTCATCGTCATCGCGCTCGTCTTCGGCGCGGTGGCGCTGACCGTGGGCTTCGTGCTCGGGCCGAGGCACGCCTATGCGGAGAAGGACTCGCCCTATGAGTGCGGCTTCGAGGCCTTCGAGGACGCGCGCATGCAGTT
>JACCXJ010000066.1 GCA_013697045.1 Gammaproteobacteria bacterium | reverse complement strand
TGTTCAGCCTGCAAGCGCGGGGTTTCACCAATTGCGACATGCGAGCCTTGCTGGCTCAACTGCTGGGTCTCGACCCGGCCCATTACCCCCAGGGCAGGATGAGCTACGACCTACGCCGCTTGCGGCTACATGGACTCATCGAGCGCATTCGACACAGCCATCGTTACGAACCTACCACCCTCGGATTGGGCGTCGCGCTGTTCTTCTCTCGTACCTACACCCGACTCTTGCGACCGATTCTCGCCGACATCGTCCCCAACGCGCCATCCGCTCGCTCCCCTATCCGCGCTGCGTTCGAGAGGCTTCAAACCCTCATCGACCAAGCCTGTCAGGAGGCACAACTCGCCGCTAGATAAACTTGACTCATTTGCATCACATTTCATGATGCAAGTACTCTAGAGACCGCTATCAGTTGGAGCCGACATGCCGAATTGTTCGCTTACGATAGCGACTCCGACGAATTGTTTTTGGAGTCGTAAAGACTCAGGCCCGTGAACGCGGTGGGTTCCGAACATGTCCTACTCGGCGCGTCCCGGCCCGACCCGTGGGGTTACAACGCCGACGAGTGGCTCGAGCGCCTCGCCCACTTTCTATGGCCTGCGGTCAGCGGCATGAGATCAGAGACTGCAATAGACTTTTTCGAGGAAGACAAAGAAGAAAACAAACTGCTCACGTTTTGGCGAAAGCACCTCCCCGCGATCGACCAGCACCTGATTGAGATCTGGGAAGCGGCACGTGGTGCAGCGCCCGATGACCGCCGGCCTCCAGTGGTTCGTCCGCTTCTTCGGGCGCATCAAACCGGCACGCAAGCCGATCGACAAACTGCGCGTGGAGTCGGCCGCGGCGCTCGGCGGCGCGCGACAAGGCCTGCGCTCGCTCGAGTTTCGCGCCGGGCCCGAAGCAAGCGGACCGGCGTTGCGGGGGGACCGTGGCGCGCACACACATCGCCGCCAAGCGAGTCAACGCGCGGCGAAGCGTAACTTCGAAGCTCGAGCTCGGCCTCGTCCTCCACTTCACCAAGGACCGCGGCGGTGGCGCGCGCGACGGAGCACCGCGGGCACAGCGGCGATCGAGCAACTCGGACCCTATGGGTAACCCAAAAGGCTACCGTTTCGCGCGTTTCTATAACGGCTGGCGCGGAGAGGCTTTGGCGCTCGCCTGGATGCTCTGGTACTACCCGCGCTCGCTCGCGGTGATCCGCGGGATCGACGTCGCGACAGACGAGCTGGGGGTCCCGACCTGGGTGCTCGCGCCGCTCTTCCGCTATCTGCGGGCGCTGACGAGAAGACGTTGGGCGATATGGCTTTCCGAACCGCGACCACCGCCGGTGCCCAACGGGTGTCTCAAGCTGATGCGCGATTACCTCACGAGCGCCGATCTCTTCGCGGCCAGGAGACCGAGTGGATCGATCCGGGGGGCGCCGAGGGAGATGCCTGGCCGCCCTGCAGGCGGGGCTCCGGCGGCGCCTCGGGCAGATCGGGATCGCGGTCGAGGTCAACCCGCGCGTTCTTCGCCCCGGGGAACCTCCTCTTCGCGGCGATCTGGTATCGCTTCTTACGCGAGATCCCGATCGCCGACATGGGAGGCAGCACGCCGCGGGCGATCGCAGTGGTAACTGTGTCCTTGGCGCTCATCTACCTGCTGGGGCTTCTCTGCCATGAGTTCCAGCGTGCCATATGGGAGCTATTGTTTCGACGACGGCGGCGGCGACAACGGCAGCAAGAAAATCGTGGTTCGAGGCGCTGGACCGCGTCGCTCGCGAAGAACTGGCGCTGTACTTCTGGTATCTGCGCACCACCTGCTGGAACCTTGCGGTCGCTGTCATTCCGTCGTCCTTCCTATTGTCTTCGTATTTCCCCGGCGTTCTGTTAGGGTTGGTCGTGAGCTTCGCGTTAGTGCTGCTGGGCGCTGATTTCAATAAAAGCATGCATCGCGCAGTCAACCAGCGTTCCTGAAGCCGTTTTCCCTTGCGTCTTTCGGACGCGCGGGGTGGTCACCGACCGCTTTCATGTAAAACGTTTGGCCGAGTTGCCGCTTGCGGTGCGCCCGCGAGATCGCGCCGTCAGGCGACGCGTCGCACGTGTGATTTCAAGAAGCGAGCGCAATGCGTCGTTTACCGCATTGGAATCGCGGAAAGCCTTTGCCACATCGGGATCGAGAACGACGACGTTCGAGCCCTCCGTCGATAGCCGCTTGTAGTACTTTCCTCGGACGGCCTTGGAGTAGTCGAAATCGTACTCGGGGCGCAACTCGTCGTGGATACCTCGTGCCCTACTTTTCACGCCGTTTCCTCTCGCGAGCGGTTGCTGATCGCGCGCTTATGATCCGTATGGCAACACGCCGCTCAGTGTGCGAGACGAGCAGCAAGCGACCGTGGGACGAATGGCCGATGGTGATGAACCTGTGCTCGCCGAGGGTGCCCCGGATCGGCGAAGGTGGCTGATAAGGGATCGTAGAACACGGTAGCTGCTTCATCGAACCCGCGAAACGACATGCAAGACAATGCAGGATCTGCGTGTCGCAAACTGAATTCCGCCGGCACCGCGCGGCATACCGGCCGCTTTCCGCTCCGGCGGCCAGCCGATCGGGCTGCCGACGCGTCCAACCTTTCGGGATCCGGACGGGAAACGTCGTCGAACGCTCCCTATTCTACCAGCGCCACCAGCATCGCCCGCTCCCCATCCGGAACGTCGGGGCGCGCGAGGTGCTCGCGGACGGCGGTCTCGGGGACGCAGCCGCGTTCGATGACGCGGCGTTTTTCGTCGCTATTCAGTGCTTCGTCGGCTAGGACCTCGGCGGGGGAGTAGAGGCCCGCATCGAGGATGAGCTTGATCTCGTTTCCGAGCGCCCGAAAGCCGCGGTTACCGGACTCGAGCCGCTTAGCGGCGAAGTCACGCCGTACGATGCCCTTGAGATACAGGGTCGCGAGCTCGCGTTTATAGGATTCGATGATCAGGGCGTCGATCTTGGTGTCCATGTCGCCCTCGATGTGCGCGAGCCGATCGAAGATGAGGTCCTGCAGGCCCGCCAGGGTCTCTGGATCGGGCAGCAGCGCCGCATAGATCGCGACCACGTCCCGAAGCGACAGCCGGCGGTAGGCATCGGTCGCGAACAAGAGGTCGCGGTGGCTCACCAGCGCCTCGAAACCCGGATACCCGAGCACCGCCAGGCGCTCCCCGAGCGTGCGCGCCACCGGGTTGAAACCGATGGCACAGACCAGCTCGGCCTTGTGGAGGCGCAGGCGCCGGGCGATCCCCTCGACGGTGGCGTCCTCGCCCTCGGGGCTCGTGAGCATGCCGGCGAGGGTCTCCGGATCGGCGCCCAGGACCTCTTGGAACGGGGTGCTCATGCGTCGCCGGGGCGACCGCGATCAGGCCAGGGACTTGGCCAGGGCGTAGATCTCCTCGGCGTCGAAGCGCTGGTCGTTGCGCTCGAAGAGCCACGCGATGCAGGCCCGGTGCAGTGCGATCTTCAGGGCGCCGAAGCCGATGGCGCCGAAGCACAGCTTCCCGTGCCGTTCCTTGGCACGATCCATCATCTCGATGCCGGACACGCCGAGCGGCGGTACGGCGTTGGCATCGAGCATCATCTCGATGCTCGGGCTGTCCTTCCAGTGCCGCTCCTCGAGCAGATGGGCGCCGGCGGCCGCCGTGGACAGGACGATGTGCGCACCGTCCAAGACCCCCCGGATGGAAGCCTCCCCGATCTCGGGCTGGTCGAAGGCACACACCGCGGGGGTGATGGTCACGCCGAACCGCTCTTGCATGAGCCTGCACGCGGCCTCGGCGCGCTCCATGCGCCGCGAAGTCAGGACCACCTCGGCACCCTCCTGGGTCAGCATCACCGAGGCCCGCTGGCCGACCGGGCCCGTCCCGCCCAGCACCACGGCCTTCTTGCCGGACACCGAGCCGTGCTTGGTGAGGTTGGCGACGGCGGCGGCCGCGGTGGTGTTGCTGCCGTTGCTGTCGAGCATCACGGAGACCCGAAAATCGGCGAAGAACTTCTTCTGGATCGCCTTGACGAGCGCCTGCCCATCGGCCAGGTTGCTGCCGCCGACGAATATAGCCGTGTACTTCTTGTCCTTGGGCGAACGGGTGAAGATCGTGCCCTCGACCAGCGCCCCGACCGTCTCGGGGGTGACCCCACCGTAGCCGATCACGTGGTCCGCGCCGCCGTCGTAGGCGACCACTGTGTCGAACACGCTCGGCAGGGGATCGGTATCGAGCTGGAACAGGAGCTTCTTCATGTTATGACCTCAGCGTATCGGGCGCGCCGTTAAGGTAACTCAACGCCCGCACACGGACAACGGGCCGCGCGCCGCCACGGATTATCAGGGTCGGCTATAATGGCGCTGCCCGAGTGATCCGATCACTTCGGGCCTTGTCAACAGAGCCAAGAGCGCGCCTTCCCGGGGGACAACACATGATCAAAGACCAATCCGTCCACGAGTTTCTGGGGGCTTTGGCGAGCAAGGCCGCGACCCCCGGCGGCGGGAGCGCGGCGGCCATCATGGGCGCGATGGGCGCGGCCCTGGTGAGCATGGTCTGCAATCTGACCCTCGGCAAGAAGGGTTACGAGGCGGCCGAAGGCGACATGCAGGCCGTCCTGGCCCGGGCCGAGACGATGCGCGAGCGACTGGCGGACATGGTGCGGGCCGATGTCGAGGCGTTCGACCAGGTGATGGCCGCCTATGGCCTCCCCAAGGACAGCGAGGCGCAGAAGGCCGCACGCGGCGACGCGATCCAGTTGGCGCTCAAGGCCGCGACCGAGGTACCGCTCGACTGCGTGCGCCTCTGTGCCGAGGCCGTGGTGCTCAGCAAGTCGGTCGCGGAGAAGGGCAACAAGAACGTCATCAGCGACGCCGGGGTCGCCGTGCTGGCCGCCTATGCCGGGCTCCGGAGCGCCGCCTTGAACGTCTATATCAACGCCGCGGCGATCAAGGACCGGACCTTCGTCGAGGAGCGGCTCAGCGAGCTCGATCGCATCCTGTACGGCATGGAGGCCCTGACCGAAGAGGTCTATCAGCTGGTCAAGAACAAGCTCTAGGCCGTTCCCAGTCGTATCGAACTAAATAAAGCTGGCGTCGCGCGACGCGCTTGCCATCCCCGTGGCCGACGACAACCCCTTGGAGCGGGACCTCGAAGCCGGGATCCACCGCGATCTGTCCGGCCGGCAGACCTATTCGCAGTACCTGTGCCTCGACACGCTCCTCCGCGCGCAGCGGCCCTTGAGCGATCCGCCGCACCACGACGAGCTCTTGTTCATCATCCAGCACCAGACGAGCGAGCTGTGGTTCAAGCTCATCCTCCACGAGCTACGCGCCGCCTGTGCGCACATCCGCGCCGACCGCCTCGACCCGTGCTTCAAGATCCTCGCGCGGGTGAAACAGATCCAACGTCAGTTGTTCGAGCAATGGGGCGTCCTGGAGACCCTGACGCCCAGCGAATATGCCGAGTTCCGGCATGTCCTCGGTCCCGCCTCGGGGCTGCAATCCGCACAGTATCGGGCCATCGAGTATGTCTTGGGAAACAAGAACGCCGCCCTCCTGGAGTTGTTCCGCCATGACGAAGTGGCCTACCAGGCGCTCGATACCACCCTGCGGAGCCCGAGTCTCTATGACGAGTTCCTGATCCACCTCGATCGCCAGGGGCATTCGCTCCCCCCCAAGTGCGTGCAACGCGACTGGTCGCAACCCTACCGGCGCCATCCTGGCCTTATCCCCGTGTTCAAGCGCATCTACGACCGGCCCCATGACTTCTGGGACGCGTACAATATGTGCGAAAAGCTCGTCGACGTGGAAGAGAACTTCCTGCTCTGGCGTTTCCGGCATATCAAGACCGTGGAGCGCATCATCGGCTACAAGCGCGGCACGGGCGGCTCCTCGGGCGTCGCGTTTCTCCGCAAGGCGCTGGACCTGACCTTTTTCCCGGAGCTGTTCGACGTGCGCACCGAGATCGGCGCGTAAGGGTGGGCCGAATTCGCTGGCCATGAAAAACCCCTTTGGCGTTCATACGGCCGCTGCGGCCGTCTGGCCTACCGGGAGTAGGCCCGTGTGTCGCCCTCCAATGCCTTGAGCGCCGCGCGGGCGAGTCCGGCCCACTCGTTGCGATTCCAATCTTGGAATCGCCTAAACTGCCGCTGCGTGGATAATATAGGAAAGGGATCCTGCCCGCAGAGTTTGCGCGCAATAGCGAACGATCTCCTGCTCGGCGCGGCGCCCGTTGAATTTCGGGCCACCGTAGGCTGCTCCCAACAGAACAAGTTCCGCCAGAGTGCCAAAGGCCCATACCCGATCGGTATCGTTGGCGTTCCCCAGTTGCCATTCCGCAATTTGCTGCGCTGCGGTCCGCCATGGGCCGTACTGCTTCGCTAGAGTACTTGCATCATGAAATGTGATGCAATGAGTCAAGTTTATCTAGCGGCGAGTTGTGCCTCCTGACAGGCTTGGTCGATGAGGGTTTGAAGCCTCTCGAACGCAGCGCGGATAGGGGAGCG
>JACCXJ010000053.1 GCA_013697045.1 Gammaproteobacteria bacterium | reverse complement strand
CGATTGACCCCGTTCGGCGTCCGTACCGAAGCGGTTAATCTGAGGCGTTGCCGTTCTAATGTTCACCATCGATACTTTTAACCTGGGCTCACACCTTGGTGAGAAATCCGGGCTAGACCGGCTCGTGCACAACGCCTACCGGCTTAACCTGAAAGGAGAATCAATGCGAAAGCGAGCGAGATCGTTGACCGATACCGGGCCGACACGCTTATAATGCCAACCCCGCGTCGCTGCGCTCCGAAGGGGTGATCAGTTTCGACCGGAACGGGTGATCAGTTTGCTCCGGATTGGCTGATCAGATTGACCGGAATGCGCATTGTCTCGCGCGCAAGAGACTCCATGTGCGCAACAGAATATCCTCACGGTATACCGCACCCCACCAGAGAGGCTTCCCGAATGAGGGAGGTTCGTCGCCGCCAAGCCCCGCCACCAACAGGATCGGTTCGGAAACAGGCCTCAATTTCCGGGCGTGCCGCCACAGGCGGCCCGCCCGCTGAAGCACGAGGTCGATGGGCGCGAGGTCGGTTGCAACTAAGTCGAAGTCGAGGTCCAGACTCTGCTCCGCCACTTGTGTGGCAATCAGAATTTTTCGACCGGTCCGACTCGCCCCCTCCCCAAATATCTCCAAGGCCTGATCCTCGCGTTTCTGCCTTTGATCTGCCGGAAAGCGGGCGTGAAAGAGGAACACTTCCGTCCCGTCGGCGAGGCGCTTGCCGACACGCTGACTTTCGCGCTCCAGTGGCTCACCCTCGGGGAACAGACGGTACAAGTCCTGGGCTCGCTGCACGGTATTGACCAGCGCCAACCCCATCCCGCCACTGGCAAGATGGTCTCCGATAGTGGAGCGCATCCTAGGGAGGTCGGTCGGGATCGCTTGCAGCCCGATGGTCCGACGACGCGCGGGATCGGCCTCGAAATGTTTTTGCTCCACCGCACCAGGGCGGAAGACGGAGAGGCGGGGATACTCCACCTCTTGTACCGGCAAGCCGGCATCCACCACTTCTGCCAACTTGCGCCGAATAGACGGCGACAGGGTCGCCGAGAGAAGAACAACCGACGAGCCGAGCGCCTGAAGCCAGCGCAGCAGGTGAAACAGGAGCGTGCCCGTATAGGTATCGTATGCGTGGATCTCGTCGAAGACCACCACGCGGTTCGCAAGACCCCACAGGCGCACGAAGTTGTGCCGCACCGGCAGAATGGGCAGCAGGGCCTGATCCACCGTTCCCACACCATATTCCGAGAGGAGCGCCCGCTTCTTGTTAGTAAACCATTCTCCGGCACGGACGTCGCCGCCGGTTGCGGGATCGTGAATGCCCGAGAGGCGCAGATTTTGGAAGGTGTCGTTGAGAAGCTTTGCACCATGCACGAGTTGCAAATCGAGCTTTCGATCAGTTCCTTGACTGTGCAAGAATTTGAGGGTCCGCTTGAACATGGCATTGCCGGTAGCCTTGGTTGGCAATGCCACGTACAAGCCGCGGTGTCCGAAACGTCGTTGTAGTTCCAGATGCGCAAAGAGGGCAGCTTCGGTTTTGCCTTCGCCCATGGGAGCTTCCACCAACAGGATGGCGGGCTCTTTCAAATCAGGCAGAGCATCGGCAACAGCCTGCTGTAATGGGCGGGGGGCAAAGCTAAAAACCTGCTCGAAAGACTTCGCCTCCGGGGACAGCGGCGTTCGGGTTTCCCACCCGATTGCGTCAAGCGCTTGGTCGGCATTGGCTCTGCGCATCTGGAACCATCCTTGCCCATCGTCACAGTCCTCTGGACTTCCAAAGGGAAACCAATCTTCGTTGGAGCCAATTCAGTCGGCAAAGCTCGTGAGCCCCGACAACAGCATGAAATCGGGGCCATTAAGAGTCTTCTTGGCGGGAATCGTTGCGGGCTTGAAGATATCCAGCAATGCCTCAAATAGGCCGCGGCGCGCTTGCGCCCATGGATCACGACCGATTGCACGTCTATCGCCTGCCAAATTACCGAGTGTATTCGGTGAAGCTCTGTGCCCGTGGTGACACCCCACCGCATCGGACACCAGCTCAGCCAAACCCTCCGGCCATTCCATCTCATGCAACAGCTCCGTCAAAGCGATCTGGCTTACGAAGGCATGGTTGATATCGGTATTCAGGCTCCGGCCAGAATCCATGCCAGTCATGTTTTCCCATTTGCACTGAAACCCGGGACAGGCCTTCCCCAGATCATGACAAGCCACCACGAGCAAGATCCACGCTCGGGCCTTCTCCCACTCCAGCCCAAGAATCTCTGCAATCCTTTTGCGAGTCGTTTCCGGCTCACGCGCCAGAATGGCGTCCGAACTGGCAGCCACATCGAGCATGTGGAGAATAAGGGGATGCCACCCCGTAGCGCCGCTCTTGGCGGTTTTCGCCCAGATATTTTTTAACGCTCTATGCATCATGCAGAATCTTACCGGCTTCCAGTCTCAAACCATGAGATTCTGATTCCCGGTTTTTTTAGTTCTCGATGGCTGCCGCTAACTCGGCCACCACTGCCTCGCGCAGGAACAGCGGCACTGCGACTTCCACGTGGGCGCCATGCCCGCAACAATGTCTATCACTGATTCCCGGCGAACGCGATAGAGAGGCAAAGCTCGTTCCAGTGATCGACCAGGAACTAACCGGCTTGTTGCGGATGCCCGCACTCATCGGTGGCCGAGCGGGCGCGCTCGGCGCGCGAGGCTCATGAGGGTAACGGGCGAGGTGCAACGCGAGGGCGAGGTCGTCATCTCATCGCCCACAAGCTCGAAGACCGAACGGCCCTGCTCGGAGGGCTCCGGACGGTGTCGCGGGATTTTTGCTGGCCCAAAGGTGCCCTCCACGAACGGTACGGGTCCGTTCATAATGGAGCAGGGGGAAAATAACCCGCGATCCGATTTGCAGTCTGGGCGTCAGGAAACTGCTGTCGAGATGCTAGCGGCGGGAGGAAAACCAGTTCATGGCTCATTCAATGCCCGGCGCAGCGTCGCTGGCGGCATGAACATCTGGTGCGACTATCCGGCAGGGCAATGAACCCGAAACGCCGGTAGTAGTGGCTCGCCGCCTCGTCCTTGGCATCCACGAACAAACCGATGATCCCGACGCTATCGGCGATCTGTAAGGCTTTGCGCATGGCATGAATCATCATCAAGGCCCCGAGGCCTTGACGTTGCCTGGACCTTCGCGATCGCCAGACGCGCGAGTTTCACCCCGTGGGCCTTGGCGGGATATTTCTTGCCATACTGTAGAGGCAGGCTATCGGTGATGATCTCCGCCAGACAGACCGTGACGTATCCCAGAACCTCGGTCGGGGCTTCGTCATCGACCAGTACATCGGTGCGCGACAGGCCCTTGTCGGTATGCTGCCGAGCGGTATGCCGCAAGTAGTCGTTTAGCTCAGGGTTGCCGCAGTCGAACCCTTCGCGATGGTGACGGCGGCTTAATCGCTCAAACCTCTGCATTCAAAGGCGAACGCTTATAGGCGGCAACCGCTTTCTTCAAGCGGGTATTGGGAGCCGGAGGCTTTTCGAGGGCCTTGAAGAACACCTCTGCATCACGGCGGCTTAGGCGGATGATGCGATCCCGTTCCAGCACCGCGTGCGCTTCCTTGAGCGCGGCCTGCACCACAAACTGGTTCAGCGTCGCGCCGGAAAGGGCCGCGGCTTCTTCAAGGGTCTCGCGCACCGGCTTCGGTACCCGGACGCTGATACGGTCTTTGGTCGTCTCTAGCATGGGTTCTACCTGTACGGACCTGCCGATTCCAAAGGAGTCTAGCACGATGGCGCCATTATGGCTCCGGCTCCCGCGCGGCCCCCACCCCTATAATTGACGGCGCCGCGCAAAAGCCGCGCGGCGGCATCCCGCGCCTAATGATCGGTGTCGACTCGGCCCAGATAATCGAGAGGGGACGATGGCGGGGTCCCAATAGCCGGGCACCTCGGCTCTGAGCCAGGTCATGCCGTCCTTGACCTCGTCCTGCTCGGCGACCCGGCCGACGGCGAACAGCACCTGACGGGTGATGGTCGCGCCGAAGCCGGTGTTTGCAAGCTCCGCTCGCTTGAATTCGCTCGGCGTCTTGAGCCGCGTGCGATTGGCTTCGCCGCTCTCGAGGAGCCCCTGGTATTCCTTGACCCCGTAGCCGCGGGCGAACTCCTGATACACCCCGCTCCGGGCTCGCCGTGGCGCTCGACCTCCAGGCGCCCTTGAGATGCCCGGCGCCATGGGGTCGAGGTGCGGCCGATCGATGTCGGTGTCGGCGACTGGGATTGCACCCTGGAGGGCACCCCGCCCGCCCTGCGACTGGGGCTTTCGGATGGTCAAGGGCCTGTCCCGTGCCGGCGCCGAGCGGATCACCGCCGCGCGCCCCTTCCGGGATATCCAGGACCTCGCCCGGCGCGCCCGCTTGAACCGCCGCGACCTGGAGGCGCTGGCCGCGGCCGATGCCTTGCGGGGGCTTTGCGGCAACCGCCATCAGGCCCGCTGGCAGGTGCTCGGCATCGAGGCACCGCTGCCGCTCGGAGACATGCCCGCGCTCCCCGAGCCTCTGCCGATGTTGCGCACACCCACCGAGGGCGAGGACATCGTGGCCGACTACGGGAGCCTGGGCCTGACCTTGCGCCGCCATCCCCTGGCACTCCTGCGCCCCGCGCTCACACGCCTCTCTTTCCAGTCGGCCCGCGAGGTACTGAGGCTCTCCCACGGCCGGCGCGCGCATGCCGCCGGCCTCGTCATCACCCGCCAGCGGCCGGGCACGGCCACCGGCGTGGTGTTCCTGACCCTCGAGGACGAGACCGGCCCGCTCAACGTCATCGTCTGGAGCAGCCTCTTCGAGCGCGAGCGCCGCATCGTGCTCGGGGCGAGGCTCATGGGGGTAACAGGCGAGGTGCAACGCGAGGGCGAGGTCGTCCATCTCATCGCCCATGCGCTCGAAGACCGAACGGCCTTGCTCGGAGGGATCGAGACGGTGTCGCGGGATTTTTGTTAGCTAGCGTGCCTTCCACGAGTCAGGCAGTACCCTCCCAGTACACTTCCTTCTGAGGGAAACTGGCTTTAAAATTCCTACACTTTCCCGCGACCTCCCGCAAGACGCGCGCGGCACCCCATAACAGTGTTTACCGACTACCACGCCAAGTACTTCGCCTACGAGCTTACCAAGCGCTGCCCGCCCGACAGCGTCGAGAAGCTCGCCAGCGCGCTCGTGGATGCGCAAGTAGACCTCAATCCGCACCAGGTCGAGGCCGCCCTCTTCGCCTTCCGCTCACCGCTATCAAAGGGCGCGCTCCTGGCCGACGAAGTCGGCCTGGGCAAGACCATCGAAGCGGGACTGGTGATCTCCCAGAATTGGGCGGAACGCAAGCGCCGCATCCTCGTCATTACGCCATCCAATCTGCGCAAACAGTGGCACCAGGAGCTGAGCGAAAAATTTTTCCTGCCATGCCAGATTCTCGAATCACGCTCATACAACGCCGCCATCAAGCAGGGAAACTTCCGTCCCTTCCAGCCGCAAGACCAAATCGTCATCTGCTCGTACCAATTCGCCCGCGGCAAGGCCGCGGATGTGCACGCCACGCCCTGGGACCTGGTTGTCGTTGATGAAGCGCACCGGCTGCGCAATGTCTACAAGCCGGCCAACGTCATCGCCAACACGCTGAAGCAGGCTCTCGCCGACAAGCGCAAGCTGCTGCTGACCGCGACCCCGCTCCAGAATTCACTGTTGGAGCTGTACGGCCTGGTCAGCGTCATAGACGAGCACACCTTCGGCGATCTCAAGAGCTTCCGCGAGCAGTTCTCCAACCTGAGCGACGACCGCGCATTCGCCGCCCTCAAGGCCCGCCTGCGACCGGTCTGCCATCGCACGCTGCGGCGCCAAGTCACCTCCTATGTTCGGTACACCAAGCGCCTGCCGCTGGTCGAACCGTTCACTCCGGACGAAGGCGAGGATCAGCTCTACAACCTGGTGTCCGACTACCTGCGGCGGGACAACCTGCAAGCGCTTCCCGCCAGCCAGCGGTCTCTCATGACGCTGGTGCTGCGCAAGCTGCTGGCATCGTCCACCTTCGCCATCGCCGGCGCTTTGGGTTCGATGGCCAAGCGGCTTCGCAAACGGCTGCTGCGTGAAACTCCACCGCCGCTCGAAGACGAGCTGACAGAAGACTACGAGGCCCTCGACGAGACAGCGGACGAGTGGGACGACGACACGCCCCTTGAACCGCTGTCGGAAGCGGACCGCAAGGCCCTGGAACAGGAAATCGCGGACCTTGAGCGGTTCCGCGAGCTGGCAAGTTCCATCACGCACAACGCCAAGGGCAAGGCATTACGGAAGGCCCTGGACGTAGCCCTGGTCAAAGCTGCCAAACTTGGCGCCGCGCAGAAAGCCATCATCTTCACGGAATCGCGCCGCACGCAGGAGTACCTGCTGCGCGTGCTCGCCGACAGCCCCTGGAAAGACGGCATCGTCCTCTTCAACGGCTCGAACACCGACGAGCGGTCGCGCCAGATTTATGCGGACTGGGTACAGCGCCACGCGGGTACCGACCGCATCAGCGGCTCGCGTACGGCGGACATGCGGTCCGCGCTGGTTGACTACTTCCGTGAGCAGGGCAGCATCATGATTGCCACGGAGGCCGGCGCTGAAGGCATCAACCTCCAATTCTGTTCTTTGGTCGTGAACTACGATCTGCCATGGAACCCGCAGCGGATCGAGCAACGCATTGGCCGCTGCCTCCGGTACGGCCAGCAGCACGATGTGGTTGTCGTCAATTTCCTGAATCGCAACAACGCCGCCGACCAGAGAGTCTTCCCGCTCTTGTCGGAGAAGTTTCGGCTGTTCGAGGGCGTGTTCGGCGCGAGCGATGAGGTCCTGGGCGCGATTGAATCCGGCGTGGACTTCGAGAAGCGCATCGCCGACATCTATCAGCGATGCCGCACGTCGGAGGAAATACAGGCCGCCTTCGATCAGCTCCAGCTCGAACTGAGCCTCGAAATCAACGAAGCCATGACGCGCACGCGTCAGCAGTTGCTGGAGCATTTCGACGATGAAGTGCGGGAGAAGCTTCGCATTCAGGACGAAGCGTCAAAAACTCACCTCGGGCGGTTTGAGCGCCTTCTGATGCAGCTCACTCGCCACGAGCTCGGTACCAACGCCGAGTTTGTCAGTGCCTCGTCTTTCAAACTGAATAATTGCCCCTTCGCGGGTGACATCCCGTTGAAGCTGTACGAGCTGCCGCGCCGGACTGGAGATGCGCATCTGTACCGATTGGCCCATCCGCTAGCCGATGCGGTGCTCAGACAGGCAAAGTCACATGAACTGCCGCCCGCAGAGCTTCACCTTGATTACGCCAAGCACGATGGCAAGATTTCAGTGTTGGAACCCTTGCGGGGCAAGTCGGGATGGCTGGACGTATCCGTGTTCACGGTCGAGGCGTTGGAGCAGGCTGAAGATCACCTAATCTTCGCTGCCGTCACCGACGATGGCGACGCCGTGGGCGAAGATGTGGCGAGCCGGTTCCTCTCGCTGCCCGGCCGGGCGGTAGATGTTCCAATTCCGGAAAGTCCGACTGCGAGCGCGGCTCTTGATATGGCAGCCGCCCTTCGTCAAAAGGCTATCCAGCGACAGATCACTGAACGAAACGCGCGCATTTTCGAAACCGAAGCCGAAAAGCTGGAGGGCTGGGCGGAAGATTTGAAGCTGGGCCTGGAGCGCGAGATCAAGGAACTGGATCGCCAGATCAAGGAGGTCCGGCGTGCAACGACGGCGGCGCCTACTTTGGAAGAAAAGGTGAATGGCCAAAAGCAGATCAGGAGCTTGGAATCGAAGCGCGCCGAAAAGCGCAGATCGCTCTTTGATGCTCAGGACGAGGTAGACAAGCAGCGAGATGAGATGATCAGCAAGATCGAGGGCATGCTCACCCAAGGGGCGCGCGCAGAGCGGCTGATGTTGATCCGGTGGCGTCTCGTCTAACGCCAGGGGCGCGATGCAACGGCGCCGAAGATAGAGCTATGACTACTGTGAAGATACGCGCTGGCGAAAAGTTTGCGCTAATAGCGTTGCCAAGAGCCAACGTCGCGCACTCAGCGACGGACATGTCTTTGGCGGATGACTTGCTGGTCACCCGTGAGATGCCCCTCCCTGTCGCCGATCATTGGCAACGGTGGATCGGTGAGGTTCGTGTCAAACAGCTGCAAGAGGCGGGCTGCTTCATCCTCGCGAAGACCCCCGCTGATACTCCGGCGATCTTGGACGGAGAGAATCAGAACTTGATGAGGCGCGTCTGCCATGTTTATGACGGGCTGACGATCGTCGAGGTCCCGTTCTGTGCAACTCGCCCGTTTCTTCTTACCGGCGCCAATGTCAATGGCGACGTGTCGATTCGGCAGATTGCAGACCTCCAAGCACCCGTGCGGCGTGCATTCAATCAGAGCAGCATCCTTCGCCAAATCGACGAAGCGGGCCTGCGCAAGGCGTATGCGATTGGAGATGCCCTTGCCGTGGTGGTTGCGCCTCCAGACCATATCCGCCTTAAGCTCGCCCTCTCAGCCTTTCTCGCCGGGGTTCGCGATGTTCGCTTCGATGAAAGCCTGCACCAGTTCTGCCGATGCATCGACGGCATCATCCTTTCAAGAAAGGGCAAAGGCGAGGCGGATTTCGTGGCTCGGTCGGCGCTGTTTATCGGTGCCGGGCAAGACGCCGCCATCGGTGAAATGTACCGGATGCGGAATGCAGTGGAGCACCTTCGTCCCGCCGAGAGCGAGGCAGTGGGGTGTATTGATCGTCGTGCGCAACGGCTTAGGGTGATCGAGAGGTCTACGCAGGTCGAGAAGATCGCGCGGTACTGTTTGCAGCGTGTTCTCTTGAACCCGGAGTTGGTCGCGGCTGGCAAAGACGAAGCGTCGCTCGAGCAGTTCTGGAGTCGTTCCGAGGATGATCGACGAAAAGCCTGGGGAAATCCTTTGCACTTCAACCAGCATCTGGCGGTGCTGGTTGATCCCCAGTACGTCACCAACCAAGATCTCGGCTTGAATTAGCTCGAGCTGTCCGGCACGCGATGAACAGAAATCAAAAACTTGAATTGACCTGGATCGGGAAAGAAAACCGGCCCAAGTTGGAGCCGCGCATTCTTCTTGAAGATCCGGAGAAGTCGTATCACGCGCAGCATCGCGTGACCGAGCATGACCTGTTCGACAACCGCCTAATCTTCGGCGACAACCTGCTGGCGCTGAAGGCGCTGGAGCAGGAGTTCGCGGGTAAGGTGACGTGTGTGTTCATTGATCCGCCTTACAACACGGGCAGCGCATTCACACATTACGACGACGGTGTAGAGCATTCGATTTGGTTGTCGCTAATGCGTGATCGGCTGGAGATCATCCGGCGTCTGCTGTCGGACGATGGTTCGTTGTGGATCACAATTGATGACAACGAGGTGTACTACCTCAAGGTGCTATGCGACGAAGTGTTCGGCCGGGCGAACTTTGTGTCGTCAATTGCTTGGATGAAGCGAGTATCTCCTGCGAACGATGCGAAGTACTTCAGTTCGGATCACGATTTTGTTCTTGTCTACGCGCGCAACAAATCGTCGTGGAGCCCAAATCGACTTCCACGCGGCGATCAGCAGAATTCCTATTACAGGAATCCAGACAACGATTCTCGCGGCGCGTGGAATTCAGTCACCTATACAGGAAATAAAACCAGAGCTGAGCGACCGAATCTATATTACGGAATCAGAAATCCTGTCACTGGCGAGGAAGTGTTCCCACCGGAGACGTTGACCTGGCGATATGGGAAGGAAACGCACGAAAAGAACGAGAGAGAAAGTCTCATATATTGGGGGAAAGACGGACGGTCTCGGGTACCGCGTCTTAAGATGTTTCTAAAGGATGCGGAGTCAATCGTTCCACGGAGCGTGTGGTTAGGAAGTGAAGCCGGAAGCACGCAGGCGTCGATGGTTGAGCAAAAGACGCTCTTCCCTACGCCTTTTGCGACACCAAAACCAGAATTACTACTACAAAGAATCATCCACATAGCATCACAACCAAGTGACATCGTGCTCGACTCTTTCGCGGGTTCGGGCACTTCCGGCGCCGTTGCTCACAAAATGGGTCGTCGCTGGATCATGGTGGAGCTGGGCGAGCACTGCCACACACACATCATTCCGCGCCTGAAGAAAGTCATCGACGGGGAAGATCCCGGCGGCATCACAGAAGCCTTGAATTGGAAGGGCGGCGGCGGATTCCGCTATCACAGCCTCGCGCCATCCTTGCTAGAGAAGGACAAGTGGCACAACTGGGTCATCAACAAGGAATACAAAGCGGAAATGCTGGCGGAAGCGCTGTGCAAGCTGGAAGGGTTCCAGTATGCGCCGAGCGATGCTGCGTATTGGCAGCATGGCCATTCCACGGAACGGGATTTCATCTACGTCACGACTGCCAATCTGAGCGACGACCAGCTTCAACAACTGAGCGATGAAGTAGGCGCGGACCGGACCCTACTGGTGCTGTGCACCGCCTTCCGCGGGAAGCCAGACCGGTATCCGAATCTCACCATCAATAAGATTCCGAAGCAGGTGCTCGCTCGCTGCGAGTGGGGCCACGACGACTACAGCTTGCAGGTCGAGAACCTGCCGAAAGCGCCGCCCAAGCCGGGACAGACCTCGTTGGATCTTGGCGACATTGGTGCCGGAAATAGGCCATGACGCGCAAGAAAATCCTGATCATCGCGGGGCCGAATGGGGCGGGGAAGACGACGTTCGCCACCGAATTCCTGCCGAACGAGGCGGACTGTCCGCAGTTCGTCAACGTGGACCTGATCGCGGCCGGGCTGTCGCCATTTGCTCCGGAACTCGCGGCAGTGAAGGCTGGCCGGCTCATGCTGGAGGCCCTTGCGGAGCTGGAAAAGAAGGGTGAGAGTTTTGCCTTCGAGACGACATTATCCGGCGTGACTTACGCGCGCCGCATTCCCCGCTGGCAAGCCGCCGGTTATCAGGTCACGCTGTTTTTTCTTGCCTTGCCGTTGGCTGAGCTGGGCATCGCACGAGTCGCGGAGCGTGTGCGGCAGGGCGGTCATCATGTACCCGATAGTGTTGTTCGGCGCCGGTTTGCGTCGGGCCGACGGAACTTTGACCGCATGTATCGTGATCTGGTGGACGCCTGGGCGCTTTACGACAATTCCGGCGCGGAGCCGGTTTTGATGGACTGGAGAGAAAAGCCATGAACCCGAAGAGCATTGAGCAGGCGCGTGACCCCGACCTGCGGAAGTCGCTGGTCGCGCTCAAGCGGGCAGCCAAGCGTGCCCGTGAGGCCGCGTTGCGCACCAAGACGCGGCTGGTCATCGCACGCGACGGAAAGTGGGTGCGCGTTTCGCCCGCGAAGCTCGCACAACAGTGAGCCAAGTAAATCACCAGGTCAACGCCATTGCGGGCCGCCTGAGTCTAAGGCCGCCTCAGCCGCGCTCGTTGGAGATTCTTGATCGGATCACGGAGTTCGTGCCGCCGAGAAGAGGCGCCGACGTTCAGTCCGCGCTGGACGCAGTCCGCAGCGAGTTCCCGACCGTTACTGACTTCGAACGAGAATTTCCATCGCTGTGCTTTGCTCTGGCGACTGGTGTAGGCAAGACGCGGCTAATGGGCGCGTTCATCAGCTATCTGCACCTGGCGCATGGCATCAACAATTTCTTCGTGATGGCGCCGAATCTGACGATCTACAACAAGCTCATCGCCGACTTCACGCCCAACACGTCAAAATACGTGTTCAAGGGCATCGCGGACTTTTCAGTCAATCCGCCCGCAATCATTACCGGCGACAACTACGACCAGCGCGACCCCGCGAGTGGGCTGCTGTTCGGCGGCGTCCGCATCAATATCTTCAACATCTCGAAGATCAACTCGGAAGTGCGCGGCGGGAAGATGCCGCGAATCAGGCGGCTTTCCGAGTACATCGGCCAGAGCTACTTCGACTATCTGGCGGGGCTGGACGACTTGGTGCTCATCATGGATGAGTCCCACCGCTACCGTGCGTCCGCTGGCGTGCGCGCCATCAACGAGCTGAAGCCGATCCTGGGGCTTGAGCTAACGGCAACCCCGTTTGTCGAGGGCGCTAAGGGATCCGTTCCCTTCAAGAATGTCATCTACGACTACCCGCTCGGCAAGGCCATGGCCGACGGCTTTATCAAAGACCCCGCCGTGGTCACGCAGAAAAACTTTGATCCACGCCAGTTCTCAGCCGAGCGGCTGGAACAGATCAAGCTGGAAGACGGCATCCGCCTGCATGAAAGCGTCAAGGTGGAGTTGGAGACCTATGCGCGGCAAAACGACAAGGCCATCGTCAAACCGTTTGTGCTGGTGATGGCGCGCGACACGACGCACGCGGGCCAGCTACTCCAATGGATTCAGTCGGAGAAATTCTTTGAGGGCCGCTATCGCGACAAGGTGATTCGGGTTGATTCCAGCAAGACCGGCGCGGAGGAAGACCAGATGGTGCAGCGTCTCCTCGCGGTAGAGAAGACGGACGAGCCGACGGAGATCGTGATTCACGTCAACATGCTCAAGGAAGGCTGGGACGTAACCAATCTCTATACGATTGTCCCCCTGCGCGCCGCGAATGCGCGGATCCTCATTGAGCAGTCCATCGGTCGTGGCCTGCGGCTGCCCTACGGACACAAGACCGGCGTAACGGCCGTGGATAGGCTGAACATCGTTGCGCACGACCGGTTCCAGGAAATCATTGACGAGGCCAGCAGGCCGGGTTCGGTGATTCAGTTGCAGCAAGTCATTCTCGATCCATCGGAAGGCCTGCAGAAGACGGTGACGGTGGTCGCGCAATCGAACCTGCAGCACCAGCTCGGCAGTCCGACTCCGGTCAGCGTCGCGGGAACCGAGGTCTCCGGCGCTCCCACGATGGCGTTTGCGACAGAAGCCGAACAGCGCATCGCCAACCTTGCTTATGAAGCGATCAAGCGGCACGAATCTCTCCCGACTTCGACCGGACTGCTGGCGCCAGAAGTTCAGAAACTGCTGCTCGCGGAAGTGAAAGCGAGCTACACACCCGTCCAGCAAGAGCTTCCGGGCGTTGCCGTGACCCCCGACATCGGCGTAATTGTCGCCAGAACCACGCATTTGGTGGTCCAGCAGACGATAGATATTCCTCGAATCCTCGTAGTGCCGAAGGGAGAGGTCACTACCGGGTTCAAGACGTTCAAACTGAACCTGTCCGGCATCAACTACCAGCCGGTCGCGCGAGACCTCCTGATCCAGCATCTGCGGACGCGCCAGCAGGACACGCTCAGCGTGACCAGTGCGCAATATCGGGAGCAGCGATTGGAGGATCACATCGTCCGGGCGCTGATGGATTTCGATGACATCTCCTACGACGATCACGCCGATCTGCTCTACGAACTGGCGGGACAGGTCGTCGCCCATCTGCGCGGCTATCTGGCGAAGGAGAATATCCGAAACGTCCTCCAATACTACGAGCGGCAGATGGCGGAATTCGTTCACGCCCAGATGCAGCCGCACTATTGGGAGAACGTGTCTGGGTACGATGTGGTGGTAACCAAAGGTTTTTCTACGTTGAAGCCGTCGGCGTTCACGGCTTCGGCTACGGACAAAGTGCGCGACTTTCGTCAGGCCGTCGAGGATAAGAGCCGGATTGCGCAGTTGGTCTTTGGCGGCTTCAAACGTTGTCTGTATCCGGTGCAGAAGTTCCACTCGGACAGCGAACGCAAGCTAGCCATCATCGTGGATCGGGAATCGCTCAAATGGTTCCGGCCGGCAAAAGGGCAGTTTCAGATTATCTACAAGCTCGGCTCACATCAGTTCGAATACCAGCCCGACTTCGTTGCCGAGACCACAGACAGGATCTACATGCTGGAGCCGAAAGCCCGCAACGAGCTGACCTCCGACGAAGTGAAGGCCAAGAAAGCCTCAGCCCAACGGTGGTGCGAGCTGGCAGCGGCCCACAGCAAGGAGAACGGCGGCAAGTCGTGGGAATACATGCTGATCCCGCATGACGTGATTGCGGAGAACATGGATATTGGCGCTCTGAGGAACTCGTCTTCGACTTGACTG
>JACCXJ010000280.1 GCA_013697045.1 Gammaproteobacteria bacterium | reverse complement strand
TGTTGCGTCGGTCGGACCGGCCGGTCGTTGGGTGGTCCGAGAGGGGGGTGGGAAGAGGGCGTTCGGGCTGACCCGGGCCGGGTTTCGGGTGGGTGTACGGAGTGGGGTGACGGACAGGCGCGGGCCGGGTGCTCGGACGCGAGTCCCTCGTTGCCGGTCAAGTCACCTTGACCGGCAGGAAGTGTCCGAGTGGGCAGGCGCTTACCAGCTCACCCGCTGATCGAGCTCATAGCGGGAACAGGTTCGCTCATGGCTAACGCATCGACTTCACGCGGATCGTAGTGCTCTTGCCACGGTGCCGGGCCGCGGCCGCGCACGATATGGCTGCGCTCGCGACGGCGTTTTGTCCCGAGCGCTCCCAGGTCTGCCTCGACAACGCCGATCCATGGCCATCGTAAATCGCCTCTTAGATCCCCTCTCCCGCCGGGACATGGGCAGGGTGAGGGGATCCAAAAAGCGCGATTGGTGGCCCCCTGGGACGCCCCCTCAATCCGCCTGACGCCGTAAAAAGGCCGGGATGTCGAGGTAACTGGAGCTGGCCTTTTCCAGGGCCGGCAGCTCCTTATCACGGTTCTTGCGGATCACGGTCGGGCGGTCCAGGGTCTTGTAGTCGATGTCGACGACCGGTTTCGGCTTGCCGGTCACGGTTTCCTGCCCGATCTTGGCCTCATGGCCAATCCCGGTAGCGACCACGGTCACGCGCACCTCGTCGCTCATGGCGGAATCGAACACCGTCCCCACCACCACCGTGGCGTTCTCGGACGCGAAGCCCTTGATGGTGTTGCCGACCTCCTCGAACTCGCCCATCCGGAGGTCGTCGCCCGCGGTGATGTTGACCAGGATCCCCTTGGCGCCGGCGAGGTGGATGTCCTCCAAGAGCGGGCTTGCGATCGCCGATTCGGCGGCCACCCGCGCGCGGTCCTGGCCGGTCCCGGTACCGGTGCCCATCATGGCCATCCCCATCTCCGACATGACGGTGCGGACGTCGGCGAAATCGACGTTAATGTAGCCCGGCCGGGTGATCAGCTCGGCGATCCCTTGCACCGCCCCTAACAACACGTCGTTGGCGCGCTTGAAGGCGTCCAGGACGCTGACGTCGCGACCGTAGACGGCGATGAGCTTCTCGTTCGGGATGGTGATGAGCGAATCGACGTACTGGCTCAACTGCCGGATACCCTCGCCGGCGATCTCGGCGCGCTTCTTCCCCTCGAAGCCGAATGGCCGGGTGACCACTGCGACGGTCAGGATCCCCATTTCCTTGGCGACCTGCGCCGCGATGGGGGCCGCGCCGGTGCCGGTGCCGCCGCCCATGCCGGCGGTGATGAAGACCATGTCCGAGCCCTCCAGGACATCCATGAAGCGGTCGCGGTCCTCGAGCGCCGCCTGCCGGCCCTTTTCGGGATCGGCCCCAGCGCCGAGCCCCTTGGTGACGTTGGCCCCGAATTGGATCATGGTGCGTGCCGAGCACTTTTTGAGGGCCTGTGTATCGGTGTTGGCGCAGATGAACTCCACGCCCTCGATATTGCCGCTCAGCATGTGTTGAATGGCGTTGCTGCCGCCGCCCCCGATCCCGACGACCTTGATGACGGCGTTTTGAATACAAGACTCTATCAACTCGAACATGGTTCATCCTCCTCGATTCGATTCGTCAATCACCTGCGCGTGGCCTCAAGCCTAACCAAACCTATTTAAAGTTTGGACGTAATCGTCGAGGGCTCCGTCCTTCCGGGACAGGCCTCGTCTTTCTCCCTCTCCGACCGGGAGAGGCACTGTTTTTTTTCCTCTCCCTCCGGGAGAGGGTTGGGGTGAGGGCTTGATTTCGATTTCCCTCATCCTAAAGCTTCTCCCGGAGGGAGAAGGGACTTCCAGATCTCTTGAAGTCGGTCTGTATACCACTGGCTGCGTGAGAATCTAGTAGTCAGTCATGTTAAATCGAAGTGATTCGTCACCCCGGCAGAGCTTGCCCCGTACTTGATACGGGGGATTGCCGGGGTCCAGGATGCAGGGCAGCACTTACGTCCATGTGCCCTGGATTCCGGGATCCATGCCGGAATGACGTGCCTGTTTGAATCATCTTGACTGACTACTAGAAATTGCCCTGAAACCAGCCCTTCATGCGTTCCCAGACGCCGCTGTTGTGGCGCAGGGGCCTGTGCCCACGTTGCTCGTTCTCGCAACCGAACATCAATAATCCGACCCCCGTCGAGAACACCGGGTTCTTGACCACGTCGACGAGCCCGTTCACCCCTTGGGGTAGCCCGAGTCGCACCTGGCGGTGGAAGACCTCCTCGGCCAGCTCGACCGCCCCCTCGATCTTGGCGCTGCCCCCGGTCAGGACCACACCGGCGGCCATCATCTCCTCGAAGCCGCTGCGCTTGAGCTCGGCCTGGATCAAGTTGAAAAGCTCCTCGTAGCGCGGCTCGACGACCTCCGAGAGGGTCTGGCGCATGAGCCTGCGCGGGCGCCGATCGCCTACGCTAGGGACCTCGATGGTCTCCTCCGGGCTCGCGAGCTGGGTCAGGGCGCAGGCGTATTTGATCTTGATCTCCTCGGCATTGTGGGTCGGGGTGCGCAAGGCCACGGCGATGTCGTTGGTCACCTGATCGCCCGCGATCGGGATGACCGCGGTGTGGTGCACGGCGCCGTCGATGAAGACCGCGATGTCGGTGGTTCCGCCGCCGATGTCGGCCAGGCACACCCCCAGCTCCTTTTCGTCGTCGGTCAGGACCGCCTCGCTGGAGGCGAGTTGCTGGAGGATCATGTCGTCCACCTCGAGGCCGCAGCGGCGCACGCATTTCACGATGTTCTGGGCGGCGCTCACGGCCCCGGAGACGAGATGGACCTTGGCCTCCAGCCGCACCCCGGACATCCCCACCGGCTCCCGGATCCCCTCCTGCTTGTCGATGATGAACTCCTGGGGGAGGACGTGCAGGACCTTCTGGTCGGCCGGGATCGCCACCGCGCGCGCGGCGTCGATGACGCGATCGACGTCGCTGTCGGTGACCTCGCTGTCGCGGATCGCGACGATCCCGTGCGAATTGAAGCTGCGGATATGGCTGCCGGCGATCCCGGCATAGACCGATCGGATCTCGCAGCCGGCCATGAGCTCGGCCTCTTCGATGGCCCGCTGTATGGACTGCACCGTGGACTCGATGTTGACCACGACGCCCTTTCGGAGGCCGCGCGACGGATTGGAGCCGACCCCGATCACCTCGATCGCGCCATTGCCGGTGGACTCCCCGACGATCGCGACCACCTTGGAGGTGCCGATGTCGAGCCCCACCACCAGATCTTTTTCAGGCCTTTTCACCGGCGACCCCCCGGAGTGAAGAAGACGAGGGCGGCCGCTGTGCGGCCGGCACGGTCTCCGGCTTGAAGCTCACCGCGATCCCGTTGGTGTGCCGGAGATCGACGCGCGCCACCACGCCCCGGCCCGATTGCGCGATGCGCCGGTAATGCGCGACGAAGCGCTTGACGCGCGGCTCGAAGTCCTCGCGTCCCACCAGCACCGTGGGGCCGTCCTTCAGGACGAAGCGCCATGAACCGCGCGCGTCTTGTGCGAGGCCCTGGGCCAGGAGCCCGGCCCGATCGAGCAGCTCGGCGAGAAGGTGATAACGCATGAGCACCTGCGCCTCCGTCCCCTCCGGCCCATCGAGCAGCGGCAGGCCGGCCGGATAGCTCGCCGCCGGCGGTGTGAACAAGACGCCCTCGGGATTGAGCAGGCCGCGCTCGCCGAAACGCGCGACCGCGCGCTGTTCGTAGACCGTCAGGCGCAGGCCATCCGGCCACTCGCGGCTGACCGAGGCCGCCTTGACCCACGGATCGCGACGCAGGCCGCGCTGCACCTCTGCCACCTGCACCGTGAAGAAACCGCCGCGCACCTGGTGCGCCACCAGGGCCTCCAGATCCGAGGGCTTGAGTTGGCGGAACTCGCCTTCGATGAACACCTCGCGGATGGGCAGGGTGTTCGGATCGGAGAGCCGTGCCCCGGCAAAGCCAAGGAGCACGCAGGGGTCCGCCACTACGAAGGTCGCGAGCAGCCAGAACCCCCACGGCCGGCGCTCCGCCCGTGGCTCGGTGCGGATCAATCGATTGCGCAGGGGACGCTTGCGCGGCGGTCGCCTCATGAAGCCCTCCCGCCAGGCGCCGTCCCGACCCTTGCAGTCTCCAGGATGCGCACCACCAGCGCCTCGAACGGCAGCCCCGCTGCCTTGGCGGCCATGGGGACGAGGCTGTGGCCGGTCATCCCCGGGACGGTGTTGACCTCGATGAGCCACGGCCGCCCCTCGCCATCGACCACGAAATCGACGCGCCCCCAGCCGCGGCCGTCGAGGGCCCGGAAGGCCCGTAGCGCGAGCGCCTGTAGTTCCCGCTCGGTGGCCTCGGACAGCCCCGCGGGGCAGAGGTAGCGGGTGCGATGGTCGTGATACTTGGCCTCATAGTCGTAGAACAGGCGCGGGGTCTCGAGCCGGATGAGCGGCAGGGCCTCTTCACCCAGCACCCCGGCCGTGTACTCGGCCCCCGTGATCCAGCGCTCGGCGATGACCCTTTCATCGAACGAGGCGGCGAGGGTGTAGGCCGGCCCGAGCCCGGTGGTCTCGACCACCTGGGAGGCGCCGAGGCTCGAGCCCTCGCGGGCCGGCTTGACCATGAGCGGCAGGCCCAGCGACTCGACCACCCGATGCGGGTCGAAACCGGCGTCCAACTCGACGAACGGCGGCGTCGGCAGCCCCGCACCGAGCCACACGTATTTGGCCAGGCGCTTGTCCATGGCCACGGCCGAGCAGAGGACCCCGCTGCCCGTGTAGGGCACCCCCAGGGTCTCGATCGCCCCCTGGATGCTGCCATCCTCCCCGCCCCGGCCGTGCAGCGCGATGAACACGCGGTCGAACTCGCCCGCGGCGAGGCGTCCGAGGCCCTCGGCGTCGGGCTCCAATCCCTGCGCCTCGATCCCCTGCCGCGTGAGCGCCTGCAGCACCGCCCCACCGCTCTCGAGGGAGATAGCCCGCTCCGCGGAGCGGCCGCCCATCAGCACCGCGACCTTGCCGAAGTGACTCATCCCGTTACTCATGCCTTGGGGCCCTCGCCCACGATCCGCACCTCCGGTTTCAGCCACACCCCTTGGCGCTCGGCCACCGTGCCTCGCACATGCTCGATGAGGGCCTCGATGTCGGTGGCCGTCGCCCCGCCGCGGTTAACGATGAAGTTGGCGTGCTTTTCGGACACGACGGCATTGCCGATGGACAAACCCTTGAGCCCGGAGGCGTCTATCAACCGCGCGGCGTGGTCGCCGGGGGGGTTCTGGAATACCGATCCGCAGCTCGGCTGACCCATGGGTTGGGTCCCGGCGCGCCGGCCGAGCAACGCCTTGATGCGATCGAGGCCGCCGCCCTCTGGATCGGGCGCGAGCACCAGCTCTGCGCTCAGGTACCACTCGTCCGCCGGCCCGCGCACCTCGCGATAGCCGATCTCGAAGTCCGGGCGAGCGCGGTGGCGGCGCTCGCCCCGTCGGTCGATGGTCTCGACCGATCCGATGAGTCCCCAGGTGTCCCCGCCGAAGGCCCCGGCGTTCATGCAGAGCGCCCCGCCCAAGGTACCGGGGATCCCGGCCAGGAACTCCGCTCCGGTGAGACCGAGCTGCGCGGCCCATCTGGCGATGCGTGCGCAGGTGGCGCCGGCCTCGGCAACGATCGCCCCTTCGTCGATGACGCAGCAGGCGTTCAAGCGCGCCGTGCTGATCACCGTGCCGCTGAGCCCCCCGTCGCGCACCAGGAGGTTGCTCCCGAGCCCTACCCACAGAAGCGGCTCCTCACTCGGTGTGCCGCGGAGGAATTGCACCAGGTCCTCGGCGTCGGCCGGGACGAAGAAGCGCCGTGCACGACCACCGGCACGCCACGAGGTGTGGCGCGCCATGGGCTCGTCGCAGCGGAGCTCGCCGCGCACCCCGGCGACACCCGTGCCCGCCGGAGCCTCCCTCGATGACCTACGCGCGGTTAGCATCCGACCGCACACCGCCGTTCGGCGCCGAGCTCGCGCAGCAAGAGGGAGGCAAGCGTACCGATGCTGCCGGCCCCTAGGGTGAGCACGATGTCGCCGTCGCGGACGAGCCCGGGCAGGACCGGTAACAGCTCGCTCGGGACGCCCAGATGCACGGGATCGACCCTGCCCTGCGCGCGGATCGCGCGGCACAGGCTCGCGGTGTCCGATCCGGGGATGGGCGCCTCGCCGGCCGCGTAGGTGTCGCAGAGGACCAAGGCGTCGGGCAGGGACAGGACCCGTGTGAAGTCCCCGAAGAGGTCATGAGTGCGGGTGTGGCGGTGCGGCTGGAAGCACACGACCAGGCGTCGGCCCGGCCATCCGGCGCGGATCGCTTCCAAGGTCGCCGCGATCTCGCGCGGGTGGTGCCCGTAGTCGTCGATGAGCAGCATCCGGGCGCCGCCGATCGCGAGATCGCCCACGACCTGCGAGCGGCGCGCGATGCCCTCGAAGCGCAGCAGCGCGCGGTGGATGGCCTCGTCGGGCACGTCCAGCACCCGCGCCACCGCCACGGCCGCGAGCGCGTTCAAGACCTGATGTTTGCCGGGAAGGTTGAGCGTCAGATCGAGGTCGGGCCGGCCCTCCGCGCACACCCGGAAGGCCGTGGCGCCCTCATGGACCAGGATATCGGCGGCCATGAGGTCGGCGGGCGTATCGATCCCGTAGGTCAACAACGGGCGCGCCATCTCGGGCAGGAGCTCGCGCACCACCGGGTCGTCGGTGCATACCACCGCCAACCCGTAGAAGGGCAGGTGGTGCAGGAAATCGACGAAGGCGCGCTTGAGCCGGTCGAAGTCCCCGCCATAGGTGCCCATGTGATCGGCGTCGATGTTGGTGACCACCGAGATCATGGGGTGCAGGGATAGGAACGAGGCGTCGCTCTCGTCGGCCTCGGCGACCAGATAACGCCCCGCCCCCAGGCGTGCATGGCTCCCGGCGCTGGTCAACCGCCCGCCGATCACGAAGGTCGGGTCGAGCCCGCCCTCGGCCAGGAGGCTGGCGATGAGGCTCGTCGTCGTGGTCTTGCCGTGGGTGCCGGCCACCGCGATGCCATGGCGGAAGCGCATCAGCTCGGCCAGCATCTCGGCGCGCCGTACCACCGGGATGCGCCGCAAGCGCGCGGCAGAGAGCTCGGGGTTGTCTTCGGGGACCGCGCTCGACACCACCACCACATCGCTGCCCGAGACCGCTTCACTGTCGTGCCCGAGGGCCACCGGGACCCCGAGCCGCGTGAGGCGTTCGGTGCCGGCGCCGCGGCAGAGGTCCGATCCCGTCACCTCATAGCCGAGGTTGTGCAGGACCTCCGCGATCCCGCTCATCCCCGCGCCCCCGATCCCGATGAAATGGATGCGCCGGACGCGCCCCATAGGGTGGCCTTCAAGCGCGCGCATGCAGGACCTCCAGGCACTCTGCTGCGACTCTCGCCGTGGCCTCGGGGCGGGCCAGGCGCCGGGCCTCTGCCGCCATTCCGGCCAGGCGCGCGGGGTCGTCGCGGAGCGCGCCAAGGAGCGCGGCGAGCGCCGTCTCATCCAGGTCCCCTTGCAGCAGGAGGATCGCCGCGCCGCGCTCGGCGAGATAACGGGCGTTGGCGCCCTGGTGGTCGTCCACGGCGTAGGGATAGGGGACCAGGATGGCCGGTGCCCCGGCGGCGCACAGCTCGAAGACAGTGGAGGCACCGGCGCGGCACAGGCAGAGCCCGGCCCAGGCATAGGCCGCGGCGACGTCCTCGATGAAGGGCTCGACTCTCGCCTCGATCCCGAGCGCCGCGTAACGCTTCCCGGTCTCGCCCCCGTCCAGACGGCCCACCTGGTGCCAGACCTCGATTGCGCGTCCGGGCATCCGCGCAATAGCCTCGGGCACCACCCGGTTCAGGGCCGCGGCCCCCTGGCTGCCGCCGACCACGAGCAACCGCAGCGCGCCGCCCGGGCCGGGCCCTCGTGCCAGAGCCGACGCCAGGGCAGCGACCTCGGCCCGCACCGGGTTGCCGGTGCAGAGCGCGCTACGGCGCGCCGGGAAGCTGTCGGGAAAGGACTCCATGACGCGCGTCGCGAACGCCGCCAAGAGGCGGTTGGTCACGCCGGGCACCGCGTTCTGCTCGTGGATCAAGAGCGGGATGCGCATGAGCCACGCCGCGAGACCGCCGGGGCCGCTCGCGTAGCCGCCCATGCCCAGCACCGCGCCCGGCTTCTGGCGCCGCAGGAGCCACAGGCATTCGATCAACGCGAGCACGAGCCACAGCGGCGCGGCGAGCTGCTTGAGCAGACCGGTTCGGCGCAGGCTTCGCGCGCTCACCGCCGTGAACGGATAGCCTGCACGCGGCACGAGCGTCGCCTCGAGCCCGCGGCCGGTCCCGAGCCAGGTGAGCGGCACCCCCGAGGCACGCAGGTGCTCAGCCACCGCGAGCGCCGGGAACACGTGCCCGCCGGTGCCCCCGGCCATGAGCATGAGCCCCAAATTATTATCTTGGTTGGTCGCGTCACGCGCCATAACGGCCTCGGGTTCGGGCCGCGGACCGCGCCGGGAAGCGCGTCTCGCGGTCGATGCGGAACAGGAGACCGAAGGCCGCAAAGGTCGCGATCATGCTGTTGCCGCCGTAGCTCACGAGCGGCAGGGTCAGACCCTTGGTCGGCAGCGCCCCCATGTTGACGCCCATGTGGACGAACGCCTGCAGCCCGATGAGCAGGCCGAGGCCATAGGCGAGATTGGCGGAAAAGACGCATCCGGCGCGTTCGGCCTTGGCGCCGATGACGAACGCCCGCCACACGATGACGATAAAGGTCGCGATGCACGAGATCGTGCCCAGGAGCCCGAGCTCCTCGGCGATGACCGCGAAGATGAAATCGGTGTGCGCCTCCGGCAAGTAGAAGAGCTTCTGGACGCTGCCGCCCAGGCCGACGCCGAACCACTCCCCGCGCCCGAAGGCGATGAGCGCCTGAGTGAGCTGGAAGCCGCCACTCAAGGGGTTGGCCAAGGGGTCCATGAAATTGATGATGCGGGCCAGGCTATGAGGCCTGATGACCGCGAGCACTCCCAGGGCCGCGAAGGCCAAGGAACCCACGGCCAGAAAACGGGCCATCGAGGCCCCGCCCAGGAACAGCATCCCCAAGGTCGTGGCGATCAGCACCACCATGGCGCCGTAGTCGGGCTCGACATACAGGAGCATGCAGAGGATCGTCAAGACGGCGATCGGGCGCAGGAGGCCGGAGGTCGTGGCCCGTACCGCCTCGGCGTGGCGATCGATGAAACCGGCGAGGTACAGGATGGCCAGGACCTTGGCCACCTCGCTCGTCTGGAAGGACACCGGGCCGACGCGCAGCCAGCGCATGGCGCCGTGGCTCTCGACCCCGAGGCCGGGGACGAGCACCGCCGCGAGCAGCGCGATGGCGAGGAACAGTGCGAAGGTGCTGAGCTTGCACAGTACCCGGGTCGG
Organism: Gammaproteobacteria bacterium; assembly: GCA_013697045.1. Classification (GTDB taxonomy): domain Bacteria; phylum Pseudomonadota; class Gammaproteobacteria; order JACCXJ01; family JACCXJ01; genus JACCXJ01. The sequence continues at coordinate 44,985 of JACCXJ010000280.1, read as the reverse complement.
GGTCCGAAGGCCGGCATAGGCGACGCCGAAACCCAGGCCGACCGACACGGCCTGGCGCCACAGGAAATAGAGGGCGTCTCTGCCATCCTTCTCGGCGGCCGTGACCGAGGCCGAGGCCACCATCACGAGCCCGAGGATCACGAGCCCCGCGAAGGCCGTGAGGAGATAGACATCGCAGGGGTGCTTGCCGCGCCCGACGGAGACCTCCGGGCTCGCCGGTAACGCTGCGGTCGGGATCACGGCGACACCCGCTCGCGGACCGCGGCGACGAAGCGCTCGCCGCGCTCGACGTAGTCCCGGAACATATCGAAGCTGGCGCAGGCCGGGGACAAGAGCACGGCATCGCCGGACCGCGCGAGATCCGCGGCCTGGGATACCGCATCCGTCAGGTCACTCGCGCGCGCCACCGGCACGACGCCCTGTAGCGCCTGCGCGATCAGGGGTCCGTCGCGCCCCAGGGTCACCACGGCGCGCACCCGGCCCGTTTCCGCTGATTGGCAAGCCGAGGCCAGGGGCGTGAAGTCCGCGCCCTTGCCGTCACCGCCAGCCAAAAGGACCACCGGACGTTCCGCGCAGAGGCCCCGGAGCGCGGCGCAGGTGGCGCCGACGTTGGTGCCTTTGGAATCGTTGTACCAATCGACCCCAGTGGCTCGCGCGACCCATTGGCAGCGGTGCGGGAGGCCGTGGAAACGACGGAGCGCGCTGACCATCGCCCCCCGAGGCAGCCCCACGGCCGTGCCCAGGGCGAGCGCCGCCAAGGCATTGGCGACGTTGTGCCGGCCCGGGATCGGGAGATCGGCCACCGGCATGAGCCGCTCGTCCTCATAGCCGAGCCAAGCCCCACCCTCCTCTGGGATCAACCCGAAGCACCGCGATTCCGGCGCCTGCACGGTGAAGCTCACGACGGGTCCATCGGGCTCGGCCATGGTCGCGACCAGCGGGTCGTCGCGGTTGATGACCCGGGTCCCGGCCCCCCGGTACACCCGGCGCTTGGCCTTTACATAGGCATCGATGGTCGCGTAACGGTCCCTATGGTCGGGCGTGATGTTGAGCACCACGGCCGCGGTGGGCTTGAGGGATGCCGTGGTCTCGAGCTGGAAGCTCGACAGCTCCAGCACGTAGAGGTCGGGCTCGCCATCGCCCAATAGATCCAGCGCCGGCGGGCCCAGGTTGCCGCCGGCACGCACCGTGAGCTTCGCGGCCTGCGCCATTTCTTGGACGAGGCTCGTCACGGTGCTCTTGCCGTTGGTGCCCGTCACCGCCACCACCGGCGCCCGGGCATGACGGGCGAAGACCTCGATGTCGCCCACGACCTCGATCCCTTGCGCCCGGGCCTCCAACAGCACCGGCTCAGAGAGCGCCACACCGGGGCTCACGATCAGGCGGCGGGCCGTGAGGCAGAGGGCTCGGTCGAAGCCGCCCAGCACGCGCGTGGCCTCGGGGAACTCCCGGTCGAAGTCCGCGAGCCCCGGTGGGCAGGAGCGGCTGTCGGTGACCGCGAACGCCTCCCCGTGCCGAGCCAGGAAGCGGGCAGCGGACAGCCCGGTCGCGCCGAGGCCGACGATCACGGTGCCGGGGTGGGTCATTGCCGGCATCAGCGGATCTTGAGGCTCGAGAGGCCGATGAGCACGAGCACTACGGTGATGATCCAGAAGCGCACGGACACCCGGGGTTCCGGCCAGCCCTTCAGCTCGTAGTGATGGTGCAGGGGCGCCATGTTGAAGATGCGGCGCCCGGTGAGCTTGAAGGACGCCACCTGCAGGATCACCGACACGGTCTCCATCACGAAAAGCCCGCCCATGATGGCGAGCACCACCTCCTGCCGCACCATGATCGCGACCACCCCGAGCGCCGCCCCCAGGGCCAGGGCGCCGATGTCACCCATGAACACCTGGGCCGGGTAAGTGTTGAACCACAGGAACCCCAGGCCCGCGCCGGTTATGGCCCCGCAAAAGATGCTGATCTCCCCGACGCCGGCCACATAGGGCACGCCGAGATAGGCCGAGATCTTCGCGTTGCCGGCCACGTAGGCGAATATCCCGAGGGCCCCGGCAACCATCACGGTCGGCAGGATGGCGAGCCCGTCGAGCCCGTCGGTCAGGTTCACGGCGTTGCTCATGCCGACGATGAAGAACCAGCACAGCACGATGAAGAACCACCCGAGGTCGATCGCCACGGTTTTGACGAAGGGCAGGATCAATTGCGTCTCGGTCGGCGACCCGGCGGTGGCATACAGGAACCCGGCCGCGCACAGGCCGAACAGCGTCTGCCACAGGAACTTGTAGCGGGCGCCGAGACCGTTGGGGTCGCGATAGATGACCTTGCGGTGGTCATCCACCCAGCCGAGGGCCCCGAAGGACAAGGTCACGCCGAGCGCCACCCAGGTAAAGCGGTTGCCGAGGTCGGACCAGAGCAGCGTGGCGGCGGTGATGGACACCAGGATCAGGAGCCCGCCCATGGTGGGCGTGCCGGCCTTGGCGAGGTGGGTCTTGGGCCCGTCGTCGCGGATGCTCTGGGCCATCTGATGGTGGGACAGCCGCCGGATCATGAATGGCCCCACCAGAAGCGCGATCGCGAGCGCCGTGAGCACCCCGAGGATGGTTCGCAACGTGAGGTACCTGAAGACGCGAAAGCCGCTCTCGTAGCGCATGAGATACTCGGTCAGGAAGAGCAGCATCGGTGCTAGTAGTCAGTCAAGAAGATTCAAACAGGCACGTCATTCCGGCATGGATTGCCGGAATCCAGAGTACAGGGACGTAGGTGCTGTCCTGCATCCTGGACCCCGGCAATCCCTGCCGGGGTGACGAATGATTTCGATTTAGCATGACTCCGTGCCTTGTCAGCAGGGGTGCTCAGTCTGCCGCAGATCGCCGACCACACGCTCCATGCGCATGGCGCGCGAGCCCTTGACGAGCAGGTTGACGCCCGCGTGCAGCTCGGCGCTGAGGGCCGCGAGCAGCGATTCGACGTCGGGGAAGTGGCGCGCCCCCGGGCCGAACCCGGCCACGCTCTCCCGGCACAGATCGCCGAGCCCGTACAGCCGCCCGACACCGAGCGCCTTGGCCAGGTGGCCGGCGTCCCGGTGGAGCTTCGGGGACTCGGCCCCCAGCTCACCCATCTCGCCGAGCACCAGCCAGCGCTCCCCGCGGCAATGCGCGAGGACCTCCAGGGCGGCCCGGAGCGAGCCGGGATTGGCGTTATAGCTGTCGTCGAAGACGCGCACCCCGGGCGGCCCGTCATAGGCCGTAAGTCGCCCGTGCACCGCCTGCACCGATTCGAGCCCGCCGACCGTGTGCTCGATCGAGACCCCCAGGGCCTCTGCACAGGCCGCGGCAGCACAGGCGTTCAGCACGTTGTGGGTCCCGAGTAACGGTAGGTGCACGGCCGCCGCTCCGCTCGGCGTCTCCAGCAGGAATCGGCAGCCGGAGAGCCCGTCGCCGTTCGGCTTCAGCCGCGCCGTGACCTCGGCGCCGGGACGCAGTCCGAAACCGATCCGACGCCGCTCGCCCGCGAGCGTATGCCACAAGGGCGCGAAGTCGTCGTCCTGATTGATCACGGCCACGCCGTCGGCGCCGAGGCCCGCGAAGATCTCGCCCTTGGCGCGCGCCACCCCCTCCACGGACCCGAAGCCTTGGAGGTGGGCCGGGGCGCAGCAGGTCAGCACGGCCACCGTCGGGCCTGCGATGCGGCACAGGCGGGCGATCTCGCCGGGGTGGTTGGCGCCCATCTCGACGACCGCGTAGCGGTGCGTGTCGTCGAGGGCGAAGAGGCAGAGGGGCACCCCGATCTCGTTATTCAGGTTGCCGCGGGTCGCGGCCGTGGGCCCGGCCCGGGACAGGATCGACAGGAGCATCTCCTTGACCGTGGTCTTGCCGTTGCTACCCGTGACCGCGACCAAGGGGATCGGAAAGCGCGCCCGCCACAGCGCCGCGAGCGAACCCAGCGCCGCCAGGGTGTCGGGCACCACGAGGAGCGGGAGGGAAACCGCGATCGGCCGCTCCACGACGGCTGCGGCCGCACCGCGTTTTCGGGCCTCGGCCACGAACTCGTGGCCGTCGTGATGCGGCCCGCTCAAGGCCAGGAACAGCTCGCTGGCGCCGAGGGTGCGGCTGTCCGTGCCACAGCCCGTGAAGGCCACATCGGGGCCCGTTATGCGCCCTGACAGCGGGCCGGCGAGGTCCGACAGACGCCCGCGGATCACGACGTACCACCCCCGGCCGTCGCGGCCACCATGCGCCGCACGACGTCCCGGTCGCTGAACGGCCGCCGCTGCCCGGCGATCTCCTGATAGTCCTCGTGGCCCTTGCCGGCCACCAGGATCACATCGCCCGGCCGCGCCTCGGCGAAGGCCCGGGCGATGGCCGTCTCGCGATCGGGCTCCACGGCGGCGCGTCTCGGGGCGCGCATCCCCGCGAGGATCTGATGGATGATGGCGGACGGCGCCTCGCCGCGCGGGTTGTCGCTGGTGACGAGCACGCGATCGGCAAGCGACTCCGCGATCGCCCCCATCATGGGCCGCTTGCCGACGTCGCGGTCACCACCGCAGCCGAACACGCATAGCACCTGCCCGGCTTTCAATCCCCGGATGGCGCGCAGGGCCTTTTCGAGCCCATCCGGGGTGTGGGCGTAATCGACCACCGCTACCGGGCCGTCGTCGGAACCGCGAAACACCTCCAGCCGCCCGGGCGCGGCACGCACCCGCGACAGCCGCTCCAGGATCTCTGCGAAGGGCTCCCCGAGCGCCAGGAGCGCGGCCAGGGCCGCGAGCAGGTTATAGGCATTGAACTCGCCGAGGAGGGGGCTCTCGATGCGCCCCCGGCCCCACACCGAGATCACCTCGAGGCATAGGCCGCCATCGCCGGTCTCGAGCCGCCGGCCGCACACACAGGCGTCGGGCAGGCCGCGGCACTCGCGCTCGGCCAGTGTATAACCGAACACCTGGGCCGAGCCCGGCAGGGCGCCCACGATGTCGCGCCCGTAGGGGTCGTCGAGGTTCACCGCGGCGGCCTTGAGCGCCGGGTCCTGGAACAGACGCCGCTTGGCCTCGCCGTAGCTCTGCATGCTGCCGTGGTAGTCCAGGTGGTCGCGCGACAGGTTGGTGAACACCGCGACATCGAAGTCCACGCCCGCGACGCGCCCCTCGTCCAGACCGTGGGAGGACGCCTCCATGACCACGCTCTCTGCCCCGCGCGCGTGCATCCCGGCGAGCAGGCGCTGGGTCGTGACGGCATCGGGGGTGGTGGTGTCGGCGCGCCTTAGATCGCCCCACATCCCATGACCCAGGGTGCCGATGAGGCCGCAGGGCGCGGCGCGCGGCGAGCCGTTCAGGGCCTCGGCGAGGTAATGGGTCACGGAGGTCTTGCCGTTGGTGCCGGTGACGCCGATGACCCGCATCTGTCTGGAAGGCTGCCCGAAGAAGCGCCCGGCGATGACCCCGGCACGGGCGCGAAGATGATGGATCCGATAGACCGGCGCGGCCGGTTGCCGGTCGAGGGAGCCCTGATCGATAGGCCCGTGATCACTCGCCCCCTCATCGATAGCTTGGGGGTAATCGGCATCGATCGCGACCGCGACCGCCCCGGCCCGCAGCGCCTCGGCGATGTGGTCCCCGCCGTGGCAGCGCACCCCGGGCAGTGCCAGGAACAGATCGCCCGGCCGGGTCCTGCGGCTGTCCAGGGACAGGCCCCGGATCATTCGATCTACCGGGAAGCGATCTACCAGGCGGCGATCTCGAAGCCGGCGGTCCGGAAACGGACCATCCGGGAGCGGGCCGACGGCGCCCATCCCGGCTAGGAGGTAGCCCAGCGCCGCGCTCTGCGGTGCTCGTATCGCGTCCGGCAAAGGCGCGGTCACAAGGTCCCCCTGCTGTCGAGGCGCACCGGGCGCACCCCGGCCGCCGGCACGGGGGCGCCCGGACGCAGATCGTCCGGGGTGACGTCGAGCAGACGCACGGCCTCGGTCATGATGCTTGAGAACACCGGCGCCGCCACCTCTCCGCCGAAGTACACCCCGGTCCTGGGCTCATCGATCACCACCACGGTCACGAGCCGCGGGCGGCTCGCCGGGATCATGCCGGCGAACAGGGCCAGATAGCGGTCCTTGCCGTAGCCGCCTCCGGGCCTGGTCTTGCGTACGGTACCGGTCTTCCCGGCGACCCGGTAGCCCGGAACCTGCGCGCTCGTCCCGGTGCCGATGGTGACCACCCCCTCCAGCATGCGCCGCATCTGGTCGGCGACGGTACGTGAGATGACGCGGGTGCCCGCCGGCGGGGTATCGAGACGCACGATCCCGGCGGGCATCATGACGCCGCCGTTGGCGAGCGCCGTGTAGGCGCTGGCGAGTTGCACGGCACTTACCGACAGGCCGTATCCGAAGGCCATGGTGGCGTGATCGATCTCGCGCCAATTACGGTAATGGGGGAGGGATCCCTGGGCCTCGCCGGGGAAGCCGCTGTCGGGGCTCCGGCCGAACCTGAGACGTACCAGGGCCCTCCACAAGACCTCGGCGCCCATGGACAGGGCGATCTTGGCGGTGCCCACGTTGCTGGATTTTTCGATGACCCCGCTCACGTCGAGGAGCCCGTAGTCGTGGATGTCGCGGATGGTGTGGCGTCCGACGCGCAGAGTTCCCGGCCGGGTATCGATCACGGTCGAGGGCTGGCAGGCCCCGGCCTCCAGGGCCGCGGCGATGGCGAAGGGCTTGAGCGTCGAACCGGGTTCGAAGACGTCGGTAAAGGCGCGATTGCGATAGTATTCACCCTTGATCTGGCGGCGGTCATTGGGGTTGTAGGAGGGCCGGTTGACGGCCGCCAGGACCTCTCCGGTCCCCGCATCCAGGACCACCACCGAGCCGGCGCGCGCCCGGTGTCTGTGGACGGCGGCCTTGAGCTCGCGGTAGGCGACGTGCTGGACGCGCTTGTCGATGCTGAGCACGAGGTCCCGACCGGGCCTCCCGCTCGCGATCACCTCGATATTTTCGACCACGCGCCGGCGATTATCCTTGATCACCCGCTTCCGGCCCGGTATCCCGCGGAGCGCGTCGTCGAAGGCCCGCTCCAGACCTTCCTGACCGATGTCGTCGATGTCGGTGAAGCCGATCAGGTGGGCCGTGCTCTCGGATGCCGGGTAGTAACGATGGTACTCCCGGCCCAGTACGACGCCCGGCACGGCCAGCGCGCTGAGCCGCTCCGAGACGCTGGGCAGGAGATGACGTTTGAGAAATACGAACTTCTGATCCTGCCGGCTCCTCAATATGGCCAACAACCGTTCGGTACCTATGTCGAGCACTCGGGCCACCTCCGGAAGGCGCGTTCCCGCCTGCAGGAGCTCGGCGGGCGCGGCGCTGGCCGTATCGATCGGGGTGCTGATCGCGAGCGGCTCCCCGCGCCGGTCGGTGATCATGCCGCGATGGGCCGGCAGCTCCACCACGCGCAGATGGAGCCGCGCACCGCGGTGCTGAAGGACCTCCGTTTCCACCCACTGTAGATAGAGCGCCCGTGCCGAAAGCAGCGCGGCCGCGGACAAAAACAACCCGATCATGACGTTCCCGCGGGGGGTCAGACCCCATTGGCCCCGCCATCTTCCTCGCGCCCTCACGGCGCCACCATGAGGACGACGTCGTCGGGGCTCGGTACGGTCATGGAAAGCTTGCTATGGGCCAGGGCCTCGACCTGCGCCTGGGTACGGGCCGTCGCCTGCTCGAGCTGCAAGCGGCCCCAATCATCCTGGAGGCTGTCCCGCTCCGGCTCCAGGCGCGCCAGATCGAAAGAAGCCTTGCGACCCTCGTGACGCACGGTCACCAGGCAGAGGGCCGATGCGAAAACGGCCGCCGCCAGGCACAGGCCCAGGAACCGGCGCGCCGTGATCCAGCCGCTCCCGGTTCCCGCCGTAGCGCTGTTCGAGGTCGTCATCCCAGGCGCTCCGCGACCCGCAAGACCGCGCTGCGGCAACGGGGATTCCTCGCCACCTCGGCGGCCGGTGGCCGGATGGGGCCGGCGATGAGACGCAGGCGCGCCGGCGGCTCCTGGGCAGGGACCGGGAATTGACGCGGTGGTCGCGAGGGACGCGCCTCATCCCGCAGGAAACGCTTGACGATGCGGTCCTCGAGGGAATGGAAGGCGATCACGAGCAGCCGGCCGCCTCCGCCCAGGACCTCGAGCGCCTGGGGGAGTGCCGCCGCCAGCTCTTCCAGCTCCTGATTGATTTTGAGGCGCAGGGCCAGGAAGGCACGCGTGGCGGGGTGCCGGCGCTCCGCGCTGCGCGGCGTCGCCGCCGCGACGACCTCGGCCAGGCGCTGCGTGGTGGCTATGGTCGCGATCTCCCGTGCCGCCACGATGGCCCGTGCCACCCGGCGGGCGTGTCGTTCCTCGCCGTAGGTGTAGAGCACCGACGCGATCTCGTCCCGCCCGGCGCGCGAAAGCCATTGGGCCGCGCTCGGTCCGGACCGCGGGTCCATGCGCATATCCAGGGGCCCGTCGCTGGAAAAGCTGAAGCCCCGCGCCGGGTCGTCCAGCTGGGGCGACGACACCCCGAGGTCGAACAAGACCCCATCGATCCTTCCCTCCCATCCTCGGCTCTGCACCATGTCTCCCAACCCGCTGAAGCGGCCGTGCTCGGCGAGGACGCGCCCATCACGGGTGCCGAGCGCCGCCGCGGCCTGCGCGGCCTCGGGGTCGCGATCGATCGCCAGCAATCGCCCGGCGTCCCCCAGGCGCGCCAGGATCGCACGGCTGTGGCCGCCGCGGCCGAAGGTGCAATCGATGTAGACCCCGCCCTCCCGAACCTCGAGGTGCTCCATGACCTCATCGAGCAGCACCGGGGCGTGGAGCTCGCCGGTGCCGGTACCGACCACCGCTAGAACGCCAGCTGCTTCAACATCTCCGACGCCGTCCCCACACCGGCCCTCACCTCAAGCTGCCACTCGCTACGCTCCGTCACCCAGGCCTCGCCATCCCAGATCTCGAAGCGATTGCCCTGGCCGACGAAGGCGATCTGTCGGTCCAGCCCCGCGAACTCGCGCAGGGGATCGGGGATGCGGATACGGCCTTGCCCATCGGCGACGCAGGGCGTAGCGTGCCCGCGCATCATCTGTTTGGTGCGCCGGGAGAGCTTGTCGAAGTCCGACAGCTCCAAGAGCTTCAGCTTGACCACCGCCCACTCGCTCTCTGGATACAGCCACAAGCACCGATCGTAGGGGCTCACCGTCAGCACCAGCGACGCTTGGCCCGCGGCCGCGAGCACGTCGCGATGGGTGCTCGGGATCGCGATGCGGCCCTTGGCATCCAGGCTCAGGGCCGTGCTCCCCTCGAAGTCCCGGAACATACGTTGCGCTCAACGGTCCCCCCGAACAGGGCAGAACCCCCACGGCTCCCCAGTAATCCCCACTTCGACGAACTATAGGAAGCTCCCAGGCTCCTGTCAAGGAGATTGGGCGGGGACCAAAATCCGATGGGATAACTGGCACTTTCCAACGAGCCACGGGTGGGAGGGGGGAGCCGGCCTGTAAGCCGGGTTCTGTCCGGGGCCCCAAGAGGCGTACCTCTCGAGCCCCGGGGCAATCATTCATCTCGGATGTACGTCGCCGCACACCTCTAGCGACCTACCCGGGGACTCGCGCGGGCCGCGCTTCGCCACCTATTCAGATGGCTCGCCCCCCTACTTGGTCTTGCTCCGGGTGGGGTTTACCGTGCCGCCGGCGTTGGCCGGCGCGGTGCGCTCTTACCGCACCTTTTCACCCTTGCCGCCCCGCGCAAGCGGGGGTTGGCGGTTTGTTTTCTGTGGCACTTTCCGTGGGCTCACACCCCCCAGGCGTTACCTGGCACCCTGCCCTGTGGAGCCCGGACTTTCCTCTGCACCGAAACGGCATGATGCAGCGATTGCCCGGCCGGCTCCCGATCGCCTAGTGTCCCTCGCCGGGCCCCGCGTTGCAAGGGTTAGTCTTTTCCAAAATGGTATGAGTCTGGATGTGGGGGGGTATTTCCGTTCGGTCGATCATGGGTGCCATGGGGATCGAGATGAACGAGACGCGCGTGTGCGCTAGGGGGCTCGCCTATTGCCGACCGGCCGCCCGAGCGAGGCTCGGCCGGCACTCGCAGGCTCCGCAGGCGGGCGCGTCGCAGCGGTTACGCGCGGGACAGCGAGTTCTGTGACGCCGACGTCAAATGAACACCCCGGCCGACACGCCGAAGCGCGCGGCGAGCAGCTTGGCTTGCCGCGCGTTGATGGCCCGCTTGCCGGCCAGGATCTCCGACATGATCCCCTGGCTGCCGATCTCGGGCAGTTCGCCTTGCTTCAAGCCGTGCTCCTCCATCAGAAAACGCAATGCCTCGCGCGGTTCGGCCTCCGGCATCGGGTAATGGGTGTTTTCGTAGTTCTCTATGAGATCGCCCACGATCTCCATGAGGCCCGCCAGCGGGTGTGCTTCGTCGTCGCGTACCACGTCGATGAGCGCATTCAAGAGGGCCACCCTGTCGTCGTAATCCGCCTCATTACGAATGGGGCCTATCCCACTGCTGTCCCGGAGCGCCTCCCATGCCTGGGCCACCGAGTCGAGGTCTCGGCCCTTGGGCTTGGGCTGCTTGAGGGGCTCGACGATCGACGTGCGGGACCGACGCTCCGCCTCCTTCACGGGGACGAACTGACCACTCCCCGCATCGCGACCAATCTTGGAACCGCCGCCTCTGCTGGGGCCTTTACCTTTTGCCATAGTTACTGCCTCACTATTCGCAAATGCCGTGGCCTTGTGCGCTCATTCCATTTCATCCCGTCGTAGTCGTCGTGGGTCAGGACTTGCCGGACGTACATCTTTTGAGTGTTGAAGTGAACCGCTGCAACCAGCCGGTAGTTGTTACCACCGATATTGAATACCACTCCCCATAACCGAACGAGACGGCCGTATCACGCCCGCCGAATATCTGGCAGCCGAACGCAGGGCCGCTATCCGTAGCGAATACGTCAATGGCAAGGCATACGCGATGGCGGGCGCTAGCCGCGAACATGTCACCATCGTGGCAAACCTCGCTTATCTGTTGGTGGGGCAATTCAAGGGACGCCCTTGTATGGCGTTTACCAATGACATGCGCTTGAAAGTCACGGAAACCGGGCTTTACACCTACCCCGGTGTGGCGGCGCTCTGCAGCGAGCCTGAGTTTGAAGACTCCGAGCAGGATACGCTGACGAACCCGTCCTTGATCATCGAGGTGCTATCGGACAGCACCGAGCGTTACGATCGCGGTGATAAGTTCGCGCATTATCGCCGGTTAACTTCTTTGCAAGACTATGTGCTGGTGTCCCAGCACAGACCGCTGGTGGAACACTTCACCCGACACGGTGAGGAGTGGATCCTTCGCATGGCGGAAGGGCTGGAGGCCAGTTTGCCACTGCCCGCTATGGGCTGCGAGCTCCCGCTGACAGACATTTATGACAAGGTGAGCTTCGGCAGAGACGATTTCATGACCGATGCCAAATGACACCGTGGTGAGCTGGCCGAGAATACGGAGCCGATCGGATCGGACGCCGTCGTCACGTGGTGGGCGATGGTCGAGCTCGACGCCCTCCGATCGGTGCTGCGGGAATGAGTGATAGGGGGCATCAGTCCCGCAACGCCATCCGCAACACCTCGGCCGGGTGCAGGGCGCGCCGCCCGACCCCGTCCCGGATCTGATGCCGGCAACTGGTGCCGTTGGCGACGACCAGGGTGTCCGGGGCCGCACGCCGGATGGCGGGGAACAAGACCAGCTCGCCGATCCGCATCGACAGCTCGTGGTGCTCCGACTCATAGCCGAAGGCCCCGGCCATCCCGCAGCAGCCGGAGGGGATCGCCTCGGTGCGGGCTTCGGGCAGGATCGCGAGGGTTTCGAGGAGCGGGCGCATACCGCAGAGCGCCTTGGCGTGACAATGGCCGTGGACCAGGAGCCGGCGCGGCTTCGCGTCGAACCCCAGGGTTCCCAACCGCTGTGCCTCTTCTGCCATGAGCTCCTCGAAGAGCCGCGCTCGGCTCGCTACCACTCGGGCTTGGTCGCGCAGGGGTGCCGACACCAGATCCGGCGCCTCGTCGCGGAAGGTGAGGATCTCCGAGGGTTCGAGACCCAGGATCGGCTCGCCCCGAGCCGCCGCCGGGTATAGCCGCGCGATGGCGGCATCGAGGAGCCGCCGCGCCTTGCGTAATAGCCCCTGGCTCAACTGCACACGCCCCGACTCCACGCCGTGGGTGAGCGTGACGCGAAAACCCGCACGTTCCAAGACCTCCACGGCGGCGATGCCGATGTGGGGCTCGTGGTATTCCGTATAGGGGTCATTGAACAGGATCACGCTTCCCGCCTCCCCAGCGCGTGCATGCGGATGGTGGCGCGAAAACCAACGGCTCAGGGTCTCGCGCGCCGGCACCGGCAGCATACGCGCCGCGCTGAATCCCAGGAGCCGCTTGATCCGTGGGTCGTTCATCAGAAGACCCGCCAGCCCCGGAAGATACGCCGCCAAGCGCTGGATGCGCCCGAACTCCCCGAGCACTCGCGCGCGCAGCGGCAGGCCGTGCCGATCGTGGTGGTGCTGCAGGAACTCCGACTTCATGCGCGCCATGTCCACCGAGGCCGGGCATTCGGACTTGCAGCCCTTGCACATGAGGCACAGGTCCAGGACTTCCCGCAAGCGCCCGTCGGACAGCGCCGCACGCGCATCCGGTCGAGCCAGGAGCTGGCGGAAGACATTGGCCCGGCCGCGCGTGCCGTGCCGTTCTTCCAGGGTGGCCATGTAGGACGGACACATGGTGCCGCGCCCCGCGCCCTTGCGGCACGCCCCCGACCCGTTGCAGCGCTCGGCGGCCCCCAGGAGGCCGCCGTCCTCGTGCCAGTCGAAAGAGGTGGGCACCGGGTCTCTCCGGATCGCGGCGCGCAGGTCACGATCGAGGGGGGGCGCACCCAGCACCTTTTGGGGGTTGAAGATCCCCTCGGGATCGAAGGCCGATTTGACGCGGCGGAGCAGCGCGGGCACCTCGGAACCCAGCATGCGCTCAACGAACGGCGCGCGCAGCCGCCCGTCACCGTGCTCCCCCGAGAGGGAACCGCCGTATTCGGCCACCAGATCGGCAACCTCGCGGGCGATCGATCGAAACCGCTCGCGGTCCGCGGCGTCTTTGAGATCGAGCTCCGGCCGGAAATGCAAGAGCCCGACGGAGGCATGACCGTAATATACGCAGCGGGTCCCGTGCTTCTCCATGAGCGCCTGGATGCGCGTCACATACTCGGGCAGATCGGCGAGGGCCACGGCCGTGTCTTCGATCACGGTGACGGCCTTGCGGGGGCCGGGCCTATTCATCAATAAACCGAGCCCGGCCTTGCGCAGTTCCCAGACCCGACCGGCAAGCGGCGGCCGCACGATCGGAAACGCGTAGCCGAGCCCTTCGTCCCGGTAGTCTTCGATGAGGGCCAACGCACGCGTCTCGAGGTCTTCGCGGCCCTCGCCCTGAAACTCGACGACCAAGACCGCCTCGGGATCGCCCTCGATCCAGAACCGGTTGTCGCGTTGTTCGAGGTGGTGGCGGGTCTCTTCCAGGATGCGCCGGTCGATCAGCTCGACCGCGGCCGGCCCGTGTCGGACCGCGACCAGCGTCCCGCGCATGGCGGCCATGAGCGTGTCGAAGTGGGCGCAGAGGAGAAGCCGCCCCGACGCGCGCGGCACGAGACCGAGCGTCGCTGCGGTCACAAGCGCGAGCGTCCCCTCGCTGCCGCACAGGAGGCGTGCGAGGTTGAAGGGCGGCGCGTCCCGGACCCACGGCCGGCCGCGCGCCAGCACGTCCAGCGCGTAGCCGGTGTTGCGTCGCACGACCTCGGGGCGCGGGTAGCGTTGCAATATCAACTCGCGGTGGGCATCGATGATCTCGAACACCTCGCGATAGATCCGGCCTTCGAGCGTGGGCAAGCGCCGCTTGGCTTCCAGCGCGGGACCGTCGAGCGGACCGAAGCTCGCCAGCGTCCCGTCCGCGAGCACGGTCTCGATCTCGATCACATGGTCGCGCGTCGTGCCGTAGCGGATCGAATACGCGCCGCAGGCGTTGTTGCCGATCATCCCCGCGATCATGCAACGGTTGGCGGTCGAGGTGTCGGGGGCGAACTGCAACCCGTGTGGGCCCAGGGCATCGTTCCCCAAAGCATCGTTCAGGTCCTCGAGGATCACCCCCGGCTGCACCCGTGTGCGGCCCGCCGCCACGTCGATCTCGACTATCCCCGTCATGTGGCGCGAGACATCGACGACCAGCCCGTCGCCCACGCACTGTCCCGCCAGGCTGGTCCCGGCGGCGCGCGGAATGAGCGGGATGCGGTGGCGGGCGGCGTGAAGGACGATGGCGATGCAGTCCTCCCGATGGCGGGGACGCACGACCCCCAGCGGCAGCTTTTCGTAGGGCGAGGCATCCGTCGCATAGAGCATGCGGGTGAGGGGGTCGGCCAGGACCTCGCCATCGATTCGAGAGGCGAGGTCCGACCATACCGCGCTATCGGCGGCATCGGCGGGTGGCAGGGGGAAGGGTGGTGGCACGCCGTCCACCTCGGCCATTGGGAAATCAGCGGCCGGGATGATCCGTCTCAAACGGAGGGCAAGAGCCCGGGAAAGCCCTCGAGCGCCGAGCGCAGCTTCTTGAAGGCATTCTGCTCGATCTGGCGTATGCGTTCCGCCGACACGCCAAACTGGGCCGCCAGCTCGTGCAGGGTCGATTTCCGCTCTGCCAGCCAGCGCTTCTCGACGATCTCGCGGCTGCGCCCGTCCAAGCCGGCCAGGGCGTTGCGCACGGCGCCCTCGCGATGGCGCGCGAGGTCCTCGGCCGCCGACACCGCCGCTTCGGGCTCGTAACGCAGGTCCACCAGGTACTGGGCGGGTGCCGGCGCGCCACTTTCGTCATCCAACGGATCGAAGGAGGTGTCGCGGGCGTTCAAGCGCTCTTCCATCTCGGTGACGGCGTTTGGGCTAACGCCGAGATCTCGCGCCACCCCCTTGACCTCCTCGCCAGAGAGCCAGCCGAGGCGCTTCTTGGCAGAGCGCAGGTTGAAGAAAAGCTTGCGCTGGGCCTTGGTGGTGGCGACCTTGACGATGCGCCAGTTACGTAAAATGAACTCGTGCATCTCGGCGCGGATCCAATGGACGGCAAAGGACACCAGCCGCACGCCGACGTCGGGGTCGAAGCGCTTCACGGCCTTCATGAGACCCACCGTGCCCTCCTGGATGAGATCGGCCTGGGCAAGTCCGTAACCGTTGTAGCCCCGCGCCACCCGCACCACGAAGCGCAGGTGCGCGAGCACCAGGCGGCGGGCCGCATCCAGGTCCTCGTGACGGCGATAGCGCTCCGCCAGCTCGCGTTCCTCCTCGACCGTGAGCATGGGGATACGGTGCACCGCCTCAATGTAGGCATCCAGAGAGCCGATGGGCAACGCCGGTCGCAATTCGTTCATCATCACTGATTTCCCCAAGACTGATTGGTCGGCATGGTAGCACTCTTCTCCTACGAGTGCTGATCCTACGAGTCCTATTGAGCCTCAGGGTTCCGCGAGCAGGGCATCCACGAACCCGGCAGCATCGAATCCCTGCAAGTCCTCGAGTCCCTCACCGATCCCGATGAAGCGGATCGGGGTGCCGAGCCGCTCGGCCAGCGCGAACACCATCCCGCCCTTGGCCGTGCCGTCCATCTTGGTCAGGGTGATCCCCGTGAGCGCGACGATCTGATGGAACTCGGTCGCCTGCGTCAGGGCATTCTGGCCGGTCGTGGCGTCCAGGACCAACATCGCCTCGTGGGGGGCGCTCGGATCGAACTTGCGGATCACCCGGCACACCTTTCTGAGCTGATCCATGAGGTGGGCCTGGGTGTGCAGCCGGCCCGCGGTGTCCACGATCAAGACCTCGGTACCCCGCGCCCGGGCCTTCTCCAGGGCCTCGAAGGCTACCGCCGCCGGATCGCCGCCTTCGGAGCTGGCCGTGACCGGCACCCCGGCGCGCTCGCCCCAGGCCGCCAATTGCGCCAGGGCCGCGGCCCGGAAGGTGTCGCCGGCCGCGACGGCCACCGACCGGCCCTGGGCGCGCAGCTGGGCGCAGAGCTTGCCGATGGTGGTGGTCTTACCGGTCCCGTTGACACCGACGACCAAGATCACGAACGGCGTGTCGCGGCCCCGGGGAATCACCAGCGGCGTCGAGACCGGTTCGAGGATCGAGATCAACTCGGCGCGGAGGGCGTCGCGGAGGCGCTCCGGATCGTTGAGCTCCCGGCGTCTCAGCCGATCCCGCAGGTTCGCGACGATGCGTTCGGTCGCCTCGACCCCGGCATCGGCCCCGAGCAAGAGGTCCTCTATCTCCTCGACCGCGCCCTCGCCGCCGGCCGTACCGACGAGGCGCGCGAGCCCGGCGCCGAAGCGCGCGCGCGTACGCCGGAGCCCCTCCTTCAGGCCCATGACGCGACCCGTCCCCCGGCCATCGGCAGGTTCCGTAAGACAGACGGGAAGGCTTGGATGGACATGCAGGGGGTTATCGTAGCATCCAGGGAATCAGCGGGAGGGATGGCGAGCGGCCCCGACCGGTGCCGATGTTTCCCGTCACAGCCTGGCGTCCGGGGGCCTTCCACTTCGCGCCCCGTGGCGGTCGTTCAGCACTCGTTTATCTCGTCCAACCGCTCAGCGATGAGCCGGTCTGCGTAACCGTAGTCCACGTCGTCGAGATCGGGGACGCCCGCCGTCAGCACCTCCAGGATCTGGTCCTGGATCACACCCCGGCGCTGCGCCTCGGCGTAGGGGATGCGGTGGAACATGACCATCGAATAGCGCGGGATGAAGCGTTCGGGATGGCGGTCTTCGAGCCGGAACGCCAAGGCCTTCTTCAATTGGTATTTGGGATCGCGCACCGTGCTGCGCATCTCGAGGTAGTTCTCGATCGAGAGATGGGCGAGGGCCTCGGCGTTGGGCTTGCGCAGGGTCTCGAACTCGGCGAAGGCCTGCGCCCAATCGTCCGGCCATCTCTTAAGGCAGGCGTCCAGGGCACTACAGTCTTCGAAGGCGCAGTTCATCCCCTGGCCATGGAAGGGCACGACGGCGTGCGCGGCATCACCGAGGAGGAGGGCCCGATCACGGACCCGCCAGGGCCGGGTGCGGAGGGTGCCAAGCCTGCCGGTCGGGTGCCGGAAGAACTCGGCAGCGAGATGGGGCATGAGGGCGGAGACATTGGGGAAACGCGCTTCAAAAAAGGCGGTGAGCCGCGCCTCATCGCTCAGGGCAGCGAAGCTGTCCTGGCCCTCGTGGGGCAGGAACAGGGTGACGGTAAAGCCCCCGTCCAGGTTCGGCAAGGCAATGAGCATGTACCCCCCGCGCGGCCAGACGTGGAGCGCATGTGGTTCCATGCGGAACCCGCCGCCCGCGGCCGGGGGAATGCTCAATTCCTTGTAGCCGTGGGCGAGCGGCTCCTCGCTGCATGCGCCGGAGGTGGCCTCGAGGATGGCCTCGCGGACCGAGGAATTGACCCCGTCGCAGCCGATCACGACCTCGAAGGGGACGTCCTCCCGGCCGCCCGATGCATCGCACAGGGTGAGCGTTCCTCTGGCGAGATCGACTGCCTCGCAGCGCCTGCCGAAATGGATCCGGACCCTTCCTGTCGCCTCGGCCGCGTCGAGGAGCAGGGCCGTGAGCATGGGGCGCGAGACGGAGTAGATGACCTCGTGCGGCCGCTGCCCGTAGGCTTGCAGCTCCAGGCGCCCGTGCTCGTCGTGCAGCATGCGCCCGCGCATGGGGATGAGGAGCTTCTCGACGTCGTCCATGAGACCCAGCGCGGCCAGCGCCGCGATGCCGCGGTTGGCCAGCGCGAGGTTGATCGAGCGGCCGGCCGGGACCTCGACGCGGCGCAGATCGGGGCGCCATTCGTACACCGTGACGCGGTGGCCGCCCCGCGCCAGATAGATGGCGAGGAGCGAGCCGGCAAGCCCCGCGCCGATGAGGGTCACACGGCACATGTTAGACACAGGTTCGTGGATCCGCTCGTGCTATGCGGCGCTGTACCTTGTCATCGAGCGGTCGTGCGCCGACTCTCGGCGAGAAAGTTGAGCAGTCGGTCGAGATCCATCAACCCGCGGCTCTCGCGGCATGTCCCGTTCGAGGCGCGGGAGGATCCCGGCTAGAGCCAGTAGACGAAGACGAACAACAGCAGCCACACCACGTCCACGAAATGCCAGTACCACGCGACAGCCTCGAAGGCGAAGTGGCTGTCGGGTGTGAAATGGCCGGCCATGGCGCGAAACAGGATCACCGCGAGCATGATTACGCCGAGCGTGACATGGAAGCCGTGAAAGCCGGTCAGCATGAAGAAGGTGCTGCCGTAGATCCCCGAGGTCAGCTTGAGCCCCAGCTCGCGGTAGGCATGGATATATTCCACGCCCTGCAACACCACGAACAGGATCCCCGCAGCCACCGTGAGCGCGAGCCCGACGATGAGCTGGCGGCGATTGGCGTGCACGAGGCCCCAGTGCGCGGCGGTCACGGTCACCCCGCTGGAGAGCAGGATCAGGGTATTGATGGCCGGCAGGCCCCAGGCCCCCATGGGCTCCAGGGCCTCCGTATAACCATCCGCCGAGGGCAGCGTGAGCAGTGGCCAGACGGCTTCGAACCCGGGCCATAAGAGCGTGTGGGTCGAGAGCTTCTCGCCCAGTCCGCCCAGCCACGGTACCGAATACATGCGGGCATAGAACAGGACGCCGAAGAAACCGGCGAAGAACATGATTTCGGAGAAGATGAACCACGCCATCCCCCACCGGAAGCTCCTATCGACCTGTTCGCTGTATCTCCCCGACTCGCCCTCGCGGATCACGGTACCGAACCATCCAAACAGCATGACGAGCAGCACGACGAAGCCGAAGCCCATGACGTAAGGTGCCCCGCTGATGTCGTTGACGAGGAGGGCCAGGCCCCCCAGCGTGAAGAAGAGACCGAAGCTCCCGATGAAGGGCCAGGGGCTGGGTTCGGGTAGATAGTAGCTGTGCGGCTGTCCGGACATCGGCGGTCTCCCGAGGTGCTGGTGCGGTGGGTCTAGTAGAGGTGCGTCCAAATAAATATGGCATAGGACAGCGCGGCCAGGAGCCCTAGCAATCCTGCCAGTATGCCGTTCGTGACTCGCTTCCTCCGCGCTCTGTCCGAGCGACTGGGCCCTGGCGTGTCCATCAGTCCCCTACCCCTAGTGGACCACGGGCGGGGTGGCGAAGCTGTGATAGGGGGCCGGCGAGGGCAGGGTCCATTCGAGCCCCGTGGCACCGTCCCAGACCCGGGCCTCGGCCGTACGCCTGCCGGCGAACACCGTCTTGAGCACGATATAGAGGAACAGGAGCTGGGCGCTGCCGAATACCCAGGCCCCGAGGGACGAAAGCATGTTGAAGTCGGCGAACTGCAACGCATAGTCCGGGATCCGCCGCGGCATGCCGGCGAGCCCCAGGAAGAACTGCGGGAAGAAGGTCACGTTGACCGCCACGATGGAGATCCAGAACTGGATCCTGGCCAGGCGTTCGTCGTATAGGCGCCCGCTCCACTTCGGCAGCCAGAAATAGATGGCGCCCACGATGGCATAGATGGCGCTGATCCCCATGGTGTAGTGGAAGTGGGAGACCACGAAATAGGTGTCGTGGTACTGGTAGTCGGCCGGCGCCATGGCCAGCATCATCCCCGTGAAGCCACCGACGGTAAAGATCATGATGAACGCCAGGGCGCACAGCATGGGCGCCTCGAAGCTCAGCGAGCCTTTCCACATGGTACTCACCCAGTTAAAGATCTTGACGCCCGTCGGGACCGCGATGAGCATCGTCGCGTACATGAAAAAGAGGTTTCCCGCGAGTGGCATCCCGGTCGTGTACATGTGGTGGGCCCACACGATGAAGGACAGGAATGCGATCCCGACGAGCGCGTAGATCATCGAGGCGTAACCGAACAGCGGCTTTCTCGAGAACGCCGGGACGATGTGCGAGATGATCCCGAAGGCCGGCAAAATGATGATGTACACCTCCGGGTGCCCGAAGAACCAGAAGATGTGCTGGAATAAGACCGGGTCGCCGCCCCCGGCGGCGTCGAAGAAGCTGGTGCCGAAATGGCGGTCGGTCAGGAGCATGGTGACGCCGCCGGCGAGCACCGGCATGGCGGCGATGAGCAGGAAGGCGGTGATGAGCCACGCCCAGCAGAACATCGGGAGCTTCATGAGCGACATCCCCGGGGCGCGCATGTTCAATATGGTGACGATGATATTGATGGCCCCGAGGATCGAGGACATCCCCAGGAGGTGCACGGCGAAGATCAACAGATCGCCCCCGAGCTGGACCTTGCCCGAGCTACCGACGATGGAGAGCGGCGGGTACATGGTCCAGCCGGCCTCCGGCGTGCCGGGAACCACGATGCTCAACAGCAACAGGCTCGCGGCGAAGGGCAGGATCCAGAACCCCCAGTTGTTGATGCGCGGCAGCGCCATGTCGGGCGCGCCGATCATCATGGGGATGAGCCAGTTGGCGAGCCCCGCGAAGGCCGGCATGACGGCACCGAAGACCATCACGAGCCCGTGGATGGTCACGAACTGGTTGAAGGCCAGGGGGTCGATGAACTGGATCCCCGGTGCGAAGAGCTCCAGTCGAAAGGCCATCGCCTGGCTGCCCGCGAACACGAACATCAGCGCGGCGAAGACCAGATACAGGGTCCCGATGTCCTTGTGGTTGGTGGTGAACACCCAACGCCTGAGCCAGGTCGGGTGCTCGTCGTGTGCCGCGTGAGTCATCGTCGCGTGAGTCATCGTGGTACCTCCCACGAGTATGTCTTTATCACCGAATGGCTTGCTCAACGCCCGCGGGCGGCCTTGACGTCCGCCGGCTGGACCCGATCGCCCACCCCGTTCCCGAAGGCATTGCGCTCGTAGGTCACGACCGCGGCGATGTGCAGATCGTCCAACTGCCCGCCGAACGGCATCATGGCGGTATTGGGCCGTCCGTTCAGCACGATGTTCATATGAGCGCCTACCGGTCCCTTGGCGGTGGCGCTGCCCGCGATCGCCGGAAACGCACCAGGCACCCCCTCCCCTTTGGCCTGATGACAGGCGGCGCAGCTCGCGTTGTAGACCTTGGCCCCTTCCTCCATGAGCTGCTCCATGGTGAAGGTCTCGGCGCTGGCCGCCTCCGCCGCGGCCCGTTCCTGCTTGCGTTCCTCGACCCACTCGGCGTACTCCGCTTCGCTCCTGGCCTCGACGACGATGGGCATGAAGCCATGCCCGCGCCCGCACAGCTCGGTGCACTGACCGCGATAGGTCCCCGGTTTTTCGATGCGTGCCCAGCCTTCGTTGACGAATCCGGGGGTCGCGTCCTGTTTCCAGCCGAACTCCGGCACCCACCACGCGTGCAGCACGTCCGCGGCCGTGATCAGAAACCTGACCTTCTTGTTCACCGGCAGCACCAGCGGGTTGTCGACCTCCAGTAGGTAGTTCTCGCCCTTCGCGGCACCGTCATAGATCTGTTCGCTGGGCGTTTTGAGGTTGCTCACGAACTTGATCCCGTCCTCCAGATACTCGTACTGCCATTTCCACTGATAGCCCGTGACCTTGACGGTCACGTCGGCCTCGCCAGTATCGTGCAGGGCGATCATGGACTTGGTCGCCGGCACCGCCATGGCCACCAGGATCACGAACGGCACCACGGTCCAGAGGACCTCCACCAGCGCGTGCTCGTGGAACTGCACCGCCACCGCCCCCTTGGATCTGCGGTGGGCGTAGATTGAATAGAACATCACCGCGAACAAGAGGACGCCGATGGCGGCGCAGATCGCGAGGATCAGCATGTGAAGGTCGTAGACCTCATGCGAGATGGGGGTCACGCCCTCCGGGAGGTTCACCCGCATCTCCGCCCATGCGGCCGCCGGCCCGAGTGAGGCCAGGCCGGCGCCGAATGCGGCACACCCGCGGTTCGATTTGTTTCTGCCACGCATCGTGTTCTCGGTCCTGGCCGAGCGGTGGCGATGGTAGCGCCGCCCCTCGCGCTCTTCAACCGCGCGCCGGACGGATGGCCACTCGATGTGGCGGTGCGCCCCTGTCTTTTGCTCCGGTCCAGGGCGCCAACCGGCCACGGACTGCGATAGGAACGTGGAACATGAGGCACTACACTAGAGGCATGCGCTAGCCGGGGATCAGGAAGAAAATGACTATTCGCGATGCGGAAACAGAGCGGGCCAATCGACGCCTGGCGACAAGGCTCGCGGGCGCGGCGCTAGGAATGTTCGCCTTCGGTTACGCGCTGGTCCCGCTCTACGAGGTCTTCTGCGAGCTGACCGGGCTCGGTGGGAAGAGCGGCAGAGAGGCCGCCGTGACGGCTGGCGGGGAGGTCGATCGCTCGCGCTTCGTCACCGTGGAGCTCGTCGGTGGGACCGAGGCCAAGCTGCCGTGGGCGTTTCGGCCGCTGACGGCGCGCATCCGTCTCCACCCCGGCGAGCTTCGCGAGGTCCGTTTTTACGCGCACAACCGCTCGCCGGGCACGGTCACCGCGCGGGCCGTCCCGAGCGTCACGCCCGGGCCGGCGGCGCGGTTCCTGAGCAAGCTCGAGTGCTTCTGCTTCAGCGACCAGCGCCTCGAGCCCGGCGAGGCACGCACCTTACCGGTGCGCTTCTCGGTGTCTCCGCGGATCCCGCGGGACGTGTCTACCCTGACCCTGGCCTACACCTTCTTCGAGAAGCCGGCGGACACGGCCGCGGGGCGCCCGAGCCCCGGCGTCGCACGCCCTGCCGGCCGGGACGGTTGAAGCGCAGGCCGGTAGAGATAATTAGATCAACCACCGTGCTGACCTACGCCATCGGTGATGTCCAGGGTTGTTATGACGAGCTGCGGTCCCTGCTGGACCGCATCGGTTTCGACCCGGGAAATGCCCGCTTGTGGTTGACCGGGGACCTGGTCAACCGCGGACCCCGCTCGCTCGAGGTGTTGCGCTTCGTGAAGGAGCTCGGTGAGGCCGCACTGACCGTGCTCGGCAATCACGACCTGCACCTCCTGGCCGTGGCCGAGGGCCAGGCCCCCCGGAAGGACCGCTCGGGTGCCTTGGAGCCGGTGCTGGCGGCCAAGGATCGTGACGAGTTGCTCGACTGGCTGCGACGCCGGCCCTTGATGCACCATGATCCGACGCTGGGCTATGCCCTCGTCCATGCCGGCCTCCCACCCGAGTGGGATGTGGCAGAGGCGTGTCGTTGTGCCGCCGAGGTCGAGGCCAGCTTGCGCGGGGATGGGTTTCGGGAGTTCCTGGGGCGCATGTATGGCGATGCACCGAAGCGCTGGTCCGAGCACTTGGCCGGCTGGGATCGCCTGAGATTCATCACCAACTGCCTCACGCGACTGCGCTATTGCGGCGCGGACGGGACCCTGGCCCTGGAAGAGAAAGGGCCCCCGTCGCGCCGCACCGCTGGATTGATGCCCTGGTTTCAGGTCCCGGGACGCGCGAGCGCCGGGGTGAGTATCGTGTTCGGCCATTGGTCGACCCTGAGGTTGGACCCCGAGGCGATGGCGCAATACCGGGTCTACCCGCTGGATACGGGCTGCTGCTGGGGCGGGCAGCTCACCGCCCTGGACCTGGATACCGGTCGTTTCCAGAGCATCCCATGCCGATCTTGGGACTTGGAGGCGTGACCGGCCAAGGGCCTAACCCCTGCCCGATATATCCCTACTTTCTTCGGCGCTAGAGATCGATCGCTCGATGCTTCGCGGTGGCGAGCACGTCCTGCGCGAGACCCTCGACGAGACCGACGTCGCAGCGCGCCGCGATTACGGCTTCGCGCCCTACGGCTTGCCGGATTGCTGGAGGTGTGCGCGCATGCGCTCCTCCGCCTCCCTGAGCTCGGGCGTGAGCTCGGCACCAAAATCCTCCGCCTCGAACACCTGGCGGATCTCGATCTCGCCCTCCGTGCCGGTGGGATTGGGGCAGCGCTTGACCCATTCGATCGCCTCTTCCTTCGACTTCACCTGCCATAGCCAAAAGCCGGCGATCAACTCCTTCGCCTCGGTGAAGGGCCCGTCGGTCACGGTCCGCTTCCCTCCGGAGAACCTGACGCGCGCGCCTTTCGAGCTCGGCGGGAGCCCCTCGCCCGCGAGGAGCACGCCGGCTTTCAGCAGCTCTTCGTTGTACTTCCCCATCTCGGTAAGGAGCTTCTCGTCCGGGAGAACGCCCGCCTCCGTGTTCTTGTCGGCCTTGACCAAGATCATGAATCGCATTGTAGTGACTCCTTGTGGTAAGGATTGGGAGCTGGGCTTGTGGGCGGATTCGGACGCAAGCATGTCACGCCCTGTGCCTACCGCAGAAGTCCTACTCCGCCCCGCCCGCGAGATTCCGGTGCTAACCACATGCTTTCTGCGCCGCCTGTTGCATCTCTTCTGGGCTCACGTCGCGAATGTGCGTGGCTACCGACCAATGATGACCAAACGGGTCTTCGAGCACGCCATAACGATCGCCCCAGAACGTGTCCTCTAGTGGCATCTTGATCTTCGCCCCCGCACCGACGGCACGTTCGAACGTCGCGTCGACATCCTCGACATAGAGGTGGATGGTGACCGGCGAACCTTTGAGCGACTTCGGTCCGAATTTACCCCAGTCGGGAAATTCGTCGACCAGCATGACGGCCGAATCACCGATTCGGATACAGGCGTGCATGAGCTTGCCCTGTGGGCCCGGTACGCGGCCCACGTCAACCGCATGGAACGCCTTTTTATAAAACTCGATGGCATCGGCGGCGCCAGCGCAAATCAAGTGTGGCGTTACCGTATGCATCCCGTCTGGAACGGGCTTTACTTTCGGATTGACCATTGTCATTTCTCCTCGGGTTTGGCGTTGATGACTGGACTTCCGGGCGGATCGACCGGCTCAACCCTGGCTCTAGCGACCTAGCCGCCCGCAATGGCCCCGATGATCAGAAAGGGCTCTGCGCCCATCGCAACCGCGTCGGGCAGCAGGGTGTCCGGTAGCTCGTGGGACAGATCCTGCTCACAGGCGAAGAACCTCACGAAGGCTCGGCGCTGTTGCGTGACCTGGTCGCGGATCGCCCCCCGCAGCATCGGATAGCGGGCCTCGAGTGCGTCGAGCACCGAGCGCTGAGTAGCCTGAACCTTGACGTCGAGTATCACCTCGCCGTCGACGCGCGTCAGCGTCCGCAGATGTGCCGGTAGTACGACTCGGATCATGGCAGCGTCTGGACTTCGACGGACAGTACCCTCGGAAGATCTCGGACGATGGGCACCCAGCTATCCCCGGCGTCCGCCGATGCGTACACCTGCCCGCCGGTGGTTCCGAAGTACACGCCGCACGGATCGAACGAGTCGACGGCCATCGCGTCGCGCAACACATTGACGTAGCAGTCGCTTTGCGGCAGGCCTTTGGTGAGCGCCTCCCACTCGTGTCCGCCCGTGCGGCTGCGGTACACGCGCAGCTTTCCCTCGGGCGGATAGTGCTCCGAGTCGCTCTTGATCGGCACGACATAGATGGTTTCCGGCTCGTGCTTGTGGACGTCGATCGGAAAGCCGAAGTCGGTCGGCAGGTTCCCGCTGACCTCTTGCCACGACTCGCCGGCGTCGTCGCTCCGCATGACGTCCCAGTGCTTCTGCATGAACAGCACGCCAGGACGCGAGCGGTGCATCGCGATGCGGTGAACGCAGTGGCCGACTTCGGCATGCGGGTCGGAGATTTGCTCGGACTTGAGACCACGGTTGATCGGCCGCCACGTCTTGCCGGCGTCGTCGGTCCGGAACACCCCCGCCGCCGAGATGGCGATGAAGATTCGCCCGGGGTCGCTTGGATCCAGCAGAATCGTGTGCAGGCACATCCCGCCGGCCCCTGGCTGCCAGGAGGGCCCCGAGCCGTGGCCGCGCAGTCCGGACAGCTCCTGCCACGTCTGTCCGCCGTCGATGGAGCGGAACAAGGCGGCGTCTTCCACCCCGGCGTAGACCGTATCGGGATCAATCAGCGAGGGTTCGAGATGCCAGACTCGCGCGAACTCCCAGGGGTGCGGCGTGCCGTCGTACCACTGGTGAGTGGCGGGGACGCCGTCGTACACGAACTTGTTACCCACCGGCTCCCAGGTCTTGCCACCGTCGTTGGAGCGCTGGATCAGCTGCCCGAACCAGCCGCTGGACTGTGACGCATACAACCGATTCGGGTCAGCAGGTGATCCCTTGAGGTGGTAGATCTCCCAACCCCCAAAATGGGGGCCACTGATGTCCCACCGTTCGCGCTTTGCGTCCGACGTCAGGACGAACGCGCCCTTGCATGTACCAACCAGTACCCGTACTTCGCTCATACCCTACTCCTTCCTGAGATCGCCCACCTTGTACTTACTCTTTACTTGTTGCGCTCGGCTCCATGTATACGAGTTCCCCGAGATGCCCATCTAGATCCTGGAAACCGTGTTGATACATGAATCCATAGTCTTTCGATTGATTTGGTGTCGTTCCACCGGCTGCAACAGCCTTGCTGACCATCTCGTTGATTCTTTCGCGGCTACCAGCAGATATGCATACAAGCACTTCTGTGCTCTTGGTTGCGTCACAGACATCCTTAGCGGTGAAAGTCTTGAAGAAACGCTCAACCAACAGCATGACGAATATATTTTCACCGACGATCATGCACGTGGCGTTCTCGTCAGTGAATTTAGGATTGAACGTGAAGCCGAGTTTGGTAAAGAACTCGACAGACCTGTTGAGATCCTTGACGGGTAAATTCACAAAAATTTGTGTAGCCATATCCTTTCCTTTCGGTGATCAATCGCACTGTAAGCGGACACTAGTCCGTCGGCAGGCACGCGATCTCTATCACCGCGGACCTCGACGATACCCTTGCCCGCCATCTGGATCCGTGCGGCGATGCTGATCGCCTCGTCGAGATCCGTGGCGTCCATCAGTTAGTCGAACGGCGGGTGTCCGGATCGACACCCCTTGTGAGTCGTATACGGCGACCGCCGTCGCGTCTCAGTAGATCAGTACCAAAAACGCGCGTTACCCATAGACCAGGCACAGATACCTCATGGTTTTCTCCCAATCATGGTGAAACGCGTGGATACTGAATAGTCGTTACGGGAGGCCACAGATCGACATCGGCTTCCCGGTACGTGCTGCTGTTAGAGCCCGTGGGGTGAGATCAGTCCCGTCGCGTAGGCGATCATCAGGAACACGAACAGGCCGATGGAGAGCGCGACGCGCAGGGTCAGCGCCTGCAGGGTTAGCTCGGATCGACCGCGGAGGATCGCTACCAGCGCGCTGCCGAGGCTTGCGAGGATGGCGATGAGCACGACGATGACGATGACTTTTCCCACCATGATGTCCCCTCGGGCTCGCCTAGCTTACACGATGTATCTCAGCCCGGCCTCGAGGTGAGAGGCCAGGGCCTCGGGATCCAGGCGGCTCATCCAGGGGACGAAGCCGAGCTGTGGGCTCCGGATGCGGGCCTTGACCGTGTCCAGGGTATCCCGCAGCGTCCGGTAATCCCGATCGATCTGCATTGCCACCCAGCCGGCCAATACGGCGCCATCGCGCTCTATCGCCTCGGCAGAGAGCAAGGCGTGATTGATACACCCGAGCCGCAGACCGACCACGAGGACCACCGGGTAGCCGAGTCGGGCGGCGAGATCGGAGACACATGAGCGGGGGCCCAGGGGCACCCGCCAACCGCCGATCCCCTCGACCACCGTGAGCTCCGCTGCCCGCGCCAGGCGGCGTTCCACGGCACGGATCCGGGTGATGGATATGCGTACCCCGGCCTGGCGGGCGGCGAAGGCCGGCGCAATGGGCGGCTCGAAGGCGTAGGGATTGATCCACTCGTAGGGCAGATCCTGCCCGGCATGGGCTTGTATCATCAGGGCATCGTCGCTCCGCAGGCCCTGCTCGGTGGGGCGGCAGCCGGTCGCCACGGGCTTCATGCCGCGTACCCTCTGCCCGCGCCGCTGCAACGCGGTCAAGAGTCCGACCACCGTCCAGGTCTTGCCGACCCCGGTATCGGTCCCGGTCACGAAGACCCCGCGCCTACTCGATGGCTGGTGGTCGGGGGTCATGAACCGGCACGCCGTCTTGTGGCGCGACCGGTTGAGCGCGAAGTTATACCCGAGCGAGTTGCTGATGCTGCGGGAAGGGGCCCGGCAGCCACGAGCGTCTTCCTCCCTGGGTCGATAGTGAGGTTGAGGCCTTCAAGCGTGCGCGCCCCGAGCAGCAGGAGATCCCCGCGTTCCGCGAAGACGACCTCGTCGATGGTAAAAAACTTGTCGAGTCTGATGATTGCGAAACCCACACTGCGAGTGACTTGCTGGCCGTTCGCGAGCACGAAAGCCACATCCTTTTTCTCGTGCCGAATGCCGATCCTTTCGAGTGTTCGCCCCGAAACCCAAGAATACTCACTCCCCGTATCCACCAGAAGCTTCGGTATGACAACGGATCGCGTCCTTTCGGAAGGATTTTCCACTTTGCACTTTGTGTAAAACGTTCCCATCCTGCAACCAGCCTGTTACTTGATCTTGGAAGGATCTGCCTTCATGCCGCGCACCCTCTGCTCGCGCCACCGCAACGCGGTCAAGAGTCCAACCTCGGTCCCGGTCACGAAGATCCCGCGCCTGCTCGATGGCGGGAGTTCGGGGCCCATCAGCGCTGTGCGGATCCGCCACCGGGGGGACGGGGGACTCGGACCAACGGGAAGGTCGCGACCGTACTGCCGTCCTGGGGACGCGTCGTGGGCAGCGGTGCCCAGGCATGCCCGAAGACCACCTCGTAGGTGGCCGGCAGGACGCCGTTCCGGCGATGGCGCTCATAGCGTTTTTGGACCTCTGCGAGCCGGCCTTTACCGGTGAGCCCACGAGGCCGGCCCTGCGCGGCATTGCTGGCACCCAGACACCTGAGATCTTGCATCAAGGCCTCGAGGTCGCGGTAGGTCAGGGTGAGACGCTCGACATCCAGACAGGCGCCATGGAAACCCGCCCGCACCAATAGGTCTCCGATATCGTGCATGTCGAGGAAGGCGTGTACGTGGGGCCCCGGGCCTACCCCCGCCCAGCTGTCGCGTAGCT
This sequence comes from Gammaproteobacteria bacterium, assembly GCA_013697045.1. GTDB lineage: Bacteria > Pseudomonadota > Gammaproteobacteria > JACCXJ01 > JACCXJ01 > JACCXJ01. The sequence goes on along the minus strand of JACCXJ010000280.1, from coordinate 15,944 downwards.
CGATGAGCGTGTCGGGACCCAGCGTCGAGAACATCAAGAGCCCTTGCGGTTGGAGCACCCGCCGAAACCCCTCGAATGCCGCCTCTAGGTCATTGGACCACTGCAGGGACAGGTTGGCGAACACCATCTCGACACTGCCGCGGGCCAGCGGCAGGGACTCGATGTCGGCTTGGAGGTAGCGCTCTCGCGAGAAGAAACGCGGTGCCTTGCTGCGGGCCTGTCGAAGCATCGCCATGGCCAGGTCCAGAACCACGACTCGGCTGCCCGCGTAGCGCGCACCCAAGCGCCGCGCCGCAAACCCGGTCCCCGCGCCGGCATCCAGGACCCAGCGCGGGTGGATATCGACGAGGTCCAAGCGCTCGATCATGCGCAGGGCCACTGTCTGCTGCAACACGGCGTAGGCGTCGTAGTACCCGGCGGCGTTTTCGAAGGCGGCCTTGAGGCGTGGTTTATCGAGCCGGTAGGGGTCGGGAAGTTTCATACGCCTCGTCCGCGCCGCCCCTAGGAAGAACCGCCTCGGAGCTCAGCCAGGGCCTCGACGAGCCGCGTAACCTGTCCCTCGGTATGCGCTGCTGTCAAGGACACCCGCAGTCTGGCGCTCCCGATCGGCACGGTCGGCGGGCGGATGGCGGCCACGAACAGGCCCCGCCGCCGCAGGCGCTCGGCAGCCTCCAATACGCTGTCGTCCTCCCCGAACACGAGGGCTTGGATCGGCGAGCGGCGATCGCTCTTCGGGATGCCGATTTCGGAGAGCCCGCCCTGGAATGCCGCGATCAGGGACCTCAAGTGCTCGCGTCGCCAAGACTCCGTCCGGGCGAGCACCAGGGCCTCACGCACCGCTTCCGCAATGGCGGGGGCCAGGGCGGTAGTGTAGCGGTAGCTCCGGGCATCCTGGATCATCGTCTCGATGAGGTCTTCAGAACCCGCCACGAACGCACCGAGCCCTCCCAAGGCCTTACCGAAGGTGCCGATCTGGACCGGGACCACTTCGCTGCCGAGCCCGAGCTCGGCAAGGCTGCCCTGGCCACCGGGGCCGAGGACGCCGATAGCGTGGGCCTCGTCGACGACCAGGGCAGCATGGTAGTGCTCGCACAGGGCCGCGATCCGGCCCAACGGGGCGAGATCGCCGTCCATGCTGAATAACGACTCGGTGACGACCAAACGCCGGCTACCCTCGGTGGCTTGTAGCCGGCGCTCTAGAGCCAAGGTATCGCGGTGCGGATAGCGCAGCAGCCGGGCACGGGAGAGCAGGGCGGCGTCGATGAGGGAGGCGTGATTGAACCGGTCCGCGATGAGCGTGTCGCGGCGGCCGGCGAGGGTCGTCACGACGGCGAGGTTCGCGAGATACCCTGAAGAAAAGACCAGTGCCCGGGGCCGGCCGGTGAAGACGGCGAGGTCCTCCTCCAACCGGGCGTGCGCGCGGCAGTATCCCGAGACCAGCGCCGAGGCGCCGCTGCCGACACCATAGCGCTCCGCCCCGCGTTGAAACGCCGCGACGACGCGCGGGTGACACGCGAGTCCGAGGTAGTCGTTGCTGGAGAAGTCGACGTAGCGCTGACCGTTTATTTGCACCTCGGCGCCCGGCCCGGTCTCCCGGATCACGCGGTGTCGGTAGCGATTCCCGGCCGCACGGCTCGCGAGCCGCCGCGTGAGCTCCGGCGCCAGCCAGGACATAAGCAGGGCTGTTTACTGGCCCGTGCGAACGGGCTCCACGGTCATCCCTAGCCGCTTGAGGAGCCGCTGATCCCGCCCGGTGTCGGGATTGGCCGTGGTGAGCAGGCGTTCGCCGTAGAAAAGCGAATTGGCACCGGCGATGAAACACAGGGCCTGAAGCTCGTCGGACATCTCCGTGCGCCCGGCCGAGAGCCTCACATAGGACGCCGGCATCAGGATGCGCGCGAGGGCGATGGTGCGGACCACCTCGAAGGGATCCGGCGGGGGGGCGGAGGCCAGGGGCGTGCCGGGCACCCGTACCAGCACATTGATCGGCACGCTTTCCGGGTGTTCAGGAAGATTCGCCAGTGTGATCAAAAGGTTAACCACATCTTCCCGCCCCTCCCCCATGCCGATGATGCCCCCGCAACAGACCCGTAGACCCGCTGCCCGGACATGCGCCAGGGTCTCGAGCCGGTCGTCGTAACTGCGCGTGGTGATGATCTCCCGATAATAACGCCGGGAGGTATCCAGGTTGTGATTGTAGTAATCGAGCCCGACCGCCTTGAGCTCCAGCGCCTGCTCGGCGCTCAGCATGCCGAGCGTCGCACAGGTCTCGAGTCCCAGGGCCTTGACCGCCGTCACCATCTCGGTGACTCGGGCGAGGCCTCGGCTGCTGGGCCGGCGCCAGGCCGCACCCATGCAAAAGCGGGTCGCCCCGGCGGCCTTGGCTCGGACGGCGGCCCCCTGTACCTCGGCGACACTGGTGAGGGGACCTGCCTCCATGTCCGTCTGATAGCGGGCACTCTGCGGGCAGTAGGCGCAGTCCTCAGGACATCCCCCGGCCTTGATGTTCAGGAGGGTGCTCAACTGGACCGCGTGTCCCGGAAAGTAGCGGCGATGGATCCTCTGGGCGCGATAGACCAGGTCCGGCAGCGGGCGCTCGAACAAGCCCTGCGCCTCCCCCAGGGTCCAGTCATGGCGCGTCGCGGCGGTTCCGGACGGCCCGGTCGGTGGCGGGGACGTGCTTGTTTGTTCGTACACTGCTAACCTCGTCGGCCAACACTCTAAAAACAAAGATCCAGCCAGACGCATCGTATGGAGGTCGAAGCGTGCAGCGCTCGTGCATCCTGTGCCTGAGCCCGGCGACGGGTCCTGTGGACCTGTGCCGGGCGTGTATCGACCTCCTCCCGGAGCAGGGCCCTGCATGCGAACGTTGTGCGTTGCCGCTCCTGGTCGGGCAGCGGTGCGGGGCGTGCGTCACCCGTCCCCCGCCGTTCTCGCGTGCCCGTGTCCCGTTCCTGTACTCCTACCCGTTGGATGCCCTGATCAAGGCGGCCAAGTTCTCCAACCGGCTGGATTACCTGAACCACCTGGGGCGTATCATGGCCGATCGGCTCCGGTACGCCGGTGTTCATCCGCCGGAGTGCCTGGTCCCGGTCCCGCTGCACTGGCGGCGGCTTGTCACTCGCGGTTACAACCAGGCCCTCGAGCTGGCTCGGCCACTGGCGCGCGAGCTCGGAGTCCCGCTCTGCACCGGTGTATGCCGGCGCTCGCGTTATACCGAGCCACAAACGGGTCTCTCGGCTCGCGACAGGGCCCGAAATGTGCGCTCGGCATTCCGGGTCGCACGGGTCTTGCCCTACCGGCACATTGCGCTGGTCGATGATGTCCTCACGACTGGCAGCACGGCCCGCGAGCTAGCGCGCGTCCTCTTGTCCACGGGGGCCGCATCGGTCGAGGTATGGGCGCTGGCACGAGCGGCGCCCGGGCAGGCGTAGCGCGTGCCAGAGACGCGTGGCCTAAGTGTCGAGGTTACCGACCGAGAGGGCATTGAGCTCGATGAACTCGCGGCGCGGTTCCACCTGATCCCCCATGAGGGTGGTGAAGATCTCATCCGCCGCCACCGCGTCTTCGATGCGCACGCCGAGTAGGCTGCGCAGGCCGGCGTCCATGGTGGTCTCCCGGAGTTGGTCGGGGTTCATTTCCCCGAGGCCCTTATAGCGCTGGATATGGAGGCCGCTGCGGACCTCGCGCAGCAACCACTCGAAGCCGTCTTTGAGTGAGGCGATCGCGTGGCTCTTCCCACCGAGTTGCACGTGCGCCTCGGGGCCCAGGGGACGCCCCAGCCGCCTATACAGATCCGTGACGCGCCGGAACTCGCTCGACATCAAGAACTCGGTCGCGTACTCGTCGGTGATCTCCACCCCCTGGATCACGGTCGTGACGGCACCGACATAGCCAGAGGTCCCAAACGGTCGCAGGGTCGCGTTGAAGGGGCGCTCGGGGTGCGCGGCATTGAGTCGGTCCTGCACCGCTTGAAACCACGACCGTAGCTCGGGCTCATCCAGAGGACCGGCGCTCGGCGGTGGTGGCTCATCCGCGACGATATCGAGGATGGCCGACACATGGTAGCGGGCCAGCTTGTCACGCATGGACTGCAAGCTCAGGTAATCCTGCCCCAGTTGCTCGACGAGACGCGGGTCCATGGGCTCACCACCCGCCTCCGGGTAGAACTTGGCGTCCTCCAAACCGAGACCCAAGAGGAAGATCTGCAAGGCCCGATCGTCCTTGATATAGCGCTCCAGCTTGCCCTTCTTGACCTTGTACAGCGGCGGTTGCGCGATGTAGACATGGCCGCGCTCGACCAGCTCGATCATCTGTCGGTAGAAGAACGTCAACAGCAGGGTCCGGATATGCGAGCCGTCGATATCCGCATCGGTCATGATGATGATGCGGTGATAGCGAAGCTTGTCGGGATTGTACTCCTCCCGCCCGATCCCGCAGCCGAGTGCCGTGATGAGCGTACCGACCTCGGTGGACGCGATCATCTTGTCGAAGCGCGCCTTCTCGACGTTCAGGATCTTGCCCTTGAGCGGCAGGATGGCCTGGAAGCGCCGATCCCGCGCCTGCTTGGCGGACCCACCGGCGGAATCCCCCTCGACCAGGAAGATCTCGGACTGGCGTGGATCCCGCTCCTGGCAGTCGGCGAGCTTCCCGGGGAGACCGGCGATATCGAGCGCCGTCTTGCGGCGCGTCAATTCCCTAGCCTTGCGCGCGGCCTCACGGGCACGCGCGGCCTCGACGATCTTGTCGGTGATGGAGCGGGCCTCGCCGGGCCGCTCCAGCAGGAACTCGTCGAGTTTCTCCGCCACGACGTTTTCGACCACGGCCTTGACCTCACTCGAGACCAACTTGTCCTTGGTCTGAGACGAGAACTTCGGGTCACGGACCTTGACGGACAGAACCGCCGTGAGCCCCTCGCGCACGTCATCACCGACCACCGTCACCTTCGAGCGCTGGGCGATCCCCTCGCGGTCCATATATTGGTTGAAGGTGCGCGTCAGCGCCGCCTTGAAGCCGGCCAGATGGGCCCCCCCGTCGCGCTGCGGGATCGTGTTGGTAAAGCAGAAGATATTCTCCTGATAGGAGTCGTTCCACTGCATGGCTACAGCGACCTCCACATCGTCGCGTGTGGCCAGGATGTGGATCACACTGTCGTGAAGCGGGGTCTTCTTTTTATTGAGGTGCTCGACGAAGGCCGCGATGCCCCCGTCATACCGGAAGGTATCCATACGACCGGCGCCATCGTCGAGGAGGTCGATCTTGATGCCGGGATTCAAGAACGACAGCTCACGAAAACGCTTCGCGAGGATGTCGTAGTGGAACTCGCGGTTGGAAAAGACCGCGGCGCTCGGTTTGAAAGTGACCTCCGTACCCGTATCCGAGGCCGGCCCGGTGGGTGCGATGGGCGCCATGGGGACCCCATCGGCGTACTCTTGCCGGTAGCAGGCCCCATCCCGGCAGATCGTGAGGATGAGGGACTCCGAGAGCGCGTTCACCACCGATACGCCGACGCCGTGAAGCCCGCCCGGGGTCTTGTAGGAGTTCTCGTCGAACTTCCCGCCGGCATGCAGGGTGGTCATGATCACCTCGGCGGCCGACCGGCCTTCCTCCTCGTGCATGTCTACCGGGATCCCGCGACCATTGTCCGTGACCGTGACGACGCCATCGTTGTGGACATGGACGGTGATCTCCGTGCAGTAACCGGCCAGCGCCTCGTCGACGCTGTTGTCGACGACCTCGAACACCATATGGTGCAGGCCGGTCCCATCGTCGGTGTCCCCGATGTACATGCCGGGGCGCTTTCGGACGGCATCCAGGCCCTTTAGGACCTTGATGTTGGTGGCATCGTAACGGGCGGGCTCGCTCATGGCACATTTTACCACGGCGGCGGACGTTCCACGTGGAACATCCTGGTTGACGCGGATGGCGGAGCCGTCCCTGCGGCCAGGGTCACAGGCGCATCGGCATTACCACGAGGGTCGGGTTTCTACCTTCCTCCGGAACCAGGATGCACCCACTGCCGGCGTCCTTCAGCTCGATCCGGACCTTTTCCGACTCGATGACATCCAGGGCATCCAAGAGGTAGCTCCCGTTGAATCCTATCTCCACGGGGTCACCGTCATAATCAACCTCGATATCCTCTTCCGCGTGTTCGCGATCGGCGTTCTGCGCCGTCGCGCTGAGCACCCCCTTAGATAGCGCTATCCGAACCGCTTTGTAGCGATCGGTGCACACGATACAGGCCCGCTTCAAGGAGTCCCGGAGCAGTTCCCGCGGTGCGATGACCACCCGCTCGCAGTCCTTCGGGATCACCCGGTCATAGTCCGGATAGCGTCCATCGACGAGCTTCGACGTCAATGTGAACGCACCTACCCGCACTTGCAGATGAGTCTCCCCGATCATCAGCTGAATTTCATCGCTACCACCAGGCACTACCCTCAGGAGCTCGGTCACCGCCTTGCGCGGCACGATGATCTGCACCGGGTCCTGGCCTTCCTGTGGCAAGTCGATATCCCGGATCGCGAGCCGGTGCCCGTCCGTGGCGACGCCCCGAAGACCCCGCGCATGACGTTCCAATAGCATGCCGTTCAGATAATAGCGCACGTCCTGTACGGCCATCGCCACATGCGTCTCCTCCAGGAGGGTCTTGAGATCCCCACTCGCGAGCGTGAGGCGCGCGCGTTCTGGGCACATCCCGATACGGGGGAAGTCCGGTGCCGCGAAGCTCATGAGGCTGAAGCGACTACGACCCGAACGCACCGTCGCCTGGCCCTCGGAAACGGATAGCTCCACGCTTGCGCCTTCCGGCAGCGATCGACAGATCTCGTAGAGCATGCGCCCAGGCAAAGTGAACGCGCCCGGTTCCTCAGTACGATGAGGGACCTCGATCGACAGCTCCACTTCCGTATCCGTTGCCACCAAGGTCACGCTCGAGGCCACACCGTCGATCAAGACGTGTCCCAGGATGGGCATCGATTGTTGCCTGTCTACCACGCCTATCAAGGACTGGAGAGGATGAAGTAGCTCGTCTCTATCAAAACAGTTCTTCATCTAAGAAAGATCCTTGTTACTAGGGGGTGGTGTTTCTGGGGGAATCCGCAAAATACCTAGATTCTACAACGAGTTATATTGACACAAGCCTTAGGATAGGCTGTTGGTGCCGGACGCCGAAGCGGTGGATGGCGTGTGGATAACACCGTGACGGGCGCTGCCATCCCGTGTCATCCACAGCTTATCCCGCTCATGTCGTCAGGATCCTCGTCAAGGTCACGAAGTCATCATTGATCCCGGTATCGCTCTTGCGCAGCGCCTCGATCCTGCGGCAGGCATGCAGGACGGTGGTGTGATCGCGTCCGCCGAAGGCGTCCCCGATCTCCGGCAGGCTGTGGTTCGTCAGCTCCTTCGCGAGGGCGATCGCCAACTGTCTCGGCCGGACGATCGAGCGGTTGCGGCGGCGTGACAAAAGATCGGATACCCGCATCTTGTAGAATTCCGCCACCACCTTCTGGATGCCTTCCATGGTGACGGACTTGTCTTGAAGGGCCAGTAGGTCCTTCAGTGCCTCTTTGGCAAAGTCCAGGCTGATGGGAAGTCCCGTGAACCGGGCCTTGGCGAAGACCCGGTGCAAGGCCCCTTCCAGCTCCCGGACATTGCCGCGGAAGCGTTTGCCGATGAAGAAGGCCACGTCGTCGCCGAGCGTGATCCCGGTCTGCGTGGCCTTGTTCTTCAGGATGGCCACACGCATCTCGAGCTCCGGGGGCTCCATGGCCACCGTGAGACCCCAGCTGAACCGGGACTTGAGTCGTTCTTCGACCCCGTCTACCTCCTTCGGATAGCGATCGCAGGTCATGACGATCTGCTGTTGCCCTTCCAAGAGCGAGTTGAAGGTGTGGAAGAATTCTTCCTGAGAGCGCTCCTTGCCCCCGAAGAACTGGATGTCGTCGATGAGCAGGGCGTCGAGGGAGCGGTAGAAGCGTTTGAATTCATTGATGCGGTTGTGCTGTAGCGCCTTGACCATCTCGGCCACGAAGCGCTCCGAATGCAGGTACACGATTTTGCCATCGGGCTTCAGGCGGCTGATCGCGTTACCGACTGCTTGCATGCAATGGGTCTTTCCCAGTCCGACCCCGCCACAGATGAACAGCGGGTTATAGGCGAGCCCGGGGTTTTCCGCGACCTGAACCGACGCGGCGCGCGCCAGTTGGTTGGCCTTTCCCTCGACGAGTGTGTCGAAGGTGAAGCCCGCGTTGAGTCCGTTTGAGGCCGAAGCCGGTTCTTCGGCGCGGGATCGCACTGGTCGTGCTTGGGCTGGCGGATCGGCTATGCCCTTGCGGGTCCCTACCCCTAGTTGCACGTCCACGGCCCCCTCCTCCGCGACGCTCAAGACCAAGCTGACGATGCGGTTCAGGTAACGATCCCGGATCCATTCGAGCACGAACCGGTTCGGGGCCAGCAAGGTCAGTGCCCGATCCGCCTCGACGGCCTGCAGCGGGCGGATCCAGGTATTGAACTGCTGGGCCGGGACTTCTGATTCGAGCCGTCTCAAGCACTGCTGCCACACAGAACCTCCCATGGTTTATTATCCCCTCTTCGTGAAGTGCCAAAAAGACCGCTGGGTGGTCGACCCCCAGCTCCCCACGCCGCGCCGATAGAACGGCTACCGGTCGATCGGCACCTTCGCGCCGCCTACTCGAGCGGCTGCGAGGCCCCTGAGTCTATACCCGGGGTCTCTCATTCGCCACTCCACCTCACCCGAAACCGCCGGATCAAATTGACAAGGGCTGGGCCAACGTGGATCATGGGGCCAAGCCTTGAACCGGTCGCCGTGAGCGACGAGCACTCCTATGAAAAGGACCTATCAACCGAGCAGGATCAAGCGTAAGCGCCGGTGTGGCTTTCGCGCGCGCATGGCGACCAAGGGCGGGCAGAGGATCTTGAGGGCGAGGCGTGCCAAGGGCCGCAAGCGCTTGGGCGTCTGAGGGGTAGACGCGACGAGCCAGGCGCCACATTCACACGCGCCTGTCGGCTCAGGACAAAAGCGGATTTCGGGGCGGTTTTCCGATCGGCGATCCGCCGCTCGGATGAGCAAGTACGGGTGCTGGCGCTCCGCAATGGGTTGCGAAGGGCGCGGCTCGGGCTCTCTCTTCCGCGCCGCGAGATCCGCCACGCGGTCGACAGAAACCGGCTGAAACGGCTGGCGCGCGAGAGTTTCCGTCACTGGAAGACCCACTTGAGCGGGTGGGATATCGTCGTCATCGCTCGTCGTTCCGCCAGTCAGTCGAGCAATGCACGATTCCTGATTTCGCTGGAACGATCGTGGCGCGGCCTCAGCGGCGTTTCGGCGTCACAGTGATCGGCTTGGTGACGGCCCCTGTAATAGCCCTTTGTGATCGCCCCTTGTGATCATGATGCCCCTCGCATCGGTTATTCAATGGTACAGCCGCTACCTGAGCCCACTCCTGGGTCGCCGCTGCCGTTTCGTCCCTAGTTGTTCGCAATACACCGCCGAAGCGCTCCGGACGCATGGCTTGGGCCGCGGGCTTTTGCTCGGCATTCGGCGTATCGCTTCCTGTCACCCGTGGAACCCGGGCGGGTACGATCCCGTTTCGGCTCGTGAGGATGATCGTTGATGGATAATATCAGGCTCATACTGCTAACGGCCCTGTGCCTCGTGTGCTTGCTGATCTGGCAAGCCTGGCAGAAAGACTACGGGACAGTGAAAGCCCCTGGGGCCTCTTCGACACAATCCTCCCCTGACAAGCCCGATAAAGAGCGCTCCGATGTGCCCCACGCACCTACACCGGCTGCCACGCCACCGGGAACCACGCAGCCGGATGCGCCCCTGTCCGATCCGGCCCAGTTGATCCGTGTCCGCACGGACGTGCTCAATGTCGCCATCAACAAGCAAGGGGCGGTCATGGAGCAGGTCAAGCTACCCACCTACCCGGTGGCGGCCGACAGACCGAACGAACCCTTCGTGCTCCTGGACAATACCGCCGGACACTATTTCGTCACTCAAAGCGGGTTTCGCAGCAACCAACCAGCCCCGGATCACCACGCGCTCTACGAGGCGGAGGCAAGCGAGTACGCGCTGAGAGAAGGCGAGGATCAGCTCGAGGTCACGCTGCGGTGGCACTCGCCGGAGGGGCTAGAAGTCAGCAAGGTGTTTACCTTCCGCCGCGGCACCTTCCTGGTCCATCTCCGCTACGAGATCAAGAACGAAGGCACGGAAGCCTGGTCCGGGCGCATGTATGCGCAGCTTCAAAGAAACACCGCCAAGGATAGCAGCGGCATGATTTACACGTATACCGGTGTCGCTATCTCGAGCCCCGAAAAGCGTTACGAAAAGATCGAGTACGACGATTTGGTGGAGGTTCCGATCGACAGAGACATCACGGGCGGCTGGGCGGCCATCCTCCAGCACTATTTTCTGGCGGCCCTGATACCGGATCCCAAGACCCCTTACCATTATTATTCGCTCGTCCCCAAGGACAGCGATCGCTATGTGATCGGGATGCTGGGACCGGAGGTGCAGGTGCCGGCCGGAGGCGAGGCTTTCACCGGTATCGATCTCTATGTCGGGCCCAAGCTCCAACACGTCCTGGAAGGGCTGGCGCCCGGATTGGAGCTGACCGTCGACTACGGTGTCCTGTGGTTCTTCGGGAAACCGATCTTCTGGTTACTGGAGAAGCTGCATCGCCTGACCGGCAACTGGGGTTGGGCCATCGTCCTGGTCACGGTCCTCGTCAAACTGGCGTTCTACCAGCTCTCGGCCATGAGCTATCGATCCATGGCCAAGATGAAGAAGCTCACCCCGCGCATGACCGCCCTCCGGGAACGCTACGGGGACGACAAGATGGCCATGAATCAGGCCCTCATGGAGATGTACAAGGAGGAGAAGGTGAACCCCTTCGGTGGCTGTCTCCCTATCCTCGTGCAGATCCCGGTGTTCATCGCCTTGTACTGGGTACTGCTCGAGAGCGTCGAGTTGCGCCAGGCGAGCTTCGGGTTCTGGATCAAGGACCTCTCGGCGCCTGACCCTTATTTCGTGTTGCCCCTCCTCATGGGCATAACCATGATGATCCAGTACAAGCTCAACCCGAAGCCTACCGATCCTATCCAACAACGCATCATGCAGGCGCTGCCGGTGGTGTTCGGCGTCTTTTTCGCCTTCTTCCCCTCCGGGCTGGTCCTCTACTGGCTGGTCAACAACCTCCTGTCCATCGCCCAGCAATGGATGATCAACCGCCAGTATGGAGACAGCCCTGCGCCGGCCGGCGCCGGATCCTGAGATTCTGAGGCGCCCCCGCGCCACGCGTGTGCGCCTATGCGCGCGGACTTCGACACCATTGCGGCCGTGGCAACCCCGGCAGGGCGTGGTGCCATTGGCATCGTCCGGGTCTCCGGCCCCTTGGTCCGTACCATCGCGAGGCGGATCACGGGCAGCCCGTTGACCCCGCGGCGGGTGAGCCACCGTGTGTTTCTCGATGATGGCGGTCAACCCTTGGACCAGGGCCTGGCGTTTTTCTTGGAGGGCCCCCATTCCTTCACCGGCGAGGACGTCCTGGAGCTACAAGGTCACGGCAGCCCGATCGTCATGGGTCTCCTCCTGGATCGCGTCTGCGCCCTTGGCGCTCGGCTGGCCAGGCCCGGCGAGTTCTCGGAACGGGCATTCCTGAACGGCAAGATCGATCTGACTCAGGCCGAAGCCGTGGCGGATCTGATCGGCAGCCTCACCACACGAGCCGCCCAGGGCGCGCTCCACGCACTGCAGGGGGAATTTTCGCTGCGGGTGAGGCAGGTGCTGGAGGCCCTCATCAGGCTTCGTGCCCGGATCGAGGGGTATCTGGACTTCTCCGAAGAAGACGTGGCGAGCTTCGATAGCGGGGCCTTGGAGGATACGCTGTCCGTCATCCTGACCGGGATAGACCGGCTCATGTCAGATGCCCACCGGGGTCAGGTATTGAGGGACGGGGCGCGGGTCGCCATCACCGGCCGCCCCAACGTCGGGAAATCCAGCCTCTTGAATCGGCTGGTGCGCCGCGAGTGCGCGATAGTGACGGAGTATCCTGGCACGACGCGCGATGCCATCCACGTCCAGCTCGACATCGACGGGCTCGCGGTAGAGCTTTTCGACACCGCGGGGGTGCGCGAGACCGAGGACCCCATCGAACAGGAGGGGATCCGTCGGACCGAAGCGGTGGTGCAAGGCGCCGATCACGTCTTGTGGGTGAGTGATGCTGCGGACCCGACCCAGGAACCGGGGACGGCAGCGATGGCACTCGGGCACATTTGCCGGATGACCGAGGTCCACAACAAGATCGACCTCGTCGGCATGGCGCCCTGCCTCGAGCACGGTCCGGCATACCCGCACATCTACTTGTCCGCCAAGACCGGCGCCGGGCTGCCACTCCTGGAGCGTCACCTCCGGGAGGCCGCGGGGCTGAGTGATGTGGGAACCGGGGGTTTCAGTGCACGGCGGCGCCACGTCTGGGCCCTGGGGCGGGCACGCGACGCCCTGCGAGACGCCCGTGACGCCGCCGAAGCCCGCGCCGGGGAAGAGATCATTGCCGAGCATCTACGCATGGCCCAGCGAGAGCTCTCCGAGATCACGGGCGAGTTCACCAGCGAGGAGCTCCTCGGTGAAATCTTCTCCACGTTTTGTATCGGGAAATAGCCTAGCTCTGTCGGACGTAACAGAATTTCTTTATTCAACAACCGGTTCAATCTCTTTCAAGGTCACAGCAAGTTTTTCTTTGATTTGCTCACTGCGGAATGGCTTATTCTGGAGCAAGTCCTTATGTAATCTTTCTAGGGACACGCTGTCGCGTATTTGTCTAAACCACCTTTCCACAAGCGGGGTCGCTTCGCGAGGGGCTTGTTTGGCCCATTCAAGCAGGGCCTCGGTAGCTTCGGGTCTACCCATGGCAGCCAAGGCGTCGCCGCTGGCTATGAATACGACATCCTCTAGATCAGCATGGGTTAATTCCTTGGCCAAAATCGGCACCACCTCAGGATTTCGGATCTTTCTCAGCGCCCTCAAAGCGGCAAGTGCAGGCAAGTTCTTGCCTTTTTCTACTTTCGTTACCGTCGGACCGCTGTTGGCCACCGCCCTCAGCAGCAACGCGCCGCCGCGTTCGGACCCCGCGTTGGCGATGCCTGTTGCCACAGTTACGAGTAACTCCCAGTCACCTGGCCGCTGATTCCAAATCTCTTCCAAGACAGGCGATAATTCAGGATGGAAACGCGCGTCCCAGCGATTATTGGTCATCTTGAGAACGCTCTCCAAGAGCAGCCTTTGTAGGGCAGACGGTTGGCTATTCACAGCCTCGTTCAATACAACTTTCAATGCCTCCGAGGTAGCCGTCTCAGTAAGCAAATCAACAACCCACCTTTTCTGGCCTGTCGATAGCGAAGGTTCTCTCAATACTTCCGCGATACTGGAATAAATCTCTTCATTTCCAGCCTGGCGCAGCTTATGGGCCAAGGCATAGGTGGCCATTTCTAGCTGAGTCACTTGGTGGTCGTTCAAGAGCTGCTGCCAATAGCTCCACAGAGAGTCGGCGGGCTGTTCCACCAGCCGGTCAAAATGCCGTTGACGCGCCTCCACACTATCGAACGCGGCAGAGGGTTTACCACCACCGCGCGCGGCAGTTTCTCCCTCATTCCCCCGAGCCGCGGGAGAGTATGGTTTTGATCCTTCTAGAACCGGATCGAAGGCAAGGCCATAAGCGGAACCCGTTTGCGGACGTGATACAGGCGAGACGGGCGTTGGCGGAGCTTCTTCCCCAAGGTAAAGCCACACCATCGTTGCGAATAGGCTGGCGATACCGAGCAGGACCCCCGACTTTTTCACTCGCAGGCCCTTATTGGCCAGTCCACCAAGAACCCATCATGGCAGCAAGCACTGCGGAGATATGCGCTTCCTGCTCTGTTTCTTCGGTATGCATTATTCCGCTATCCACCCCAAGCCGATGGAGCTTTGTGGGATCACCGGAAAAACGTGGAAGGTTGAAATATCGTTGGCTTGCCCCCGGGAGGACACCATCGCCTGGGTATTGGCTAGGCATATTGTCACCCAGCATAAACCGTTCGGCCTCAGTTGACACCTGGTCGCAAATACCGTCTCCAAAAATAGAATAATCGTCGAATAGGGGGATGTCCGTCTTTAGGATCCCCAGATCGAGTCCCCTGTACACGATCTGACCGTATTGGATGGCGGCGGGAAGTAGGGTAATGCCTGAGTTTAATTTATCAATCGCGGGGGAATCATCGGCTAAATCCGATATAGTGGGCCGGCGCACATCAAGCCGGGTAGGATTCTCTATACGAATTAGACCAACCCGGCACTTCCTCTTTCCCCTCAAAAAGTCGACCACCTTCCAGTCACCCTGACAGCAACTCCCTCGCGGATGGCCCTCTAAATACTTGTAAAAGCGGGCAAGCCGACTTCCTCTGTGCGGAGCCCCTGTGGTCAACAAACCGACCACGCTCGCCTTTACCCGAAAGCCGGCTCGTTGTTGCAGAAAAGCGCGAGCTGCCAGGCCACCCCGGCTGTGGGCAACCAATACAGTCTCAGCATTGCGATGCCTGTCCAAAATACCGCGTACCGCACGCCTCACTTCTCGACCTAGATCTCTGAAGCTCGAGAAGTCTCCTGAGGAAGAAGAGGTTGCTGTTATCCCCTCTAGCCCAACCCGACCCGAGCTCAAATCAAAGCTCCCAAATCTTACCCGATAACACAGCACGCCTTGTAGATTAGGAGCGGGGTTATCTGTGAGAACCCCATTTGCGATGATGGCACAGCTATCCTTAAACTTAAGTGCGACAAAGTCATTCCAGGTGTCAGGGCTGGAGTTCATCCCGTGGAGTAGGAGCAATACTTTGGCTGGTTCCTGCGCTGTCGCTGCCTGTGTACCGATGATCAATACCAGAGCTAATAGTCCTACTACTGTTACTGAGAGGCTCGTATTCTTGGCTTGTAGGGTGTTCATGATCGCACGGATCCAATTAAAACTGATGTATGAGGGGCCACGCAAGTGAGTGGAATTTGTTGGGTGGGCCGACCCGGCCGATCGGCGGGACCGCTCGCTATCTCTCCCTGGTAAGGATAGGAATATCAACGCGAGTTGTCAACAGGCAATGTATCGTCGTACGGGCCGGGCGGTGATAGGGTCACAAAAGCCGTACACGAGGCGTTGGTGAAGTGCGTAACGGCGGAAGGAGCGGATGATTGACAAACCCCAGATCCGGTCCGATGATATGTGGCTCTGAACCAATCTTTCGTTGGGAGTCATATGTCTTCTCTCGTTCCACAGTACGACGTTGTTTTGCGCTCAGACTTGCCGCCGCTCGAGCGAGACCTGCTTGAGCATGCTTGCTGCAAGATCACCAATGAGTCTGGCCCCGACGTTTATCTGGCCGGTCCGACCCTCGGCGCGGGTCTGGCAGTCCGGGCCTGCCGGTACATCCGAGAGCCCGGTTGCGGCCGGGCGGTTCCCGTCGAGGAGGCGCACTTATGAGCGTTCCGGTTAAGCGCGTGCTGTTCGTCTGCGTCGAAAATGCAAACCGAAGCCAGATGGCCGAGGCGTTCGCTCGGATTCACGGCGGAGCGGGCGTGGAGGCCCATAGTGCGGGCTCCGAACCGTCCGGAGTCATTAACCCGAAGACCATCGAGGCGATGCGGGAGTTGGGGTACGACCTGAGTCGCCATGCGTCGAAGTCGCTCGCCGAGATTCCGGACGTGGAGTATGACCTCGTGGCGACGATAGGTTGCGGCGATGCTTGCCCGATGATCCATGCCAAGCGGTGGGAGGACTGGGACATCCCGGACCTCCAGCAACCCTCCCAGGACGAGTTACGGACGGTACGCGACTTGATCGAGAGCAAAGTTAAAGCCGCCCTTGCTGCGCTCGGGGCCATCTAACATCTAATCGGGTAGCCGG
>JACCXJ010000382.1 GCA_013697045.1 Gammaproteobacteria bacterium | reverse complement strand
GCCAATGATTGGCGCGGACACGCGCCCTACGCTTGCTGGTTCGGCGCGGGCATCCTGGCAGCCCCCCGCGGTCACGTCGCCTCCGACGCTACAATGATGACCCGCGAGTGTTCCGGCAGCTTCACCGCGGGATCGAGGGGACGCACCAGGCCGTTCTCCACCACGCCCGCTACAGCAAGGGGCCGATGCCGCCGGCCTAGGTGGGCCTCGACCGACGACGGGGACGTGTCGGGTGGCAACTCTAGGGGTGGTAGTTGGACCTCCGCAGCGATCTGCTCGTCGCGCGCTCGACGCCCAGGGCTCCGCTCGTCAGTTCCGGGGATAGTCATCGGCTGTCCCTCTCAATAGGCGGTGATCACGAAGATGGGCACGTCGCCCAGCTGGCCGAAGACATCGGGGATCGCGTCGTCCTCCCGGTCGTAGCGCCAGATCACCCAGATCCGGCGGCCCGACGGTGTCGCGGGGAACATCTGGAAGGAACCGTCTTTGCGCTCTTGTAGTGTGAAGACGTGGTCGAACGCGGCCTCAACCTCCTCCGCCGAGAGACCGTGGGCGTCGATCTTCTGCAAGTTCCAGTCGATCCACTTGAACTGCCTCATGCCAGGGCTACCGGGTCGGTTGATGTTAGGATAGCCCGTTGAGACAGCGCCTTCAAGAAGAAGACCGAATCCGCACCGCCGCACTTGTGAGGGGGCGCAACCGCCTCAACGATGAGTGCGACCGCAAGAGGTGCAGGTCTTGCCACTCTCCATCGCCCACCCCTGCCCGCAATCGCAGCAAAGGTACTTGCCGCAGCGCGTGGTCTTCCAGGTCTGCCGGACCAGACTGTCGTACTGATGGCAGGTCTGCTCTTTGATGATCTGCTTGATGAGCCACCCCCCAGTGCGTTCGGCAGGAAGAGGGCTCGAGAGGGAGATGGAACAGCTTCGTGACGTATCGTACGAGGCGCTTCTCGACCTCTTTCCTGAAGAACTCTCTCCGGGGTGGGACGCTCTGAAGGAGAAGGCGATTGACGTCGGATCCGGGGCGTTGGGCGTGCTCCTGAAGGGAGGGGACCCGCTTTCGCATGTCCAACGGTAGGCGGAGACTGAAACCGGCGGCCGCATATCGAGCTTGGCAGCTCGCTATGCTGTGTGGTAGGACGGCGACCCACGCCGCCTAAGACAGTATCTTACGCGACATGAAGACCATGGTTTCCACGAAGGGTCAGATCATCCTACCCGCCGAGATCCGGCGGCGGGATGGAATCGAGCCGGGGCAAGAGTTCCAGATCGAGCGCATCGACCGCGGCGAATGCCGGCTCGTGCGCCTTGCGCCCCGCCCGAACGAAGGGCTGGTCAAGCTCCTGCTCGCTTGTCCGGTCAAAGGCTGGTTCAAGCCCATGGAGCGAACCGAGACGACCGACGACATCGAGGCACCCCCTCTCGGATGACTTACCTCGTCGATGCGAACGTGCTCTGCGAGCCGACCAAGCCGATGCCAAACGAAAAAGTCGTCGAATGGTTGAGGGCCAATGAACGAGATCTCGTCGTGGATCCCGTCGTCCTCGGCGAGTTGTGCATCGGGGTTCTCTCGCTTTTCTGTGGGACGCAAGCGCGCACGACTCGAACAATGGTTCGAGGCGGTGGTGCGGACCATCGCCTGCGTTCCCTGGGACGCCGCTGTCAGCCCCCATAGGATGCGGTGAACGAAGTGAACCGCATCGTTCGCGATCGGTGCGGTTCGTTCCTCACCGCACCCTGTCACGTGCTATAATTTACCGAAGTGCTTGATCCTCGAGCCGGAGGCTTTCGTATACTGCACCAGAATATGGGCTTGTGACGGTCAGGATCGGAAGCTATGTGTCGGAGGTTCACGATGAGCGTGACTGAAATTCTACAAAATATTCAATTTGTCGTGGATGCTGGCGGAGACAAGAAAGCGGTGCTGCTGGATTACTCACTTTGGGAGGAATTGTTAACCCAATTGGAGGACTTGGAAGATGCCGAAGAAATTCGACGTCTTCGCGAGGCTGAGGAAGAAGTGATTCCTTGGGAACAGGCTAAAGGAGAATTACGGGCGCAGCGAGTGGATGTATAGCCTGCGTATCCTGCGACGAGCGGTCAAGGACCTTGCCAATCTCCCAAAAGATTATGCGAAGTTGGTAAGTGAACATATTGACCGTCTAGGTAAAGATCCTCGGCCACCGGATGCAAAAAGCTCAAAGGGACAAAGGATTACAGCTTGCGGGTTGGAGTGTACCGTATCCTCTACGAAATAGACGATAATACCCGTATTATCACGGTTTATCGGGCGAAACATCGACGCGGGATTTATCGGTAGCGCCGCCGCCGTAGGGACGCTGGTTACCCGGCGCCACCGGGTCGCCGGAGGCGGTCAGCCGCCGTAATGTTGACGAAGCCCCGCCGGCCCGGGATCTTGAACCAGAGTTCCTTGCGGTAGGACTGCATTCGGGTGGCGCCACGCTAGAAATGGTATCCCAACCGTACCAGATGGAAGTTGATTCCGGGGTTGGAGTCGCCGATGCTCAGGTTCGACAGGTGCTGGTAGCGGTAACCCAGCTCGAAACGGGCCCGGTCGCCGAAGCGGATCCCGACCCCGCCGTGGCTGCCAAAGGCGATCTCTGTCGAGAAGTCCTTGTCGCCCAACTGGTCGTTGCTCATGCCGTGGACACCGACACCGGCCTCCACGTAGGGCAGGACGCCGTAGGCCATGGACGCCTTCTGGAAGCGTAACACCGGCGTCAGCCCCAACTCGCCGAGCGATCCGGTCCCCGTCCGGCCCTCGTCGCCTTCCCAGTAGCTCGCCGACAGCTCGAAGTAACCGCCGAGATACCAGTCGCCGACGGGCAGCCACCGGACCCCCAAGTCCCACTGCAAGGCCAGGCCGCCACGCCCGATGCCGTCGTCGCCGGCGCCGGCCTCGACGGCGAAGGCGTCGATGCGCAGGGGGGAGGCGTCCGCCGTGAGCCTCACATCGCCGCCTGTGCCGATCTCGCCCGTGAGGGTGTCGCCGGCCTGGGCCCCGATCGGATATACGCTGCAGAGCGCCAAACCGAGCACGAAGCTCGTCGCAGGAGCACGCATAGGGATCCCCCCAGACCTATTAGTTTCTTGTTGTGGTTCTGCCGCGAACAAGCTACACGAAAATGCCCTTGGGGCAAAGCGAAACCACAGGGCCGGTGCGGGCCCACCGGTGCTATCATCGCGCCGGTGGCGTCGAGACATAGCGCGGCGATCGAAGGTTGGCTCCTGGCCGATGTGGGCGGCACGCACACCCGCCTTGCATCCCTCGCGGCCGGCGGGACGCTCGGGCCGATCTGCGTGACCGACAACGACCGCTATCCCGATCTGCGCGCCCTCATCGCGTCCGGTCTGAAAACGCTCCCGAAGGACCGCTCGCGGCTCGGGGCGGCACTCGCGGTGGCCGCGCCCGTCGTCGGGGACGCGGTGGCAATGACGAACCGGGACTGGGATTTCTCCGTTGCGGGCTTGAGGCGCGAGCTCGGGGTTGCGCGGCTTGACGTCCTCAACGACTTCACCGCCATCGCCTGGTCGATCCCGGCCCTGGCTGCCGAGGACACGCTCGCGGTCGGCGGCGGCATGGCCAGGGCGGGCGCCCCGATCGGTGTGCTGGGCCCGGGTACGGGGCTCGGGGTGTCGGGGCTCATCCCCTGCGATCGGGGTCACGCCGCCCTCGCCGGGGAAGGCGGGCATGTTACGCTCGCGCCCGCCAGCGAGGCAGAGGAAGAGGTGCTCGCGATGGTGCGCAGACGCTTCGGCCATGCCTCGGCCGAGCGCCTGGTCTCGGGACCTGGACTGGTCACGCTCTACGAATGCCTACGGGCGCTCGCCGGACAGGAACCGAGGACCGTGCGCCCGGAGGACGTCACCGCGCTCGCGATAGGCGGGTCCGAACCCATCGCCCAGCGCGCGCTCGGGATGTTCTTCGGCTTCCTCGGCAGCGTCGCCGGCGATCTGGCGCTCACGCTCGGCGCGCTCGGCGGGATCTACCTCGCCGGTGGGATCCTGCCGGGTCTTGCCGATGCGCTCGCGGCCTCGGCGTTCCGAGAACGGTTCCTCGCCAAGGGGCGCTATCGGCGTTATCTGGAGCCTGTCCCCACGCGCCTCATCGTCCACCCCTGTCCGGCTTTGCCGGGCCTCTGCGCCGTCGTCGAGCGCGCGCAACACTTTTAACGCAAGGCCTCGAGCGCGGCTGCGAATCCTTCCAGCGACAGCGCGACGCGGATCGGCTGGCGCTGCGCATCGTGGAAGATCAGCTCGGCGTTCTGTGCCTGCTTCAGCGCTTCCACCAGTGCCGGCCCGAGCTTCAGGCCGCCGCGGCAGCCCTGTGCTTCGCAGCGCTCGATCGGGAAGCGTACGGGTTCACCGCGCCCGATCTGGAGGCTCGCCCCCGGGGGAAGCGAGATCCCGAGCGGCAGGGTGAAGAGGGCGATGGGTTCCGTGCTGCCCGGCACGAGTCCGATGGCGGCACGCACCACGCGCTGCCCGCTCGCGCGCGTGACCACGTCCTGCACGATGGAGCAGCGCTCCTGACCGCCTTTCGGCTGCTCGCAGCGCAGGCTCCACTGGCCGAACACCTGGCGTACCTCGGGTTCGGCAGCGGCACCGAACGCCACCAAGGCGATGAGACAGAAGACTCGGCGCCGCACGCCCCGTTCTCCTGCATCGATAACCCGGTTCAAGGCGCTGGCCACACGATGGTAAGTCGCGAAGGGTGAGTGGGGAAGGGAGAATAGCGAATGGCCCCGACATCGACCCGGGTTCAAGGCGCTGGCGTCCCGCCGATGCCGAAACCGTATCCGGCGGGGTGCGTAATGCGGTACCACCAATCCGGGACGCGCAGATCGGTGAAGACGTCATACGGATCGTAGGGTTTGATATCGATGACCGGGGTCCCGTCGTAGGCATCGAGCCGCCGGACCTGCAGGCAGTGTCCGGCCCGGCCGAGCCACTCTACCACCGCGAGCCCGAGCGGGTTTGGCCGGTTCCGGCCGCGGGTCGAGAGCACCCCCGTGAGCGGCAGGTCCTCGCGCCCGCGCGGGTGGACCATCGGACGATACCGGGCAGGATCGCAGCGGTGCATCCAGAAGAGCACGAAGAGGTGCGAGTAGCCTTCGAGCCCGGCGATAGCCTCGGCATAGGCATCCTCCATCACGATCTCGGACACCATCTCCGACCTGAGGCGCGGGACGCCTGCTTCCGGCACCCCATGCCGGACCCAGCCGATGGGCTTGAGGGCGATGGGGTTGAGGGCGATGGGCTTGCGAGCGATAGGGTCCAAGCGCCTAGCGGTCGCGGGCGTCGTCGCCCCGGTGGACGATCGTCCTGCGTTTTTCGATGACGATGTACTCCCCTTCCAGCGTCTTCCCATCTTTGGCCCGCTTCAGGTCACGGTTCCACCAATAGAAACGCAAGCCGAGCACCACGGCGGCGGCGGCGAATATCGAAAGAAAGATGGCGAAGAAGAGGCTCGCGAGCGCGATCCCGAGGACGGCCGCGGGCAGGAGCCAGAGCGGATTCGTCACGATGCGCTGTACGGCGCGCGACCAGACGGTATCAGATATATCAGGCATAGGGGTCTCAGGTCCCTATATTCATTGGAGACGGACGGTCCCGGTGTCCCTACCGGGCGCTGCGCCTATTTCGAGCGGCCCGAGCGGCGGTCACGACACCGAGCCCTCCGGTCGCCAGCTCCGACAGGGGGGCAACCGTGGCCCGCTCACCCGAATCATAGCGCAGCTTACCCGGAGAGAGGACCGTCACCTGAAAATCGAACACAACCCTTGCGATTTTCGTGGTGTGAACCGGGCGTCGATAGGGTCCCTCGCTGTGGCCGACGGATGGATCGGGTCCCGGCCTGCCGCGCCGTCAAGACCCGCGCATGAGCGCGACCACCTGGTCGATGGGGACGTCACGGGCCTCAGCCTCGTGCCTCCTCTTGTACTCGATGGTGCCTTGATCGAGGCCGCGATCGCTCAGGACCAAGCGGTGGGGGATGCCGATGAGATCGAGATCGGCGAACATGACCCCGGCGCGCTCGCCGCGGTCATCGACCAGGACCTCGATGCCGGCCGCCTCGAGCTTCGCGGAGAGGTCCTCGACCGCCGCTTGCAGGCGTAGCGAGCGGTGCAGGTTGATGGGAGCCAGGGCCACCTCGAAGGGCGCGATGGCGGGTGGCCACAGGATCCCGCGTTCGTCGTGGTGTTGCTCGATGGCGGCGGCGACTACCCGCGAGACCCCGATCCCATAACACCCCATGAGCAAGGTCACCGCCTTGCCGCGTTCGTCCAAGCAGGTCGCCCCCAGTGCGCGGCTGTACTTGTCGCCGAGTTGGAAGATGTGGCCGACCTCGATGCCGCGCGCGATCTGCAGGCGGCCGTGCCCGTCCGGGCTCGGGTCGCCCGCGCACACCTCGCGCACATCGGCGCGCTGGGGCTCGGGGAGGTCCCGGCCCCAGTTCACGCCAGAGAGGTGCCGGCCGTCCTGGTTGGCGCCGCACACGAAGTCCGCGAGCGCCGCGGCGCCGTGATCGGCGATGATGGGGATGGAGAGCCCGCGGGGACCGATCGACCCCGGGCTGCAGCCGAGTGTCTCCCGCACCCGTTCCGGCGAGGCCAGCGCCAGCGGCGTGGCCAGCGGCGCGAGCCGCTCGGCCTTGCGGGGATTGAGCTCGTGGTCGCCGCGCAGGCATAGCGCCACCAGACCGCCGTCCTGCCCTTCGACGATCAGCGTCTTGGCGCAGCGCGCGGGCGTCACCGCGAGAAAGGTGCTGACCTCGGCGATGCTGCGCTGCTCCGGGGTGTTGACTTCCTCGAGCGGCTGTCGTGGCGGCGAGCGCGGGCCTTCGGGCGGCAAGACAATGCATAGCTCGACGTTGGCGGCGTAGTCACCCTCCGATGAATAGGCGATGCGGTCCTCGCCGGAGTCGGCCAACACATGGAACTCGTGGGACAGCGCCCCCCCGATGTTGCCGGTGTCTGCGAGCACCGCCCGGAAATCGAGGCCGACGCGTTGGAAGATGCGCGTATAGGCCTCGTGCATGCGGGCGTAGGTCTCTTCCAGCGAGCCTTGATCGAGATGGAAGGAGTAGGCGTCCTTCATCAGGAACTCGCGGGCGCGCATGACCCCGAAGCGCGGCCGGACCTCATCGCGGAACTTGGTCTGGATCTGATAG
>JACCXJ010000363.1 GCA_013697045.1 Gammaproteobacteria bacterium | reverse complement strand
CAACGGTGGGACCACCTGGCAGAATCTCGGTGCCTTCCCGGCGGCCGGCCTCATCGCTGCCAGAGCGTCCGTCGCGCCATCCAACGGCAACAACGTCGTCGTAGCGGTCGACACCCAGGTATCGGTCTCGACTAACGCGCTCAACACGCTTGTCGCCGGCGCCCCGCCCGTGGCGTTTGTCAACATTACGCGTAATCTTCCTAACCGCAACGTTCTGCGTGCCGCCTTCGATCCCAACGACCCGACCGTCATTTACGCCGTACTGGGCGGATTCGCCCTCGCGGGACCGCCCGGTCACGTGTTCCGCACCACGATCGGTGGCACGGCTTGGCAGGACATCTCGCCCCCGCTTGATGTCCCCTTCGGCGCCCTCGCGCTGGATGGAACCGACACGCCCACGACAATCTACGTCGGCACTGATTTAGGCGTTCTGCGCTCGGTGGACGGCGGCGCGACCTGGTATGTGCTCGACGACATCCACTTCCCGCGCGCCCCGGTCACGGACCTAGTGATTGGTCGCGGGTCCGGGATCCTCCGGGCGGCGACGTACGGGCGCGGTGTCTTCGAGTTCGCCCAACCCAACGGGCCGGTGATTACGGTCAATCTCGAGAATGGCTTCGAATTCGGGACGGTGTGCGAGGGCCCGACCCACCTGACTTTGCAGGTGTTCAATATCGGCACGTCCGACCTCGTGATCCATAGCGTGCAGCGCCTGATGGGCTCGACGGCGTTCGAGGTGGATCCTTTCCCGGCCACCCCGCTCGTGATCGCGCCCGGTGGGGAGGCCGACTTCACCGTTCACTACACGCCGACGACACCCGGTGCGACCGACCAAGCAACTATCCGAATCAGAAGCAACGACCCGGGCGCACCGGACCTCGACCTGCTGGCTACCGGTACCGGAGGGGTTGCCACCGCGGAGGTTGCCGTCGGCGACGGTGGCGACTTCGGCGAGGTGTGCCTGGGATCCTTCGTCGATCGTGATCTGGTTATCAACAACTCGGGGACCTGCCGGCTCGAAATCACCGCGATCAACTCGTCATCACCGAACTTCGTCGTGCCGGGCGTGATCTCCTTCCCGCTGGTTGTCAGCGGAGGTGGGTCGATCACGCTCCCGCTTCGCTTCCAGCCGACAGGGTTGGGCGTTACCGGGGCGACGATCGACGTTGTGAGTAACGACCCTGCAAGCCCTGCGCGGGTGCAGGTGCGTGGGACGGCTCCGGCACCGCGCCTCGTGTTGTCGATCGCCGACGCCGGCGATTTTGGCGATACGTGCGTTGGAGACTTCCGCGACCAGCCGCTAGTCCTGTCGAATAGCGGCACCTGCAAGCTGACGATCACTGGTATCTCGTCCTCTTCCGGGGAGTTCTTGGTTCCCAACGTCGTCATCTTCCCGCTGACCATCGCCGCTGGAAGTGCCGTCTCGCTCATCTTGCGTTTCCAACCGACCTCGTTCGGGGCCAAGAGCGCGACGATCACGGTAACTAGTGATGACCCCGCCGGGCCCGCGGCCGTGGCCGTGTCCGGCACCGCCCCAAGTGGCAAGCTTGCCATCACCGGAACTACGCACTTCGGCGCGGTCGAGCTCGGTGTTCGCGCTTTGCAGACGTTCTCGATCTGCAACGTGGGAGAGTGCGACCTCCACGTGACAAAGGTAGCGTTCAAGCCGCTAGGTCCGTGCGAAAAGTACCGTCACCGGTGCTGCGATTGTGGCCCCGACTGTGGCTGCGGCGGTCGCGGCCCCGGCTGTGGTTGCGGCCATAAGCCCGATGGCCACGACTGTGACAAGAAGCACGAGTGCGACCAGAAGTGCCTGAACTTTAAGATCGTGACCAATCCATTCCCCGCCACGGTCCATCCTGGCTCGTGCCTCGGCGTGCTCATCCAGTACGTGCCCACGTGCGACAACGCCGCATGCTGCGAGCTGGTCATTGAGACCGACGACCCCAATGACCCCTCGCACACCCTTTTCGTCACTGGCCACCTTCGCCGGACGCTGCATTCGGCGCTGAAGTGCTGGGCGGCGCAGGAGCTACAACACATGCTAAAGGCAGGGAAGGGCTGCTGATCTTATAATGAACTCTGGGAACCTTGGAGGTCGGTTGCGAGGCGCTGCGTACGCTGATGCGAAGAGGGTTTACGAATATGAACAACCATGTCCGGATGTCGCAGGCGAGGATGGTAGATACTTGCCTTCCAAATGTTGAACAGAACGACTCAAACAAATTCCATTTCATATGTAAATTCAATAAGCTACAAGCACCCGTTTATTCCCTCCCCCTGGCAGGGAGGGCGAGGGTGGGGTTGAGCGTCGCATAGTTCTGAAAGGCTCAACCCCCATCCTAACCTTCCCCCTTGCAGGGGGAAGGGATGGAAAAGAGCACACAATTTTCAAATATCTTTGGCTAGGTTTTCCCTGGACGGAGCGGGCGCTTGACGGATTGCTGGTGCTGCTGACATTGCTCCGGCGCTCGTTGTTGGGCTGATGATCCTTAGCGTGCTGGTCGCCGGGGGCTCGTGCTAGCAGGCTGGTTTTGTCGGTGGCGCAGGCGCTTGTTACAGTCGGCTATGAAGAATCCGCTGGTGCCAGAGGACGGTTTCTGGGACCAGGACCATCAGCAGAAGCGCAAGTAGAAAGATGGTGAGGAAGCCGGCGAAGCGTGGCAGAAAACGCGCAGGCGGGAGTTGCCACGCCCCCGACGGCAAGCACGAACTCGCGGCCGCGTTGCTGCGATGGGCGCAACCACGTTTTGCGAACAGCGCACGACTGGACGCGGTGCGCAAACTGGTTTATCCCAGGCTGATGGAGAAGTACCAGGAGTTTGCCGACACCGTCGGCCCGGGGCGCATGCCATGCTGGCGCCGCCGAATTCGACCACTTGGGCTACGCCACACTGGGGGTAGCGAATCGCTTCATATTTTTTCCAATTTGCGGCATGCATTCAGGTGCCGCAACGCCTCCTGATGCTTTCCTGCTGTTTCGTAGAGGAGAGCTAAGTTGTAGTGAGCATCCACGAAACTCGGGTCCTTGACTAGCGCTTTGCGGTAGCTGGCGATCGCTTCCTCGGTTCTTGACTGCTCGTCCAGCAGCACCCCGTAGTTGAAAAACAGCAGCGCATCATCGGGGAAGGCCTTTATTCCTTCCCTGTATACCTCTTCGGCGTCGTTCAATTGGCCACTTCCATGCAGCAGCAACGCCAGGTTGGTGTAAATGCCTGATTGGCAAATCTTCGCGGCGAGTGCGTTGCGATAGTGCGCGATGGCATCGGCGCTGTCGGTCTCTTCCAGCCGGCAGCCTTCCTCGAACCATTCTTCAGCAGACTTCGCTACTTCGCCATTCGTTCGGTCGAGGACGACGACGTGGCCTTGGGGCGCCAGGACTTCGAACGCGAGCAGGTATTGCCCGTCGGCGGTGCGCCACTTGTCCTCTGCTTCCATCACCGCGACCGAATTGCCGACGGCTGCGATCCGGAGGCCCGTGGCGGGGAGCTCCTGAGGGAGCTGCTGCCTGAGCTTCTTGAGGGAAACCGAGATGCGCCGGGTGGGTAGGCGTGCGTCGGCGAGGCCTTTGGCGGCGCGGAGAACGACCAGGTCCTGGAAGGTGTATCTCAATTCGCGGCGGGGACCGCGCTCCGGCATGACGAAGCCGGCGTCGATCAGGCGCGCGACGATGGACGGGGACAGGCCTAGGATTTCGCGGACCTGTTTAGAGCTGTAGTAGGTCATCGGCGCCGGATATATATATAAACCAGTGCGCAGGCGCCTGGCGGATCACGGTTCCGCCTGCTCCGCCCTACGAATCTTTCGATGTACGGCCGGCCTTGGCGCGGGCGGCGGGCCCGGCGGCGGTGGCGCGCTTCGCGGGCTTGCGCTCGGCGGCCTCGGCAGGCGTTGCGGGTGGCGCCGCACGTGCGGGCGTGGGTTTCTTCGGCGCCTTGTTGAGGCTTTCGCGCAACGCGGCCATGAGGTCGATGATCTGCGCGCCGCCTTTCTCCGGCTCGGGCGAGACGGAGATCTCCTCTCCTTCCACTTTCTTCTCCACGGCGGCCTCGATGCGCTTCCTCACCTCGTCCTCGTACAGGCTCGGGTCGAAGTCCTCGGCGGCGATCTGCTCGATCAGCTGCTCGGCGAGCTTGAGCTCCGGCTCCTTCGCCTCCGCGGGCGGGATCTCGATCTCCGAGATCGGCCGCACTTCGTCGGCATAGAGAAGCTGCTGCATCACCAGCCCCCCGTCCACCGGGCGAAGCTGGACGATATACTGCTTGCCGCGCGCGGCCCAGCGCGCGAGCGCGCAGCGGCCGGTCCTCTTCATCGCCTGGGAGAGCAGCGCGTAGGGCTTCGGGCCGCCCTTGTCCGGCGCAAGATAATAGGCCTTGTCGTAGTAGATCGGGTCGATCTTCTCCTCCGGCACGAACTGCGTGATCTCGACCGTGCCGGTGCCCTTCTCCTCCAGCTCCTTCAGCTCCTCGGGAGAGAAGGTGACGTACTGGTCCTTGGCGAACTCGTAGCCCTTCACCATGTCGGCCCGCTCGACCGGCACGTCTTCCTTGATGCAGAAGTATTGCTGCCGCAGGCGCGAGCCGCAGCCCTTGTGGATGAGGTTGAACGAGATGCCCGCGCGCGGCTGGGTGGCGGAGTAGAGCTTCACGGGGATCGACACCAATCCAAAGGTGACGGTAAGAGATGCGATGGAGCGGGCTGCCATGGAGGCCTCCGTTTAGTCGAAGTTAAAAGTGTATTTCATCCTTTCCAGAAACCGATCAGCGCTTCGATGTTCTGCTTGAGGCGCAGGGCGTCTTTCCATGCGTCGCCCGTCTTCTCGAGCCGGGCCAGCGCGTTTTCCATGGTGAAGTCCATGGGATGGGCCTTCTCCAGCGCCTCCCAGGTGAGCGGCATGGACACCGGCGCCCCCGGCACTCCCCGGGGAGAATACGCCACGTTGAGGGTTTTGGCACGCGCGTTCATGTTGTAGTCCATGAAGATCTTGCCGGTGCGCTTGGTGGTGGCCCACTCGGTGGTGATCTCCTTGGGGTGCTGGCGCCGGAGGTGCTCGCTGACCGCCTGGCTGATCGAGCGCACCGCGTCGAAGTCGAGCGTGCGAACGATGGGCACGAAGACGTGCAGCCCGGTCTTCCCCGAGGTCTTCACGATCGCCTTCAAGCCGATGCTCTCCAGCAGCTCTTTCAGCCAGAAGGCGACTGTCTTTCCCTTGTCGAAGGCCTGCACGTTGTACTCGGGCTCGGCACCCTTCGCTTCCCTGCCCGAGTAGATGTACGGGTCGAGGTCGAACACCACCCAGTCGGGACGGTTGAGGATCGAGGCTTCGAGGCTTTCCAGCGAGCTTGCATAGTCGGTGCTCGCGCCCGCCGCCTCGGGGTACGTGCTGGCGCGCG
This sequence comes from Gammaproteobacteria bacterium, assembly GCA_013697045.1. Classification (GTDB taxonomy): domain Bacteria; phylum Pseudomonadota; class Gammaproteobacteria; order JACCXJ01; family JACCXJ01; genus JACCXJ01. The sequence continues at coordinate 3,394 of JACCXJ010000363.1, read as the reverse complement.
AGTGCCAGACGTGGAGCTCGAGCGTCCCCACCTGCCCCAGCCACAGGAGCGTCGGCACGTTGTTACAAAGGAAATAGGTGTGCGCCTCCTCCTTGCTCTCGGAAAAGAGCGTGATGGTCTCGACGAACGAGGGAAACGACCGGTCCCAATGCTTCTGGAAGAAGCGCTCGCCGTGGATGCCGTCGGGCATGCGGATCATGGTGAGCGGGCGGTCCGCGATGTGCGGCATGAGCCAGGGCGAGATCTGCAGCAGATAGCGCAGGAGCTCGCGCTTCGTGTAGGCCCGAAGCCCCGCGTTCGCTTCCGCGGGCCACAGGACCTTGTTCAGGTTGGTGAGCGAGACGCGCTCGCCGCGGATCGGAACGAGCGCCTTCTCGTCCCTGCCTTCGAGCGCCGCCAGCAGCGTGGCGGCGTCCGCTTCGTCCTGGCTCGGCGTGGCGCGCGCCCTCGGTTGCCGCGACCTGACCTCGAGGGCCTTGGGCTTCGCGTCCTCGCGCAGGCGCAGGAACACGGGCGCGCGCAGGCGGCCGTCGGCGGTCCACTGGGCGAACTGGACCTCGGCGACAAGCTTCGGTTTCAGCCACGTGGTGGGGCGGTCGATGGGCGGCTTCTCGGTAAACGGGTGCTTGCCGGTCTTGAGCTCGTCGAAGCGCTTGCGCAGATCGCCGAGCAGCCGCTCATCGAACCCCGAGCCCACGCGGCCTGCGTACTCGAGCTTGCCGATCCGCTTGCCGCGGCCCGCCGGCGTGCCGACGAGCAGCGATCCGAAGCGGTCGGCACGGCTGCCCTTTCCTTCGGTGTAGCCGCCGATGTAGAACTCCTCCGACTGCACCGCTTTCACCTTTGCCCAGTTGGCCGAGCGTCTGCCCGGCTCGTAGGGGGACGGCAGGCGCTTCGCGACCACGCCTTCGAAGCCCGCGTCGAGCGAGGCGCGGTAGAGCGCTTCGCCGTCGTCGCTCGCGTCGATGCGCTGGATGTGCGGCGTTGGCAGGAGCGCTTGCGCCAGGTAGCGCGTGCGGTCCCTGTAGGCGGCCTTGCGCAGGTTCATGCCGGCGAAGTGCAGCAGGTCGAAACAGACGAAGATGCACGGCGATGCCCCGGCGGCGCGCTCGATCTCGGCGTCGCCTTTCAATTGCGCGCGGTTCTGCAGCGCGTTGAAGGAAGGCTTGCCGTCCGACCCCACCCCGATCAGCTCGCCGTCGAGCACCATCGACACCATCGCCGCCTCCTTCAGCTCACGGGCGATGTCCGGGAAGGGCCGGGTCATGTCGAGCCCGCGCCGGGATTTCAGGTGCACGGCCTCGAGCCCGACGAAGGCAATCACGCGGTAGCCGTCGAGCTTGGGCTCGAACCGCCACTCCGGGCCCGCCGGGGGCTTTTCGGCGGGCATCGCGAGCATCGGCAGCAGCTTCTGCGGCATCGCCTCCGCCGGCCCGAAGGGCGCGAGCTCTTCCGCGCGCAGCCGCGGCGGCGGCGGCCCGGATTTCATTTCGTCGACGGTGAGACCAGAGAGGATCGAGCCGTGCCTGTCCTCGGCCGCGAGGACAAGCTCGGTGAAGCGGTCGCGGTGCTTGATGAGGAGCCAGTCCTTTCCCTCCCGGGTGCGCACCAGTGCATAAGAGCCCTTCAGTTTGCCGCCCAGGAGAAAGAAGCTGAGCTTCCCCTGCGCCAGCTCGGCGCGCATGCGACGCTCGGCTTCCAGGCGGTCTTCGAAGGAATACTTCCCCTTATCGTCGGGCGAATACGGACCGCAGTCCCACACGATCACCGGCCCCGCGCCGTACTGCTTGGGCGGGATCACGCCCTCGAACGAGCCATAGTCGAACGGATGGTCCTCGACCATCACCGCGAGGCGCTTATCGCCGGGCGCGATTGCGAGGCCCTTCGGGATGGCCCAGGACTTGAGCACGCCGTCCAGCTCGAGGCGGAAGTCGAAATGCATGCGCCGCGCCGCGTGCTGCTGGATGACGAAGAGTAGCGGCCCGCGCTCGTCCTTGCGCTCCGCCGGGGCGGGCTCCGGCGTGTCCTTGAAGGACCGCTTGGCGGCATAGGGGGCGAGCCGCCCGGTGGACGTCAGGGCGTTGGTGGCCATGGAAAACCCGGTCCTGACCGATAGACCAGCAGGTGCGGCGACATTCTATCCGGGTGGTGTGCAAAGCGCAAGAAACTCGAACACCCCAGCTGCTCATCGATTTGAGCCTATACCTTCTGAACGTTGGAATGAAAAACCCCGCACAAGGCGGGGTCGTAGCTCAGTGTTATTTAAAGCGCTCGTGCCTACGCCCTTTCTCACCGCCTTCGCCGCGTTCCTCCTCTTTATACTTTTCTCTGGCGGCCTACCTCCTCCTTGCTCTCGCGAGCGGTATGCTTGACCACTTTAGCCGTTTCTTCGGCTGTCCGTGACCCTTCGTTGAACCCCTCCTCGACTAAGGCGCCGGCCTCTTCTAGACCTTGCTCCAGCTCCTGCGTGAACTTCGCCGTTTGCTCCTCGATTAGATGGGTCAACTCGGACTGCATCTCCCCTATCGCTTCGCTGGTCTGGCGCATATAGTTCAACGTCTTGTCAGCAGTGCTCTCGAAGAACCGGTTATGGCCTATTTTAAGGATGTTCGACCACTCTGGTGCGCCGACAACTGCAGCAGCTTTCGCCTGATACTCGAGGAAAGTTTTAGCAGCGGACGTCTGAATATCGAGCATACGCGCTGCTCCGTGGACAAGGATCGACGTAATGTTCACCGCGTGCTTGGTGGTATCCCGGAGCTTGTCCAAATTTTCGGGTTTGGCACTCATATGAGTCATTCTCCTAAGGTTGAATGTTGATGTGGTAATCCTGATCTACTGCCTCTCTAGGCGTTCTGCTGCATCCAGCATCTTTGGCCTAGCTTTCAAGGCGAGTCTATGTCAGAGGGCTAGTCTATCAGTTGTGTTGCACCACAGCAAGGGGTCTGCATCGCTCGCCCGGCCATCAGCACCGAGCGGCTGTGCTGACCGCGCAAGGCACCTCCACGACCGCTGGAAGACCCCGTATCGCGATGGCACCACCCCACGGGGTATTCGAGCCGGTGGTCGCCCGGCTGGCCGCGCCCGTGGCCAAGCGGCGCGTGGATCTCACCCGCTTCCACGGCCTAGGCCCTTCGCTGCATCCAGCATCTTTGGGCTAGCTTTCAAGGCTAGTCTATGTCAGTTGGGATAGTCTACCCTCTAGTTGCGTAAACTTCCATGCGGATCGTCAGGAAAGGGCGTAGAAGTCAGGGTTGCAGCCAGCTTGTAGCGTTGCGCTGGACATCACCACCGGTGATATCCAGTCTTTAAGAAAAATAAGAAGAGAGGGTAATAGCTGCGCTGCCCCTCCAGGCCTAGCAAGCCGCCCGACATCCCCAGGTAAGCGGAAATT
>JACCXJ010000330.1 GCA_013697045.1 Gammaproteobacteria bacterium | reverse complement strand
TACTGCGCTCGGGATCTCGCGTTCCGGCGGTGCTCGGAATCCTCATGTATTTCAACATACACTCCGGTTCCTGCGCTCCGGCGGAACGCGACCTCCCTTCGCTCGCGACGGTTCTTTCACAAACTCTCAGGGCGCGGGCGCGGCATAGCGGCGCCGCGCTTCGCTCAACACCAGGAACACCCACGGCCAGAGGAGCATGCTGGTCAGGACCGGTAGCCAGTAATAGCCCGGGTCCGCCTCGAGACCCCGGATCCCCCGGACCCACCACGTCAAGAGCGCATTGACGGAGATCATGAGGCCTACCCACAGCGCCTGCTGCACCACCGGGAAGAGGCGCAGGCGCCGGTAGTTCTTGGCGGTCACGTAGGCCGCGATGGCGAGGGCCGCGGCGCTCTGACCGAGCGGCGTGCCATGCAGCGCGTCCAGAAGCAAACCGATGAGCCATCCGGTGCCCACCCCGACGCGCTCCGGGAGTGTCATGCACCAGTACACGAGCACCATCGCCACCCAGGCGGGGCGCCAGGCAGTAGCCCATTCCGGGAGCGGAAGGACCGCGAGAAACAGAGCGAGGAAAAGGGTCGCGGCGATGATGAGAACGCCGTCCGCGCCCGGCGCGCTCATCGCTGCACGACGCGCTCCGCGCGCGGGGTCCCGCGCCCGTCCTTCGGCTCCGTGGTCCAAACCAGCAATACCTCGCGGATCTGGCCGAGCTTGGCGCTGGTCTGTGCGCGGATGCGGGCGAAGGGCTCGTTGGGGTCGAGGGCCACCTCCCCCACCGCGCCGACCGGATAGCCCGCCGGGAAGCGCCCGTCCATCCCCGAGGTCACGATGAGATCACCCGGCTTCACGTCGGCGTTCGGTGCCACATAGGCCAGATCCAGGGCGTCCCCGGCCCCCGTGCCGGTGGCCACCGCCCGAACGCCGCTGCGCACCACCTGCACCGGCAAGGCGTGGCTGCTATCGGTGATGAGCAGCGCGGTCGAGGAGATGGGGTTCACGTGGACCACCTGACCGACCACCCCGTGCCCGTCGATGATCGGCTGGCCGCGATAGACCCCGTGCCGGCTGCCCTTGTTGAGGAGCATCTCGCGGGTGGGTGATCCAAGCTCCATGGCCACGACATCCGCCGCCAGCACGCGGTCGCCCAGCTCGACCGAAGATTCCAGCAACTCCCGCAAGCGCAGGTTCTCGGCCTCGAGCGCGGCGTAGCGCTGGGAGCGCGTCTTCAGCAACAGGTTCTGGCGGCGCAGGCGGTGGTTCTCATCGGTGAGCGACCGGCGCGTCACCAGCGACTCCGACGACCAGTCGGCCAAGGTGGCCGGCAGGTGAACGAGGTAGCGCAGCGGATACACCACCACCGACAGGACCGAGCGCACCGGCTCGAGCCGCTCATAGCGGTGGTCGAGGGTCATGAGCAGGAGCGAGGCGAGCAGCAAGGCCGTGAGCCTGAAACCCAGCGGCGGGCCGTCACGAAACAAGGTCTTCATTGCCGATCTTCCCCGTGCATGCCCCTGGTAATCTAACCTTGATAAAGGTTCCCGGTCCGCTAGCGACTCGTCGCATGGCCTACTCGAGCGACAGCACCTCCGGGCCCAGCTCATCGATCAATTCCAGCACGCGCCCGCCACCGCGTGCCACACAGGTCAATGGGTCTTCGGCGACTATCACCGGGATCCCGGTCTCTTCCTGCAAGAGCCGGTCGATGTCGCGCAACAGCGCCCCGCCACCCGTCAATACCATGCCGCGCTCCGACACATCGGCGGCCAGCTCCGGGGGCGTCTTTTCGAGGGCGGTCTTGACCGCGGTGATGATCCCCGACAACGGCTCCTGTATGGCCTCCAGGATCTCATTGCTGTTCAGGGTGAAGCTGCGCGGCAGGCCCTCCGCCAGGTTGCGGCCGCGCACCTCCATCTCGCGCACCTCGTCGCCCGGATAGGCGCAACCGATGGTGTGCTTGATGCGCTCGGCGGTGGCCTCGCCGATCAAGGTGCCGTAATTGCGCCGCACGTAGTTGACGATGGCGTCCACGATCCTGTCGCCGCCGATGCGGACCGAGTCCGCGTAGACGATGCCGTTGAGCGAGATGAGCGCCACCTCCGAGGTCCCGCCGCCCATATCGAGGACCATGGAGCCGCTCGCGTCGCTGACCGGGAGCCCCGCCCCGATGGCCGCCGCCAGCGGCTCCTCGATGATATACACGCCGCGCGCCCCGGCGCCTGAGGCCGACTCGCGGATGGCGCGGCGCTCCACCTGCGTCGAACCGCAGGGCACGCCCACCAGCACCCGCGGGCTCGGTTTCAGGAACCGATCGCCGTGCACCTTGTGGATGAAGTACTGGAGCATCTTCTCCGTCACCGTGAAGTCGGCGATCACCCCATCCTTGAGCGGGCGCATGGCCATGATGTTGCCGGGGGTGCGCCCCAACATGCGTTTGGCCTCGGTGCCGACGGCGGCGATGCTCCTGTGGTTGGAGTGGTCCGGCCCCTTGCGAAGCGCGACCACCGAGGGCTCGTTCAACACGATCCCCTTGCCGCGCGCATAGATGAGCGTATTCGCGGTCCCGAGATCGATTGAAAGGTCGTTGGAAAAAAGGCCACGCAAACGCCTGAACATAATAAAATAATAACCTAAATTTCTGAGCGATCCAGATGCCGGGCGGGTGCCGGCCCGCGGAGCGCGAGTACGCGTGTCAAATCCGTGGCCCGGCCGTGGGTCCGGAAGCCTGGTAGGGGAAAGTTCGCCGCCCGCGCGCGGACGACGCGTGCCGCGAGTGGGCGATCGGCTCGGCCACCAGTGCGGCCAGGTACTTCGGGGCGGGTAAACTCACGAGAAGTACGCGATCCCGAAACCACCGTCATGCCAGCGAAAGCTGGCATCCACAGCCCCGTCACGCGCCTGGATCCCAGCTTTCGCTGGGATGACGACCCTTAGCGACCCTTTGGGTTGGGCGGGGGGGTTTGCTGCGGTGCCACTCTAGCAGCGGGTCGCTGCCAGGGCAAGCAGGTTCCCGACCGCGCCCGGGATCGGACTATCGACGGTATAATCTTCGGGATCCGTCCCCGCGCCACCCGCTCGACATGTCCATCGATCACGCCGCCGTCCAGAAGATCGCCTGGCTCGCGAGGCTGAAACTGGCCGAACACGATGTCCCAGAGTATGCGCGCCAACTCTCCGGGATCCTCGATCTCGTCGATCAGATGAACCGGGTCGACACGACCGGCATCGAGGCCCTTGCACACCCGCTCGAGCTGGTGCTCAGGATCCGTGAGGACGTCGTGACCGAGACCGATCGGCGCGAGGCATTCCAGGCCGGCGCGCCCGAGGTGGCGGCAGGACTGTATCTGGTGCCCAAGGTCATCGGTTAGTCAACATCACTTCGGGCCCCGCATGCACGACCTGACGCTCGCCGAGCTGTCGGCGGCCCTGTACCGCGGCGAGACCACGAGCGAGGAGCTGACCCGCCATTTCCTGGCCCGCATCGAGCGCCTCGATTCCGGGCTCAACAGCTTCGTCACCGTGACCGCGGAGCGCGCCCTCGACCAAGCGCGGGCCGCGGATGCCGCACGCCGCCGGGGCGAAGCCGGGCCGTTGAGCGGTATCCCCCTAGCCCATAAGGACATCTTCTGCACCGAGGGGGTCAAGACGAGCTGTGGATCGAAGATGTTGGATAGTTTCATCTCGCCCTACGACGCGACGGTGGTCGAGCGCCTCCGGGCCGCGGGCATGGTGATGCTCGGGAAGACCAACATGGACGAGTTCGCCATGGGCTCCTCCAGCGAGACCAGCTTCTATGGCCCCGTGCGCAATCCCTGGGACCGCGAGCGGGTCCCGGGGGGCTCCTCGGGCGGGTCCGCGTGCGCGGTGGCCGCACGCCTCGCCCCGGCCGCGACCGGCACCGATACCGGCGGCTCCATCCGCCAGCCGGCCGCCTTGTGCGGTGTGACCGGCATCAAACCGACCTACGGCCGCGTGTCCCGCTATGGCATGGTGGCCTTCGCCTCCAGCCTCGACCAGGGGGGCCCTATCACCCAGACGGCAGAGGACGCGGCGCTCATGCTGAACGCCATGAGCGGCTTCGACGCGCGCGATTCCACCTCCGCCCAGCGCCCCGACGAGGACTACACGGTGGGTCTCGACGCCGCGCTCACCGGGCTCCGGATCGGTCTGCCCAAGGAGTTTTTTGATGCCGGGCTGGATCCCGGCGTCGCGCGGGTCATCGAGGCCGCCATCAAAGAGCTCGAAGCACTGGGCGCACGGGTAATCGAGGTCGAGTTGCCCAACACACATCTCTCGATCCCGGTCTACTATGTCGTCGCCCCGGCGGAATGCTCCTCGAACCTGGCGCGCTTCGATGGGGTACGCTACGGTTACCGGTGCGCCGCGCCGGCCGATCTCCACGATCTCTACTGCCGCACGCGCGGCGAGGGCTTCGGCGCCGAGGTGAAGCGCCGCATCATGATCGGGACCTATGCCCTTTCGGCCGGTTATTACGATGCCTATTACCTCAAGGCCCAGCAGATCCGGCGCCTCATCCGCGACGACTATCGCCGCGCCTTCGAGCGCGTCGATGTCATCATGGGGCCGACCTCGCCCAGCGTGGCCTTCAAGCTCGGGGAGAAGACCGGCGATCCCATCACGATGTATCTCTCCGACATCTACACGATCTCGGTCAACCTGGCCGGCCTGCCCGGAATATCCATCCCAGCCGGCTTCGCGGAGGGCCTGCCGGTCGGCCTCCAGCTCATCGGCGAGCACTTCGGCGAGGCGCGACTCCTCAACATCGCCCACCGCTACCAGCAGGTGACCGACTGGCACCGGCGCACGCCACCGGGCATCGACTAGTAGGCAGCACTTATGATTCGAAAAGGGGCGTCATTCCGGCAGGGAATGCCGGAATCCAGGCACAGGGATGTGGAGGCACGCCCCGCTCCAGATCGGTCGGTGGCGGAAACACTGCCCCGTGCGTCATGCTATGATTCCGAATATAGGGTACTACACAGATTCCGTAATCAACTGTTGGGCGCGATAATTAAC
>JACCXJ010000327.1 GCA_013697045.1 Gammaproteobacteria bacterium | reverse complement strand
TTGTGAAAAAACCTACTGCGCTCGGGATCTCGCGTTCCGGCGGTGCTCGGAATCCTCATGTATTTCAACATACACTCCGGTTCCTGCGCTCCGGCGGAACGCGACCTCCCTTCGCTCGCGACGGTTTTTTCACAAACTCTGATACCTTGAGGGTGCAGCCATGAGTCACACGCGTTACGAACCGGCACGCCAGCGCCTGCAGCGCAGCGAGTTGGCGGTGCCCGGGTCCAATCCGGGCATGATGGAGAAGGCCGCCCAGAGCGAGGCGGACTATGTGTTCCTGGACGTCGAGGACGCGGTGGCGCCGGATGAGAAGGAAAGGGCGCGCAAGAACATCATCCAGGCCCTGAACGACATCGACTGGAAAAGCAAGACCATCTCGGTGCGCATCAACGGGATCGACACCCACTACATGTACCGCGATGTCGTGGACATCGTCGAGCAGGCCGGCCACAAGCTCGATACCATCCTGATCCCCAAGGCCGGGGTGCCGGCGGATGTGTACCTGGTCGATGCCATGGTGACCCAGATCGAGATGGCCAAGGGGCTCACGAACCGCATCGGGCTCGAGGCCCTGATCGAGACGGCGCTCGGGATGGCCAACGTCGAGGCCATCGCGACCTCGAGCCGGCGGCTCGAGGCCCTGCATTTCGGCGTCGCGGACTATGCCGCGAGCTGCCGGGCGCGCACCGTCAACATCGGCGGGCTCAACCCCGACTATCCCGGCGACCAGTGGCACGCGGCGCTGTCGCGCATGGTGGTGGCCTGCCGTGCCTATGGGCTGCGCGCCATTGATGGGCCATTCGGCGATTTCAACGATCCCGATGGCTACATCCTGGGGGCCAAACGCGCCGCGGCGCTCGGTTACGAGGGGAAGTGGGCCATCCATCCCTCCCAGATCGCCCTGGCCAATCAGGTCATGTCACCGCCCGAGAAGGAGGTCACGCGCGCCAAGCGCGTCTTGGAGGCCTTGAAGGAGGCCACCGCGGCCGGCATGGGTGCGGCCCAGCTCGATGGCCGGATGATCGACGCGGCCTCGGCGCGCATGGCCGAGAACATCGTCAACACCGATAACGCCATCCAGGCGAAGCGCGCATCCACCCCCTAGCACTGACATCCATGGACATCCACGAATACCAAGCGAAAGAGTTACTGAAGGACTTCGGCGTCCCCGTGCCGGCCGGCGGCCTCGCCTACAGCCCCGAACAGGCCGTATACCGGGCCAAGGAGATCGGCGGCGATCGCTGGGTCGTCAAGGCCCAGATCCACTCCGGTGCCCGCGGCAAGGCCGGCGGCATCAAGGTGTGCGGCAGCGACCACGAGATCTGGCAGGCCGCCGAGGAGCTGCTCGGCAAGCGCCTGGTCACCCACCAGACGGGTCCGCGCGGCAAGGTCGTGCACCGCCTCTATGTCGAGGCCGCCACCGCCATCGACCGGGAGATCTATCTGGGCTTCGTCCTGGACCGGCAGTCGGAGCGGGTCATGGTGGTGGCCTCGGGCGAGGGCGGCATGGAGATCGAGGAGATCGCGGTCCAGCGACCGCAGTCCATCCTGCGCCAGTCGGTCGAGCCCGCGGTCGGCATGCAGGACTTCCAGTGCCGGGAGCTGGCCTTCGGCCTCAAGCTCCCGCCGGCGCTCACGAGCCAGGCGGTCTCGACCATCCAGGGCTGCTACCGGGCGCTGCGCGACCTCGACGCCACCATGGTCGAGATCAACCCGCTGGTCATGACCAAGGACGGGCGTTTGTTCGCCCTCGATGCCAAGATGGCCTTCGACGACAACGCCCTGTTCCGGCGTTCGAGCGTCGCGGAGCTGCGCGACAAATCCCAGGAGGACCCACGCGAGATGGCCGCGGCCGATCGGGGTTTGAGCTATGTCGGGCTGGACGGCAACATCGGCTGCATCATCAACGGCGCGGGGCTCGCGATGGCGACCATGGACATGATCATGCATGCCGGTGGCGAGCCCGCCAATTTCCTTGACATCGGTGGCGGGGCATCGCCCGAGCGCGTCACCAAGGCCTTCAACCTGGTGCTCTCCGACGAAAAGGTGCAGACCATCCTGGTCAACATCTTCGCCGGCATCAACCGTTGCGACTGGGTGGCCGAGGGCGTGGTCCAGGCGGTGAAGAAGATCGACCTCAAGATCCCCCTGGTGGTGCGTCTCGCTGGGACCAACGTCGAGGCGGGCCGCAAGATCCTGAAAGACAGCGGCCTGCCCTTGATCATGGCCGAGACCCTGGCCGAGGCGGCCGACAAAGCGGTGGCGGCGTGGAAGAAAACCAGCGCACAGGAACCATCATGAGCATCTTGTTAGACGAAAAGACACCCGTGATCGTGCAGGGCTTCACCGGCCAGATCGGGACCTTCCACGCCAAGGAGATGATGGAGTACGGCACCCACGTGGTGGGCGGGGTCACGCCCGGCAAGGGCGGCACGACCCATCTCGGGAAACCGGTGTTCAACACGGTGAAAGAGGCCGTCGAAACCACCGGCGCCGTGGCCAGCATCATCTTCGTGCCCGCGCCCTTCGCCGCGGACTCGATCATGGAGGCGGCAGACGGGGGGATCCGCTACTGCGTCGCCATCACCGACGGGATCCCGGCCCAGGACATGATCCGCGTCAAGCGCTACATGCGCCGTTACCGGGCCGAGAACCGCATGCGCCTGACGGGCCCGAACTGCGCCGGCACCATCAGCCCCGCCAAGGCCATGATGGGGATCATGCCCGGGCATATCTACATGCGCGGCAACGTCGGGATCGTCGGGCGCTCGGGGACGCTCGGCTATGAGGCCGCCTCACAGATGAAGACCCTCGGGATCGGGGTCACGACCAGCGTCGGGATCGGCGGCGACCCCATCAACGGCAGCTCGTTCAAGGATATCTTGGAGCTGTTCGAAGAGGATCCGGAGACGAAGGCGGTCGTGATGATCGGCGAGATCGGCGGTCCCCAGGAGGCCGAGGCCGCCCACTTCGCCAGGGACCACATGAAGAAGCCCGTGGTCGGCTATATCGCCGGCCTGACGGCCCCCAAGGGCCGGCGCATGGGACATGCGGGCGCCATCATCTCGGCCTTCGGCGAGAGCGCGGCCGAGAAGGTCGAGATCCTCCAGGAGTGCGGCGTCACGGTTGCGCCGAGCCCGGCCGAGCTCGGGATCACGGTGGCCAAGGTCCTGGCCGCATGATCCGGGAAGGGACAGCAGATGGCAAAGCCCAAACTGGTCGTCACGCGCCGCTGGCCGCAAGAGGTCGAAGAGCGGCTCCAGGCGCTCTTCGATGTGCAATTGAATCCGAGCGACACGCCCCTGACCGTCGCGGACCTGCAAGAAGCCCTGCGCAGCGCCGATGCGCTGCTGCCCACGGTCTCCGATCGGATCAGCGCCGAGGTGCTCTCTGCCGAGCCCTTGAGGAGCCGGATCCTCGGGAACTTCGGCGTCGGCTTCAACCATATCGACATCGACGCGGCCAAGGCGCGCGGGCTCGTCGTCACCAACACCCCGGAGGTCCTGACCGACTGCACGGCCGATCTCGCCATGACGCTGCTCTTCATGACGGCGCGCCGGGCGGGGGAGGGTGAGCGGCACCTGCGCGGGCACGCCTGGACCGGCTGGCGCCCGACCCACATGGTCGCGACCAAGGTCGCCGGAAAGACGCTCGGGCTCATCGGCTTCGGGCGGATCGCACGCGCCGTCGCGGCCCGGGCCCACCATGGGTTCGGGATGAGGATCCTGTATCAGGACCCCTACCCGCCGCCGAAGGAAGTGGCCGATGCGGTGGCGGCCCGGCAGTGCGCGACAATCGAGGAGGTCCTGGAGCAATCCGACTTCGTGTCCCTGCACTGCCCGGGCGGCAAGGAGACCCGGCATCTCATGAACGCAGAGCGCCTGAAGCGCATGAAGCCCTCCGCCATCCTCATCAACTCCGCCCGCGGCGACGTCGTGGACGAACAGGCCCTGGTGGCGGCGCTAAAATCCGGCACCATCACCGCGGCCGGGCTCGATGTCTACGAAAACGAGCCGCGCGTCACCGATGAGCTGCTCGGCATGGAAAACGTGGTGCTCCTGCCGCACCTGGGCAGCGCCACGCGCGAGACCCGCGTGGCGATGGGCATGCGTGTCCTCGAAAACGTCGAGGCCTTCTTCGCCGGAAGGCCGCCGCGCGATCGGGTCGCCTAAACACGTTATGACTATATGGTCATACGAGCGCAATCATGAACACGAGGACGATAAAGGCCTCTGAATTCAAGGCCAAGTGTCTACAATTGATGAACGAGGTGGCCGAAACCGGAGAGACCATCGTCGTCACCAAGAACGGCCAACCCGTCGCGCAACTTGGCCCGGTGGTCTCTCGCGCCACCACGCTGGCGGGCGCACCATAGAGGCCAGATCACCATTCGCGGCGACATCCTGGCGCCGGTGGGCGAAGCGTGGGAGGCGGAATGCTCGTCCTCCTCGACACCCACGCGCTGATCTGGCTGGACCAAGATGCGGCGGCTCTAGCAGCCTGTCGGACTTAAATCGTAACTCGTTGTTTTATTGAAAACAGGAAAAATCGTATTGTCACGTAATTACAATACTTTCAAAGAGTTACGTGAACCAAAAACCTTAAGTCCGACAGGCTGCTAGGCAAGACAGCACGTCACCGCCTTACGAAGGGGCACCCGACCAAGTCTCCCCCTTACGAAGGGGGAGATTTAGAGGGGGTTAAACCACCTCTCCCTCTCGCAACCTCCGCGATCCCCCCAGCGACATCGTCCAGCCGTTCAAAGACCTCCCGATTGCTAAAGCGCAAGACGCGGATCCCGAGCGACTCGATATAACGCTGGCGCTCCCCATCGTACTCGCCGGCACCGGCTTGAAAATGGCTGTCCCCATCGACCTCGATCGCGAGCTCGAGCTCGGGGCAGTAGAAGTCGAGCACGTAGGGGCCTACGCCGTATTGTCGGCGAAATCGATAGCCCAGGAGCTGACGATTGCGCAGCCTCAGCCACAGACGCCGTTCGGCAAGAGGGCTCTCGCGGCGCAGGCGCTGGCGCTTCTCTTTGTCGGAGGAACGGTTGAAGATTCGGGTCATTGGAAACCCCAGCGCTTACCCCCTCTAAATCTCCCCCTTGATAAGGGGGAGACTGAGAAGGGCTGCCCTTTCACGATGGTATATTCGGAGGAACGCCCTAGCCCAACTTTCGCAACCGAGGCATGTAGAGGCATGAACTCCTTTATTATTCAATGGGTTGCTCACAAAGGTCTGTACTACATTTGAGCAGCTATTTTTGCGGTGATGCGTGGAGGTGGT
>JACCXJ010000037.1 GCA_013697045.1 Gammaproteobacteria bacterium | reverse complement strand
GATGGCCAACGGCGCAGGACCCGGAGGCGACGCAAGGGTTTCAGGTTGGCTACCGCAACCGGCGAAGAGATGGGCGACCAAGAATATCGTCACGATGTTGGCCGCTCGTCGCGCATGCGAGCCGGTCAAGACTGGCCCTCGACCTGACTTCACGGCACCGACAGTGGAACTGGCCCTTGTAGAAGTGCGGAGTCTGCAAATCACGTACGAGAGGGTAGACGTTTAGCTCCTCCTGCCACAAGATGTAGCGATGGGTGCGCCGCCTGACGAAGCAAGTGCGCGGCGATGGTACGTTCCGAGCGCGACCAGTGGTCGGGCACGGTGGAAGTCGATGAAACCTTGGTCGGGAGAGTCGAGCATGGCGGGAAGCGCGGCCGCGGCAGGTGCCGGTAGTGGCGTACATCGACCGTGTGATTGCCTGGTTCCGCCACCTGTGCAGACTCGATTCCTAGGCGGGGCGCGATAGTCACCGGCCGGAGGCCCACGACTCTGAGGGGCTGAGGAGGAGAGTGCGATGAGCGGGACCTGGAAGCGCGCGGCGTTCGCCATGTTAGGGGCGATGGTGATGTTGGTCGTGTCGGCGGCGAGTGCGGGCGCCGGGGCGTCGCGCGGTCCCGAGGTCAGGGTGAGGATCGAGAGCGCGAGCCAGAAGGAGATCCTCGCTCGGGGACTCGAGGTCCGCGTCTCGATCAAGGGCGCGGGGAAGCCGATCGTCAAGGTCCGTGGCTCCTCCAGTACCTACGACGTTCCGGATTTCACGCCGCTGACGAAGAAGCGGGTGGTCCGGCTGCGGGGAGCGAAGGCTTCGGCCCCGAGCCAGCGGGTCACGGTGGTGCGCCTGCGGCTCACCGCCGAGGGGCGCAAGCAGATCGCGAGCTGCGAGGCCAGGACCCTGCGGGTGGAGGCCGGCGGTGCGAGCGACCAGGCAAAGCTGGTGCGCGACACGAGGCGATGCAAGCCGAAGCCGGTCGATCTCAGCCGTGCCGATCGTTGCGACTTCATCGGCCAAGAGGACGGATCGCTCTGCCTGCTTCCGTTCCCCGACGACTATTACACCGTCGCCGATCCCTCGACCGCAACCGGGCGCCGGATCGATCTGAAGACCGCCGCGATGCCGCGCAACGTCACCGGCAAGCCGGTCGACGCCATGCCCTACAACCTCAACGACGGCTTCAGCCCCGGGCAGGCGATCGTGCTCCGTGTGCCTGGGCTCGACAACCGGGCGGCTCTCGATAAGACCGATCCGGTGCCGATCGGCCACATCGGTCGCTACGCCGAGCCCCATGCGCCGATCGTCCTGATCGATGCCCACACCGGCGAGCGCGCCCCGATCTTCGTCGAGATCGATTCCAACGCGAGCGAGCCGCAGAGCACCGCGCTCATGATCCAACCGGCGACCAACCTGGCCTCCGGCCACCGCTACATCGTCGCCCTGCGAGAGCTCAAGGACGCCGACGGCAACACGATCCGCGCGCCCGAGGGCTTCCGCTACTACCGCGATCGGCTGCCGACCCGCCGAGACCCGATCAAGAGACGGCGGTCGCACTTCGAGGGGATCTTCGACACCCTGCGCCAGGCGGGGATCCAGCGCTCCAACCTGTACCTCGCCTGGGACTTCACCGTCGCCAGCGATGAGAACATCGCGGCGCGGATGCTGAGCATGCGCGACGATGCCTTCGGCCAACTCGGCGACCATGACCTCTCCAATCTCACCGTCGAGGGACACGCGCCGGCGTTCCAGGTGACGCAGATGAACAACTTTACCGCCGGGGAGGACGCTCGGATCGCCCGCCAGGTGCTCGGCACCTTCACCGTGCCCTGCTATCTGCAACCGAGCTGCGCCGCGGGCGGCCAGTTCGCGCTCGACGCCAACGGGCTTCCGACCGAGAACGGCACGTGGACCGCGAGCTTCGAGTGCATCATCCCTCGCGTCGCGGTCGACGAGCCCGGCGCCGCCCCGGCGCGCCCATCGCTCTACGGGCACGGTCTCTTCGGCAGTGCTGGCGAGGTGCACGCCGGGGGCCAGAAGGATCTCGCCAACCGGTACGGGTTCGTGCTCTGCGCGACCGACGAGATCGGGATGTCGAGGAGCGATATCCCGATCCCCACCTTGCCGATCCTCAACGACTTCTCGAGCTTCCCGAAGCTTGCCGACCGCCTGCAGCAGGGCCTGCTCAACGAGCTCTACCTGGGCCGACTGATGATCCATCCCGACGGCTTAAAGAGCGATCCGGCCTTCCACGTCGACCCGCAGAACGCGGCCAGCGCGCCGGTGATCGACGCGAGCCACCTCTACTACGACGGCAACAGCCAGGGTGGGATCATAGGCGGTGCGCTGACCGCGATCGCGCCCGACTTCACCCGCGCGGCACTGGGGGTGCCGGCGATGAGGTACTCGATGCTGCTGCCGCGCTCGGTCTCGTTCGACAGGTTCGCGAGCGTTCTCTATCCGGCCTACCCGAACGAGCTGGCTCGGCCGCTCCTGTTGTCGCTGATCCAGATGCTCTGGGACCGTGGCGAGGCAAACGGCTACGCCCACCGGATGAGCAATGACCCGCTGCCGAACACGCCCGCGCACAAGGTTTTGATGAACGTCGCCTTCGGCGACCACCGAGTGACCAACTGGGCAGCCGACATCGAGGCCCGCATGATCGGGGCTGCGACGCATGCGCCGATCCTCGACCCCGGACGCTGGCCCGATGTCGACGCGCTCTGGAACGTCCCGGCGATCCAGAGTTACCCCTATGACGGCTCGGCGATCATCTACTGGGACATCGGACCGGTGCGTCCCGATCCGGGCAACCCGAGCGAGACCATCGGCGTGCCGCCGCCACCCACCGAGAACCTGCCCAACCGCGCCGGAGAGGACCCACACGGCGCCCCGCGAGGAGCGCCCGGCGGGCTGCAGCAGGTTTCCGATTTCCTCGCGCCGGCCGGCGCGGTCACCGACGTCTGCGGCCCCTCGCCCTGCTACGCGGGCGGTTGGACCGGCCCTCCGTAGCCCGGACGGCCGCCTGCCTGCTACAAAGGCAGGGCGTAGCGGATGTAGAGCGACACCGACTGGAGCGAGAGCGGCCCGGCGGCACGGTACCGAGCGTATAAAGCTGTCAGCAGGGAAGCAGGCGGGCCGCCTAGCTAGGAGAACGGGAGGCGAACGAGGGGCTTGGATCCCATCCAGCGTATCCTCGAACCTCTCCGTGAACCCACCCCAACCCCCGCCGATTGCCTCTGCCGGGGGTCCACCGCAGAAGCCCGTGCGATGAGATATCGCCGACACCTTCTCCGTTGACAACTCGCGTTGTATTTCCTATCCTCCACTCATCCGCTTACCCGGGTGCCGCATACCCTCACGGTCGAGACGCCGTTCGGGAGCGCGGATGTCGAGGGCACCGAGCTCGTGCTGCGGGAGGGAGAGGGCGAGACCGCGTTGTGGGCTCCGAAGGGCAATAAGACGCGTCACTACCCGCGCAAGGCCCCATCACCGTCATAAACCGCAACAACGTAGCCTTGCGAAGCCGCATTATGCGGGCCCGTAGGGGACAAACGCCGGCCTTTTCCAGCCCAGAGGGGAGGTATGCGATGAAACTCAACCTGAAACACGCAGCGGCACTCATAGGGCTAATCGCGCTTTTAGTGCTTATCGCGCTTTGGCCAACGCCCGAGCCGCGACCCGCAGGTGATCCGCT
>JACCXJ010000256.1 GCA_013697045.1 Gammaproteobacteria bacterium | reverse complement strand
AACACCGTGTTCATACTCTTCGGTGGTCAGAATACGGACGGCGACAACTTCGCGGTGACACTTGCGCAGCCGCTCAGCGGCAGCGACCGGGCCGAGATGGGCCTAGGCATCTCGTTCAGTCTCCAGCCATCAGCAATGTTCAGTCAGATCGACGTCAACGCCGTACGCCTCACTACGTCGGCCGGCGGTCAGGACGACGGTGCCGATCCCAACGGTGCCCTCCTCACCGTTGGCGGCATTGACGACAGCACGGCGAACCCAGCGGACCCCAACGCCCCACCCGCCGGTGACCCCCGGATCGATGACGAACTCTATGACCTCCGGCCGTTCGTCGGGCCGAGCGATACCGACATCTTCGTCCAAACTCTTAACCCCACGGACGATGACAACATCTTCGCCGGGCACATCTTTGTCACTAAGCCGGCCATCGTCGGCGAAGGCGTCGTGTTGACCCAGTCCTCAAGCATCAGCCCAGTCGGCACTCCGCACACCGTGACCGCTCGCGTCGTCAACGACCTCGGCCAGGCGGTCTCCGGCCGTGTCGTGGATTTCCAGGTCATTTCCGGACCGAACGCGGGCACGAGCAACAGCGGCACGACCAACGTGAGTGGCGAGGCGAGCTTTACCTACACCGGGACGAGCAGTGCCGGGACGGACGTCATCGTTGCCCGTTTCATCGATTCAACAGGCAACCGTCAAACATCGAACGAGTTGCAAAAGACGTGGTTCATACGGGGCGAAGGCATCGGGTTGACCCAGTCCTCAAGCATCAGCCCAGTCGGCACTCCGCACACCGTGACCGCTCTCGTCGTCAACGACCTCAGCCAGGCGGTCTCCGGCCGTGTCGTGGATTTCCAGGTCATTTCCGGACCGAACGCGGGCACGAGCAACAGCGGCACGACCAACGCGAATGGCGAAGCGAGCTTCACCTACACCGGGACGGGCAGTGTCGGGACGGACGCCATCGTTGCCCGTTTCATCGATTCAACAGGCAACCCTCGAAGATCGAACGAGGTGCAAAAGATGTGGGTCCTGGACGTGCCCAATCCTCGTGGGGGCGCGCCGTTGAGCTGCCGAGGCGCCACGTGTAGCATCCCGCTCACCTGCCCCCTTTCGCCCGCCTTGGGGATCTCGTGTATTAACGAGGCCCGCGTGCTCGTAGCCCGCAGGTTCTTACCCCGCAGGAGCGCCCGGTCGAGCACTGACACGGCGGCGAAGGCGCGGAGGAGGATGATCGTTTTCGCCTCTGGGATCGCGAACATCCCACCGGCTGCCACCCAGGACGTGCCGCTCCGGCGCACGCGAACGGGGAAGCAGATCGCCCGGTCGGGCCGGAGGAAACTCGTGGGCGTGATAGAGATCAGGAGCAGCGCCGGGACCAGCATCAGCTCGACACCGATCACGATCAGGATCAGGCGCCGGTAACCAGGCCAGCTCTTCGTGAGCTTTTTCGGAGGATCCGGCTAGCTCGATGTTTGGTCCCGCGCAGGTTTGAGGACCGTCGGCACGAGCCCCGCGCCCCGGCGGTGACGGTAGTGAACCCCAAGGGGCCGACCGGCAGAGGCTGACGACGGCGTCCACACCGCTCGCCACGGAGATCGCGATGGTCGGCGCGTAATCGACTGAGAGGTTGTGAAAGAACCGTCGCGAGCGAAGTGAAATCCCGGGCGCAGCAGGTTTTTTCACAAGCTCTGAGCGGCTGCACCCGGCTTGCGGGCCGCGGTGCGAATTCCGTATGCTCGTGCGACGATTGAGCCGTCCAGCCGCCGGCAGGGCGCGAATGGGGGAGAAGATGAAGAAATGGCAGTGTGGGGTGTGTGGTTTCATCTATGACGAAGCCCAGGGTCTACTCGAAGCGGGCATCGCGCCCGGGACGCGCTGGGCGGATATCCCGGACACCTGGGTATGTCCCGATTGCGGTGCGTCCAAGTCGGATTTCGCGATGGTCGAGATCGAATAGCCGCGGGCGTGGACCGTCGGCCGCTTGTCATCGTGGGAACGGGGCTCGGGGGCTACTCCCTGGCCCGCGATGCGGAGACACCCGTCCTGATCCTCACCGCCGATGGCGGGCGCTACTACTCGAAGCCCATCCTGTCGAACGCCTGCACCAGCGGCAAGACCCCGGACACGGTCGCCTTGGCCGATGCCGCCGCCACGGCGTCGCAGCTCAGTCCGGACCGGTACGCGGGTCACGGCGATCGAGCCCGACCGGGAGACGCTTTGGATCGAGGGTGAGGGGATTGGTGGGGAGTCCATCGCCTACCGGGGCCCGGTTTTGGCGCTGGGGGGCGGATCGATCCACATCCCGGTCGCGGGCCCGGCGGTCGATCGGGTCCGTCCGTCAACGATCTAGGTGACTACACCGCGTTCCGGGCGGCGATGGGCGCGGCGTCGCCGTGACCTGCCAGCACGACGCGCGCACGCGGCGTCCTGATCGCGATCGAGCCCCAGGGTAGCGATGTCGTTCCCGAGGAGCACCGGATCCAGGAACGACGAGCTGTAGACATTGCGCACGAGGCGCGCCTCGTCGGATGAGAAAGACCGGCAAGAGGTGGACCAGCCGCCTGCCGGGCCTGGATCGCTCTGCAGGCGCTGGTCGTAGTCGGCCAGGATGGGGGCGAGGGCTTCCGGTGAGCGGGTGGTGATGAAGGCCCAGTCGGCGGCGTGTGAAAAAGACCTGCCGTAGCGCGCCATGGCCTCGGGGGTGTCGCGGGCCGGGTCGAAGCTCAGGCTCACGAGGCGCACCCTCGTGGCGAGCCTTGGATCGCCCTTGATCCGTCGGGCCGTCTGAGCCAGGGTGAAGCTGGCCCAGGGACAGCCCTGCGCATCCGCACAATGGGTGTAGATGAGGCTCAAGACCACGATCCTGCCCGCATACAGCCGGTGCAAGGTGGTTGCCGCACCGTGGCTGGTCACGACGCTCCCGTCGCCCGCGGACTCGATGCACGGTAAGCGATAGCTGCCCGGCGCGGGCGGGGCGCCGAGCACTATCCCAGCGCCCCAGGCCGGGCCGGGCACTGCCATCGCGGCGAGCACCGCGAACCGCGCAAAGGACAGCCGAGACCTGGTGTTGCTCAACGCCCCGCGAGCGGCACCGCACCAGGGGCCTGGGTGTACAAGGAGCGCGCACCGAAACGCATGATGTTCGGCCGCCCGAGCTTCTCCTTGGTGAAGTCGATGGCAAAGCGCTCCGTGAGGACTTTGCCGTCCCAGGCATAGGCCTTCAGGAACTGCTCGTTGTCCGCGCCCTTCTTGTCCCAGTTCGCCAGGAGGGAGCTCGTGAAGTACAGCCGTTTCCCATCCCAGCTCTGCGAGACCATGTTGAGCTGGGCGCCGCGAGCTCCGCGTCGGTCGGCATCGTAGGAGATAGTTGCCCTCGTTGGTGTACTCAACCATGCCGGTGCGGCCGCCGTGGTCGCGGTCGTTGGAGAGCCCGGTGATGAGCATGCGTCCCGGCATGGCGTAGAAGGTGTGCGGGGCCGACCACCCCGCCGCTCTTCCGCACGAATTCCGTGAAGGTCTTGACCAGTGTCGGCTTGCCCGCGTCACTATGGACATCGAAGATAAATAGGCTGCCGGTGTCGAGCCCGCCGGCCCAGAAATAGGCGCGGTCGGATGTAGGGATTTTCGTCCGCGCTGAATTGGAGACCAGGCCGAGCGGACTGTCAAGGAAGGCGGCCGGTCTCGGCGTGCTTGGCGGTCTACCGGCGGATCATTAGAATCGCCGGCCAAGCATAACGACATGCCGGCCACAATCGCCGCCTGAGAGCCCTTCCTCCCTCCAGGAGAGCGCCAGGGTGCGGTGCGGGACAGGGGTGAGGGGATCCAACGAGCACGCGATTCGTAGCCGTGCGTGGTATAAGGATGAGCAGTCCGCCCACCGCGCCGAGATCGCTGGATAACGATAACGACAGGTCCCGGGTAACATTTTCATAAAAATCCTAGCAGCCTGTCGGACTAAGGTTGAACGGTAAAGCGGAAGTGCAGGTGCTGGGCGCGACCATCGTGGGTCGGGCGGTCATTGATGCTGTAGGGACGGTGAAATGATGATGATCGGATCGATCCC
>JACCXJ010000238.1 GCA_013697045.1 Gammaproteobacteria bacterium | reverse complement strand
AGCGGATCACCTGCGGGTCGCGGCTCGGGCGTTGGCCAAAGCGCGATAAGCACTAAAAGCGCGATTAGCCCTATGAGTGCCGCTGCGTGTTTCAGGTTGAGTTTCATCGCATACCTCCCCTCTGGGCCGGAAAAGGCCGGCGTTTGTCTCCCTACAGGCCCGCATAATGCGGCTTCGCAAGGCTACGTTGTTGCGGTTTATGACGTCTCGGCCTCGAAAGCCGCACTGCTCCCACCCGGCTGCGGTCTCCGGGCAAAGATGTCTCGCCAGAGAGCGCGTTCCATCCAAGCCCTCTAGCCACGCGAAACCGTTCCCGATCATACCGAAGCCACGATGTCGCGCCAGGCAATTCTTCACAACAACCCTGTGACGTATTTCCTTGACATTCTGGCCACACGAGCCTAAGGGCGGGTAGGTTTGGCGGATATTCCGGCCAGTGGCCGATCCGCGATGGCCGACACCCGCAAGGTGGACGCGCACAGGGGAGCTAGGGCGTGCGGCTCGGCTTGCGGGCTGTGGCCAGTGCCCGAGCGCGCAGACCGAGGGGATTTCTGCGCCGTCAGGGTCTATGATCGTGCGATGACCGAACGTTTCGACCCGCACGGTCGGCGCCTGCCGATCAAGCTCGATACGACCTCGAACGGCGAGTTCCTGCCGCGTTCGCTCCCGCGCAGCGTGCGGCTTGCCAAGGAGCTCGCCCACGAACGGGCGGCCGAGACGGCCCGGAGGCTCGGGATGTCCCGCAGGGCCTTCTTGAAGTCGCTGTCGAGCGCCGCCTTGACGCTCATGGCGATAAACGAGACGTACGCCCGGGCCGGATTGCGCGGCGGATACTTCAACGTGGGGCGCGAGGCGCCTTACGAGCCCGAGGTGGCGCGCGAGGCGCTCGCGGGCCAGGAATTCATCTTCGACATCCAGTGCCATCACGTGAACCCCAAGGGCGCGTGGCGGCGTATCACCAACCAATGGACCTATATCCTGCGCGCCTTCCCCCAATCGGACTGTGGGGATGGCGCCATCGAGTGCTTCTCGGCCGAGCACTTCATCCGCGAGGTCTTCCTCGACAGCGACACCGATATGGCCGTCCTGTCGGCCGTGCCGGCCGCGCCGGAGGACAACCCGCTCTCGACCGCCGACGCCGCGGCGACGCGCAAGCTCGTCGAGACCCTCGGTGAAAAACACCGTGGGGGCCACCGGCTCCTCATCCATGGCCTCGTCCACCCGAACCTCCCGGGGGCGATCGAGGAGATGGCGCGGCAGAAAGAAGACCACGGCGTCTCGGCCTGGAAGACCTACACCCAGTGGGGGCCGGAGGGCGTGGGCTACCGGCTCGATGACCCAAAGATCGGCATCCCCTTCATTGAGCGGGCGCGCGAGTTGGGGGTCAAGGTCATCTGCATCCACAAGGGGATCCCGCTCTTCAACCTCGACTACGACTACTCGACCTGCGGCGACATCGGCGTGGTCGCTCGCCGCTACCCGGACGTGAGCTTCATCGTCTACCACTCGGGTTTCGAGCCCGATCGCCGCGAGGGCCCCTACGATCCCGCCCGGGCCCAGGGCGGCGTCGATTCCCTGATCAAATCCCTGCAAGACAACGAGGTGCCGCCCAACGGCAACGTCTACGCCGAGCTCGGCACCACCTGGCGCCGGTTGATGGGAGAGCCCGAGCAGGCCGCCCACGTGCTCGGCAAGCTCTTCAAGCACGTGGGCGAGAACAACGTACTATGGGGGACCGATTCCATCTGGTACGGCAGCCCCCAGGACCAGATCCAGGCCTTCCGTGCCTTCCAGATCGCCGAGGCGTACCGGGCGAAATACGGTTATCCCGAGATCACCCCGGCGCTCAGGGCCAAGGTCTTCGGCCTGAATGCCGCCGTGCCCTATCGGGTACCGGAAGAGGCACAACGGAAACGCGGCGCCGAGGACCCCATCGGCCGGATCAAAGCCGGTTATGTACAAGACCCCGAGCCGAGCTTCGCGACCTCGGGCCCCAGGACCCGCGCGGAGTTTTTGCGTCTTTACGGGCTGTCCGGAGGCAGACCGTGAGGTCCGGGAGAGGGTTTTAAATTAGATCAGTTGGCCCTCGGGGGCTCGCTTGATGCGAATGAGCGCCGAGATGTCCTCCTCGCCGTGCCCCTCGTCCATGAGCCGCCCATAGTCGCCTAACGTCATCTCGACCACGGGCAACCCCATCCCACCGGCTGCCGCCGCCATCTCCCGGCAGATCAAGAGGTCTTTGTGGTGTAGGGAGACCTTGAAGCCGGGGACGAAGAGGTCCTCCAGCATGCTCCGGCCGCGGTGGCTCAGGAACCAGTTGGCCGCCGCGCCCTGGCTCACGACCTCGATGACCTTGTCCATGGGAAGGCCCATGAGGACCCCGAAGGCCAAGGCCTCGGTCACCGCCTCGGCGATCCCGGCCGCCATGATCTGATTGACCGCCTTGGTGGCCTGGCCGCTGCCCGACGGTCCCATGTGGACGATGGTGGCCGCCATCGCGGACAGCGGCCCGCGTACCTGTTCGAGGACCTCGGCCTCACCCCCCACCATCATGGCCAGCCGGCCGGTGCGCGCCCCTTCGGCACCCCCCGACACCGGGCAGTCGAGGAAATGCGCGCCGCGTTCGGCCAGGCGCCGCGACCAGGCGCGCGCCGTGTCGGCGCCGACCGTCGAGGTGTCGCACACCACGGTGCCGGGTATGAGCCCGGGCAGGAGCGCCTCGACGACCGCGGCGAGATCGGCATCTCGCGACACCGAGGTCACGATGCACTCGGCCGCGCGGGCGAGCGCGGTTGGCTCATGGGCGACGGCCACCCCGAGCTCGCCGGCTAGCGCCACTGCGCGCTCGCGGGTGCGGTTCCAGACGATCGAGAGCCAACCGGCCGCGTGGAGGTTTCGGGCCATGCCCATGCCCATGGCCCCGAGTCCGATGAAGCCGACCCTAGGTGCCCTCATGCGCTGCGCTGCCGGCAATGATCGGCGATCACCTGGGCGATGCAGCAGGTGAGCTTCTTGGCCGTCGGGATGTGCAGGAACTCGTTGGGGCCATGGGCGTTGGAACCGGGCCCCAGGACCCCGGTGACCAGGAACTGGGCCCCGGGGTAGCGGGACGCGAGCATGGCCATGAAGGGGATGGAGCCGCCCTCTCCCATGTACACGGCGGGACGTCCGAAGTAGCGCTCGGAGGCGCCGGCGACCGAGTGCGCGAGCCAAGGCTCGAGCGCCGGGGCGTTCCAGCCGCTCGCGGCCCAGTCCGGGCTGAAACACACGCTCGCGTCATACGGCGGCGCCGACTCCCACAGGGCTTTGAGACGCCGGGCGGCGAGGCCGGCATCGCAGGTCGGGGGCAGGCGCACCGAGAGCTTGAGTGTTGTAAACGGCCGTTGCACGTTACCCGCGTTCTCAGCCGGTGGTAGACCTTCGGCGCCGACCACGGACAGTGCCGGTCGCCAGGTGCGGTTCAGGATCAGCTCCAAGGGGTCGTCGCTGATCGGTCGGGTGCGGCCCGCAAGCGGGAACTTGGTGTACACCGCGTGCCCCAGGACCTCGGCGGCTAGCCGCGCCTCTGTGCGTCGCTCGGCGGGGATCTCGGCGTGGAGCTCCGGGGGCAGGATCGCCCCGCTCCGGGCGTCCTCCAGGCGGTCGAGGAGCTGGCGGATGATCCGAAAGCTCGACGGCACGATCCCGCTCGCATCGCCCGAATGTACCCCTTCGCTCAGCACCTCGACGCGCAGGGTGCCGCCCGCCAATCCCCGGAGCGAGGTCGTACACCACATCTGCTCGTAGTTACCACAGCCCGAGTCGAGGCAGATCACCAGCTCCGGCTCCCCGATGCGCGGCGCCAGTGCCTCCATATAGGCGGGCAGATCGAAGCTCCCGCTCTCCTCGCAGGCCTCGATGAGGACGACACAGCGGGCGTGGCGCACGCCATCGTGATGCAGCGCCGCGATGGCGCTCAAGGCCGCGAACATCGCGTAACCGTCGTCCGCCCCGCCCCGGCCATAGAGCCGATCGCCCTCCATGACCGGGAGCCATGGACCGAGGCCGGCGCGCCACCCGCTCATCTCCGGCTGCTTGTCGAGGTGGCCGTAGAGCAGCACCGGCGCGGCTGTACGGGTGTCCAAACCCGGGCTATCGATGCCCGGTAAGTCGATGCCGGGTATATCTATGCCAGGTATATCTATCAAAATGAGCGGCGTGCGGCCCGCGAGCCGCATCACCTCGATACCGAGACCCGGGATCGGTTGTGTCTCGGCGAAGGCCACAAAGCGCGCCACCGCCTCGTCCATGTAGCCGTGCGCCTGCCATTCGGGATCGAAGGCCGGGGACTTGTTGGGGATGCGGATGTACTCGATGAGCGCGGGGAGGATAGATCGATCCCAGATCCCATCGACGTAGTCCCAGGCTCGTCCGCTGATCATGTTCGCCCCAGTAACCAATAATTAGCGCTCGCGCAGGCGAGGCATGAGCTCCACCAGGTTGCAGGGCCGCGTCCGGAGATCGAGTTGGTGCTGGATCAAGGCGTCCCAGGCGGTCGCGCAGGCCCCGGCGGCCCCCGGCACGCAGAAGATATAGGTACCGTTCGAGACGCCGGCGATGGCCCGCGACTGGATGGTCGAGCCGCCGATGTCCTCGTAGGAGATCACCCGGAAGATCTCACCGAATCCCTCGAGCTCCTTGTCGAAGAGCGGGCGCACGGCCTCGGGCGTGCCGTCGCGACCGGTGACCCCGGTGCCCCCCGTCGTGATGACCACGTGGACCGCCTCCTCGGCGCACCAACGCGCGACCACGGCCCGCACCCGGTAGACATCGTCGGGGACGATCGCCTTCTCGTAGAGCCTGTGACCCGCCGCCTCCAGCCGCTCGGCGAGCAAGCGACCGGACTTATCGGTCTCGTCGGTGCGGCTATCGGAGACCGTGAGCACCGCGATGTTGAGCGCCAGGAAACCGCGCCCACCGGCACGGCCCTCCGGGGCACCCTCCGGCTCGCCCTCGTTGTGAACGATTGGATCCGCCATATTCCCCTCTCCCCCCATAGACCGATAGCGTTCGACTCGGATGCGTGGTCGATTACTATGCTCGATTGCTATGGGAAATGTAGCAGAGAAAGACCCCGACTGCAGAAAAGAAACATGCAGCAAGCGACCGACACCAACCCGATACGGCTGGACAAGTGGCTGTGGGCCGCGCGCTTCTTCAAGACCCGAGCGCTGGCCAGCGCCGCCATCAAGGGCGGCAAGGTCGAGGTCAACGGCCACAAGCCCAAGCCCGCGACCCACATCCGGCCCGGCGACGATCTGGCGATCCAACGCGGCCCCTTCGAGTACCGGGTGATGGTGGAACGAGCCATTGCGCGGCGTGGACCGCCCGAGGAGGCCGCGACCCTGTACACGGAAGCCCCGGAAAGCGCCGCGCGCCGCGCGACCCAGGCGGCGGACCTCAAGGCGGCAGTGGCCCTGTATCCCCAAGTGCCCGGGCGGCCGAGCAAACGCGACCGACGCCGCATCATCCGCTTCACCCGCGGACCGGCATCGTAGGGGCGTCAACAAACGATCACCCCCGCCGATAGCCCGCGCCGGGAGACACAGGACCGGAGGCCGACGCTCGGCCGCCGTGGGAGACCCCTATGGACTTCAAACGGATCGTCCTCTATGGGACGCTCGCTCATGCCGGTATGGCCGCGGCGGCTCGAGACATCTCGGTGATCGCGCTCTTCAGGGACAAGGCCCTGGTCGAGATCGACGGGCAGCAGCGGTTGCTGACCCCGGGCACCGGCGGCCCCGACAGTATACTTCTCGTGTCCGCCGACAGCAACGAGGCCGTCATCGAGATCGACGGCCGGCGCCAGACCTACCGTCTCGGACAGCACCGCCTCCCGGTTCAAGGCCGCCAAGGTCCAGGCGACCGTACGCATCTGGCCCGATCCCACCGGAATGTATGCCGCGCCGGGCAGCATCAACGGGGTGCCGGTGCAGTTCCTGATCGACACCGGGGCCACCCAGGTGGCCATGAACAAGAACGAGGCGCGTCGCCTCCGGATCGACTACGCGCGCACCGGCATCGCGGCGGCCGTCCACACGGCATCGGGGATCACGCGCTCCTACCAGGTCACGCTCCGGGAGGTTCGGGTCGGCGACATCGTGCTCGCCGCGGTCCCGGCCTCTATCGTCGACGGAGACTTCCCCAAGCAATTACTCCTCGGAAACCCCTTCCTGAACCGCATCGAAATGCGCCGCGACGGCGCCATGATGGAGTTGCGCAAGAAATAACGGTGGTCGGCGCGCAGCAGGCTACTTGTCGGGGTCGGGCACGGAAGAAAAGGTCAGGCGACAGAGAACCAGCTCTCTGTCACGACTTCTTCGATGTTGGCGAAGTGCCGGAGATTCCGAGTAACCAAGGTCAGATCGTGGACCTGGGCCGTGGCCGCGATGAATGGGTCGATGACACCGGCACCGCGCCCGATGCGCCGAAGGCGCGCGGCGATGATGGCGGTCTGTTCGCTGATCTCGGCGGTGATGGGCAGCCACAGCGGGATAGGCAGGATCACGGCCTGTATTCCTGCCCAGAAAGGATCGGGCCTCCGGTGGAGGAAGGCACCGTATCGTAGTTCGTATCGTGTGATCTCGGAGGCGAACAGCGTCCCGGCTGGCGCGTCGAGAACACGCCGGGAGATGGCGCGGTCGGGACGCGGCTTGATCAACTCGCTCAGGACGTTCGTGTCCAGCAGAAACATCAGAGAGGCTCGTCAAACGGATTGCGCGGCTGTTCCCGGCGGCTGGAATCGCGGATCTCCTCCAGCGCCGCGAAGAATGCGGGATCGTCGATACCGAGCTCGTTCACGTAGGAACCATCGGGTTGAAGCACGAGCGCCGACCGCAAGGCGGCGGTGGGGTCGGCCGCCGGCATCGCGGACATGGGAATTTCCCGGACTGCAGCTTCGATATTCTTGTTCTCGGGCGCATGGTCGCTCCGCAGCTTGACCAGCTCGGGCAGTGGGCGGGTTCTCCTGGTGCCGGCGGCGAGTCCGGACTCGATAAGCTCCACGGCTTCTTTCGTTAGCGAACGGCGGTGGTGCTCTGCCTGCAGCTTGAGCCGAGCATGTAAGTCTTCGGGGAAGTTCTTGATCACCAGGGTAGCCATAAGTGGCCTCCAACAGATCCAATATGGAAGCGATAATAGTCTATTATGCTTCCACCCTCAAACTTGATAGTGCGACCTCGTAATGGCGACGGGCCGTGTGGAGCGCTACCAAACTGTCCAGCCGGTGGTGCCCAAAGACCGTCTAATGGATAGGACGAAGCGGTAGCCGGTCGGCCCTCGGCTCGGCCGGGCCATTGTCGCGCCATTGCCAAGGCATCGAGTCCAGACGCGCCACACAAAACATCGACCCGCGCCTTCTCCCGCTCGCGATGCCCCCCGCGAGACTTACGGTCCCTTGCGCCCCCGGTCCCAGCACACCTCGGAGCCCCCATGCTCGCGCGCCAAGGCCCGCGCCATCACGAACAAGAGGTCCGAGAGCCGGTTCAGGTAGCCCACGAGCGCCGGGTTGACAGTCTCGGCCGCGGCCAGCGCCACGACCCGGCGTTCGGCGCGGCGGCACACCGTGCGCGCGGTGTGGCACAGGGCCGCCGCTTCGTTTCCGCCGGGTAGGATGAACTCCTTTAGCGGTGGGAGCGCGGCGTTGATGCCGTCGAGCACCGCTTCGAGGCCCTGCACCTGCGCCTCTTCGATGACACGCGCTCCGGGGATGCTGAGCTCGCCGCCGAGGTCGAAGAGATCGTGCTGGATCGCGCAAAGTGCCGTCCGCAGCCGCTCGGGAACGTCGCGGGTCAGGAGCAGGCCGATGAAGCTGTTGACTTCATCGACCTCCCCCATGGCCTCCACCCGGAGGCTCGCCTTGCCGATCCGCGACCCGTCGCCGAGGCCGGTCTCACCCCGATCGCCGGTGCGGGTGTAGATCTTCGAGAGGCGGTGTCCCATGGATCCCCCATTGTCCGATTTCCAGTGGTGGCGCACTATACGAACGGCCCCCCATCTGAAGCAATACCCGTGGGGATCGATACCGGACCCACCCGGCTCCCTATCCAGGCGCTGCTCGGGCATGTGAAACCTGGCGACCACGCAGATCTACACGCATGTGAGCGAGGATCGGATGGCGGGGGTGGTGGCGAGGCTGTAAGCCCGCTAGCTGGTACTCAGTTCTCCGCAAAGGATTGCGCACACTCGTCCTGGCTGAAGGCATACAGGAGGACATTGGTGTCCACGAACTCAGCGCTCATGCGCTTCGTCGCGGCTGGGATAGCGCCGTCCCTCGTTGCCGAGGCGCAGCGTCTGCACCAGCTCCCGCCAGTGTGTCCAGGCGGCTTGGTACCCGAGATCGTGCTCGACCAGGCCCTCGATCGTGTCGGTCACCAGGCAGCAACGCTGGTGCCGCGCTGGGCCGCCAGGACCTTAGCCTTGCGGATCAGTTCCTTGGGCAGGCGCAGGGTGAAGTTTTGGGTTTCCATGCGAGCCAGTGTAGCGCGTAAATCATGTGCGTGTGAGCCGGGCGGACATGCCCTACCTGAGTGTGTCCAGGCCCACGCCATTGCCGGATACCTTGAGATCAGTCCGAACGCGCTCTTCCCACCCCCTCCCGGACCACGCGACCACCGGCCGGCCCGTCCGACGCAGCAGGACCGTTGCAAAGAATCGTTGAAGTTCCTATCCTTTCGCAGAGGAACGAGCAAAGCCAATCATTCGTGAGAGACCAAGTTATGAGCAGCATTGAGGTCTTTTATTCTTATTCGCACAAGGACGAGGCGCTACGGGATGAGTTGAACAAACACCTGGCACTGTTGAAACGGCAAGGCGTCATTCGGGACTGGCATGATCGCCGAATCGCCGCTGGCACCGAATGGAGCGGACAGATCGACGAGCATTTGAACTTGGCGGGCGTCATTCTGTTAATGGTCAGCGCAGACTTCATCGCCTCCGACTATTGCTGGGATGTGGAGGTGAAACGCGCCATGGAGCGCCACGAAGTCGGTGAAGCTGTGGTTATTCCAGTCATCCTCCGGGCAGTAGATTGGCATTCGGCTCCCTTCGGCAAACTGCAAGCATTGCCGAAGGACGCAAAACCTGTCACTTCGTGGCCAGTTCAAGACGAAGCGTTCACCGACATCGCGAAAGGAATCCGCAGGGCCGTCGAGCAACTCGTAAGCCCTTAGACGGCTCATCGGAACCCAACCGGCGCACGCCGGTGAGCCAAACTCCTTCCGCGCCAGGTGCTTTGCACGCCGACATCTCCCGCATCATCAAATACGCCCCGGCGGACTTCATCGGGCGCGAGGCCGAGACGAAGCTCCTCACCGATGCCTGGGGCCAAGCCGTGCGCCGCGAGCCGAAGCGCCCCCACGTCCTCACCTTCGTGGCCCTCGGCGGCGAGGGGAAGACCTCGCTGGTCGCGAAGTGGGCGGCGGAGCTGGCCCATCAGGACTGGCCGGGCTGCGACGCCGTCTTCGCGTGGTCCTTCTACAGCCAGGGCACGCGCGAGCAGACCGCCGTCTCGTCTGACGCGTTCCTGGCGGAAGCCCTC
>JACCXJ010000224.1 GCA_013697045.1 Gammaproteobacteria bacterium | reverse complement strand
GTTGAGCACGACGTTCTGGAGCTTGAGATTGGACGCCTTGAGTTTCCCCACCCCCAAACTCCCCTCCACATCGAGCGCACGCAGCATGTCGACCGGCAGCTTTGCGGCGGCCCCGGCTGCGGCCCCGGGGGTCGCGGCCTTGACCGAACCTGGAGACCGGGGGGCACCGGCGGGCTTGGGCGGGAGGTAGCGGTCGAGGTCCACGGCGTCGAGCGCTAGCTTGAACCGCAGCGACTGCTTTTTGAGATCCGGCACGCCCAGGCTGCCTTGGACCGCGGTGTCGTCGAGCCTGAGGGCCAGCGGGTCGAGGTTCACCCCCGACGTCGAGCCCGTGAAGGACATGTCCCCCGAGAGCTGGGTCAGGACCTTGGGATCGGCCGTGACCGGCGGTCCCATCCCGAGCTCCCGCATCAGATCCCGGGGGCTGAACGCCCCGAGCTTCAGGGTGCCGTTGAAGCGTGGCGTAGCGAGGACTTGCTCGGCACGGATCCCGCCCGAGACTTGGAGCCCCAGGCCCTTGGCCGAGAGACGATCGAGAGCCACCGTGCCCTTGGCGAGATCGATGTCGGCCCGTGTCGAGACATCCAGTGGCGCCGGCCCCGTGGTGAGTGCACCGCCGGCCACCATTACCTTGAGCGCGAGGGGGTCCAGCGACAACGCCTCTGTCGTCCCCTTGAAGCGCGTGTCCAGCGACAGCCCGGCGAGCGTCCCAGCCGCCGCCGTCTGTCCCAGGGACTCGAGCGTCGCGGACAGCTTCGGGGCCTGTAAGAGAAGCTTGCCGTCCAGTGCCGGCAGAGCGCTCGAGATCCGGGTCGCCACCACATCGCCCTGCGCCTCTATCCCCAGGGCGTGGATCTCGAGGCCGTCGAGCTTCGCCGTGTCGGCGGCGAGGTCCAGATCGAGCGCGACCTTCAGCGCGATCTCGGCATGCCCGCCCGGCACGCCCTCGCCCTTGAGCTTGGCGCCGCCCTCGAAGGGGGAGAGGCGGTAGCGGCGCGCCTCGAGGTCGGGCAACACCGTGCCCTTGAGCCCGATATCCCCGGTCACGGCGGGCGCGGTGGCCACGAGCGAAAAGCGCAGCTCCAGGTCCACGGGCTCGCCCGGTTGGATCGCGTCGGTCTTGAGATGGAGCCCGCGGATGGCGTAACGCTGTTTCTTCTGTCGATCGTCCCAGGTGATCTCGGCATCGCGAAGATCGATGCCGCCCAGTGCAAAGGCGGCGAGCCCGGCCGGGGCCTCCTTCGACTCCTTGGCGCCGCCGGTCTTGGCCAGGAGGTCGTCCCAGTTGGTCTTCCCGGCCGGATCGCGGGCGAGGTTCACGACCAACCCGCTCATGGTCACGGTGCCCATCTGGACCTCCTTGCGCAGGAGCGGAAGGAGCGCGACATGCACGCGCGTCCGCTCCGCCTTCAGGAATGCATCGGGCGCGAAGCCGGGCGCGTTACCGAGCGTGAGCGGCCCGAGATCGAAACCCAGCCAGGGAAAGATCGAGAGCCCGATGTCGCCGGCGAGGTCCAAGCTGCGGCCGGTCTCCTTCTCGACCAGCGATTTGATCTCGTCCTTGTAGTCGTTGGGATCGAACACCATCGGCACGATGACGACCGCGGCCACGACCGCCGCCACCATGAGCCCGAACAGGATCGATACCGCCTTCAGTACCTTTTTCATGGGAGACCCACGCCCAGGCAACCCGCCCGGATATATTCTACCGGCTCCCCGTAGTACCGGGCGCAAGCACACCCGGATCATCGGCGCCGCGTCCGTGGGGCCGGTATAATCCCCGTCGCCATGGATCCCGAGACTCTCACCACCCACGACGGGCGCGGCGTTCCCCCGGGGAACACGCCAGGTCGTGCGACGAGTGGCTGGCCCATGACGCTCCTGTCGCTCGTGCTCTTCACCGTGGCGGTCGGGGGGATCTACCATGTGTGCAAAGACCTCGATGTGGCGCGCCTGGTGGCGCAGCTTTCCGCGCTGTCGGCGGGGCAGATCCTCACGGCGTTGCTGCTCACCGCCGGGAGCTACACCATCTTCACCGGCTACGACTGGTCGGGCCTGCGCTACATCGGGGCGAGGATCCCCTACCGGACCGTGGCGCTCGCGGCCTTCTGCGGCTGCGCGATCGCCAATACCGTGGGCGCCAATCTCGTGTCCGGGGGCTCGGTACGCTATCGGATCTATGTGCCGGCGGGATTGTCCAGCCTCGACGTCGCGCGCATCACCCTGTTCGGCATGGCGGCCTACGGGCTCGGCAATTTCGTCATCGCGGCGGCGGCGGTGCTCGCCTATCCGGAGCTGATCGCGGGCTTCACGGGCTTCCCGGCCACCACCCTGCACGCCATCGGCATCGTGGGGCTCGTGGCTTTCGGGGCGGTCATCACCGCGACCTTCTTGCGCCGCGCCCCGCTGCGTCTCGGTCGCCTCCAGGTGCGATTGCCGAGCCCGGGGCTCGCCATTACGCAGATCGTCTTGACGCTCACCGACATCGTGCTCGCAGGGGCCTGCCTGTACGTCCTTCTGGACTCACCCGAGGTCCCGTTCCTCGGCTTCCTGGTCGTCTACACCCTCGCCTCCGTGGCCGGCATGGTGAGCCACGTCCCGGGCGGCATGGGCGTATTCGAGGGGATCCTGCTCCTCACCTTTCGCTCGCTCATCCCGACCGAGTCGCTGGCCGCGGCCCTGCTCGTATACCGGGCGATTTACAACCTCCTGCCGCTCGCCATCGCCACGGTGCTCCTGATGGGAAGGGAGACATGGGAGCGGACCAGGGCTTAGCGGGATAGGCGCGCGGCCAAGCTAGCCCGATTCAAATGGTATATTGGGTTCATGGCGACCATTACCTTTGACACTCACAAATTCGTTCGCCGGCTACGGGAAGCCGGCTTCGCAGAAAACCAAGCCGAGGCCATCGGTGAGGCCTTCAAGGAAGCCTCCGGTGAAGCGGAGCTCGCGACGAAGCGCGATATCGAACGATTAGAGGCCAGATTCGATAAGTTGAAAACCAAGCTCAACGGCGAAATGACGCTGCTCAAATGGATGCCGGGTATCTTGCTCGGGGGTGTCATCGGGCTGGTGATGAAGGCACTCTTTCCGGTCTGAATGGATTCGATGGGCGACGTCGCGCCGCGTGCGTGCACGGTGCAGACTACGTTTCCGACCGGCGATGAACGCCCCGTGGGCCTGGCGTTCGCGATGCGGGCGGGCGGTCGCGGTTGATCTCATCAGGCCCCGCTCCGCCATGCGTCTGCGGAACGATGAACCTGGGCGCGCGGGCACGCCCTCCAGCCTCGATAGCAACGCCTCTCTCGACCGGCACCAACAGACTCGCGTCCGGGGGCAGCGGATGCTCATGTTTGCGTCACCCCACGGCGCCGCAGCCACCCGGAAGCCGGCCGGGGCAGTCAACGCACCGTAGCGAATCCGACCTCGCCAACGAGGCGCTCGAGTTATACCTCGAGCGAGAGCAGTGGACAGTGGAAAAGATTAAAACGGGGCTCGCGCAAGCGGAACGGGGCGATTTTGTCCCGGATGAGGAGATGGAAGCCTTTTTCGCGCAGCGCATGGATTCGGATGCCCAATGAGGATCCGGTATACGCCGCAGGCGCAGGCCGATTTGAACGCAATCTTCAGTCATGTCTCGCAAGGCAATCCCGTGCGGCGTCTAACTTGATCGCCAGGATCCGCCAAGCGATCGCTGTTCTCTCAACCCATCCGTCTCTGGGCAGATCCGGCCGGGTGTCCGGCACCGGGAATTGATCATCGGCGACTATCCGTACATCGCCGTCTATCGACTCCATAGAAACGCCCTCGAAGTGCTCGCCATCATTCATACGGCGCGCAGGTGGCCCGAGGTGCTTTGAGGCTTTATTCGATCTGGACCCAAGCAGATACACCGTCCGCGAGCGCCAGTCCGAAGGGAGCGTCGGGCTGCGTCCGCCTGCACGCCAATCATCGAAACGAATCGATCCCGACCCCATCCCGACCTGTCCCGACCCCTTTCCCTCTTGCATCGAGGCCGGCCCGGCGGTACCCCATTGGCAGGAAGGCAGGTCGGTTGCCCTGGTGGACGGGCTCCCGGAAGGCGACAGACGGGTCATGCCCTTAGGGCCTTCGAGGCTCGGGTCGTCGTCACGCGCATCGGCGCGCTTGACCACCCATCGACGCTCGGGTTGCCGCGCCAACCGCGCGCGGCCAGAGCGTTCAGAGTCCCGAGGGTCGGCGTCCAGCATCATGGGCGCACGACCACCCGAAAACCGAGGCTGGTGGTAGGTGGGTAGTTCATGTAGCGGCCGGCACAGCGGACGTCCCTGGCACCGTAGGAGAACCCGCCGCCCCGCAGGACGCCGTAGACGTTCTCGGCCGCTTCCAGGTCCTCGCGCCCATCAGTCGCATCGTACGGATACGTGAAATCAGCCGTAGTCCAGTCCTTTCTCGAGGGGCTCTTGCGTCCACTCCGACACGTTTCCGGCGAGGTCATGGACCCCTTCAGGGGTGGCGCCCTGCGGGTAGACACCGACCGGGGTGGGGTGACCGACGTTCATAGCGTGATTGCAGCGGGTTGGGTCGGGTAGCTCGTTCCCCCAGGGGAACCTCCGTCCGTCCCCCGCGCGGCGCGCTCCCATTCGCGCTCGGAGCGCAACGTGCCCCCGGCCCAGCGGCAGTAGGCCAGCGCTTCGTACCAGGAGACGCCCACAACCGGACGGTTCGGAAACTGGAACTGCTCCTCCCAGTGATCCGGCGCCTGACGGTCCCCTGGGCCGCCAGCCGTCCAGTATCGGGGATCGGCGTAGCCGCCACTCTCCAGGAAGCGCCGGTATTCGGTGACCGTGACCGGATAGCGCCCGATGCGGTAGGAGGCTAGCTAGCGCCACGACGCAGGGTCCCTCGTTGTAATACGCCTCCGGATCATGGTTCGGCTTCGATGGGTCTGCCTTCTGGGCGCCCACGTCCTGATACCACGAACAAAAGCAGCACGGCGAACGCGATCGCACACTCGCGCATGATGATGCGGTTGCGGCGCGCGGGTTCGATGTCGCGCAGCACGGAAACGAACAGCGGTACGTTGCCGACCGGGTCCATCACCAGCAGCAGTATCACGACTGCCGACGAAAACGAGATGTCTATCAAACAGCCTCCCTGAACGATCAGCGCGGCCCTGCTGCCGCGCCTGCAGCATTGTGACAGATTGCCACAACATGCCGTTGGTCGGGATTGGTTATCAGTATATTAAGATGGCTACTGTATTTTCCTAATCTGTGATATACTGATACTAGTTAGCTCTATCTAGTTAGCTGCGTTCCGTAGCAAAACACTATAGAGGATTAGACGAATGAACACGAACACAACTGTGGAACCTATTTTAACTGAAGATCATATTGTAGAGGTTGAAATCCCACGCATTACAGAGGTTGAAATCCCACAAATCACAGAGGAGGTTCTTGAAGTTCATGAAGTGGAACCTATTCTAACTGAAGATCACATACTAGAGGTTGAAATTCCGGAGGTTCCTGAAGTTCTTGTTGTGGAACCTACTTTAACTGAAGAACACATTATAGAAGTTGAAATCTCCGAAGCGATTCTTGAAGTTCCTGTAGTTCCTTTAAAAGGAATCAGAAAGAAGCGCAGTGCTAAAAAAGTTAAGATGGAAAAATATAGTCCTATACCTGGAGTTCGCATTAAAAGGATTAAAAATATTTTAAGGCTTGTATACTCAGAGGATCTCACAATGGATTAGATATATATTGAACAAAATCCTTTATAGCCTTTTCATCAAATACAGAAGAGAAGACTACTATTGCTTTCGTCCCTTTAGGAAACTTTATATTAGGGAGCACAGAGGTACCGAACCTCCTTCCTTCCCAGCATGACACCGTACTGTAAATCCTCATTCGTTGTTCTATACTATTGGCAGCAAATGTAATCACATCACGCTCATAATCCCGCAGCTTATCATAAAAATCATATACAATAGCACCTATGATTTTTAATGCATTGGTTGGGTTTCCTCTGTTGAACACTGCTTCTTCTTGGATATGAATACCATCCACAACTTCTACAAATGTCACGCTGATGAATGCGTATACCTTGAGCCTCTTGCAAAATTCTCAATCACTACTGGGCTCATCGGTGTGTTGCCGCTGTTCAGCGGTATTGTGGGCATCGAAGTATTGGTGATCGGGCGTTTAAGTCACGGTAGTGTCGAACCTGCGGTCTTTCGACGTTTTCAGGGGATAGGCGACCCTCGGCACGTCCGGTAAGCGGTTACGCTGGGCGAGGAGAGGCGCTCAGTCGATCAATCGCAACACCTGATCTGCGGTCAGTGCAAGGATCCCGAACATCAGGTGGGCCATGATCTTGGCATGGCCACGGACGCGGATGAAACGACCACCGAATTCGTCTTTGAGCCTCGCATTCGCTCGTTCCACCGTCGTGCGTTCTTTGAACCGTTCGGCTTCATGAGGGGCGAACTCAATCTTCTCGCCCCCGCGCGGATTGTGGTCGATGATCGCGACGTGCCCGTGCTCGGCACTCTGGGCACGGCTGATTGGAGCGTCGTAGCGGGGCTGCACTACAGCATCGGAACCGAGCAGGCCTAGGCGCGCCCTCGACCGGAAAGGGCCCCGTCGATGGCCTGCCGCCACCGAGGGACTCACGCCTTCGGGCCCTGGCCCGGGAGCGCCCGGCCGTAAGCGGGCAGGGTCGTCAGGCGCAGGTCCTCGACTGGGCCACCCACCGTGAAGTGGTAGAAGCTCTGCCACTCCATCGAGTCGATCCCGAAGACCTCGTGGACCGGATCGTCGAAGTAACAGCCGATCCCCGTCGACCGAATGCCCGCCTCTTCGGCCTCGAGGTAGAGCACCTGCCCCACCATGCCGGCCTCCCAGAAGAGATTCCGGTAGAACGCCGCGCCATAGGTCGTCAGGCTGTCGCGGTAGTCTGCGATCATTCCGAGGCTGAACGCCCCATCGCCGGCGATGTCCTGGCCGCAGGAGACCCTGGCCGCCAGCGCTCGACAGTCGCCTTCCTGCAAGAGGTACAAGGGGAGCCCGGGGGGACCAGCGGGCACACGCCGCCAACGAAATCCTGGATGCATCATTCCCTTGAGGATCTCGATCTTGTCCGGGTCCCGGGGTAGCGCGTAAAGGCCCGGGGACAGGCCGTCCACGCGGTGGACGAACAACCCGAGATGGATACGCGGCTGCCACGGGATCGCATCCCAGGGCATGGCTCGCGGCTCTCGTGTCGGGATCAAGCGGGCGAGCATGCGGAAAAATGTGGCCTGTGAGATCGCGGTCGAGCCATCCATGGCCACCGCGCTGCGGCGCCCGAGGATCGCCTGCTCGGCGGTGAGTAGACCCGGGTGGACGGGTGTCTCAATGAGGGACTCTTCCCCGGGGAACCGGGACCAGCCTTCCGTGATCGACGCCTCTCGGCCCCGCGTGGCCCGCGTGACCTCGGCGATCACGGGCCACTCGACGGCATGCTCGGGGCTCAGCCTATTGGCCCGGCCCTGCCAGAGCACGCCGTCCACCCTCACCTGGTTCAAGCCGTGTGAAACCCTTGATGACAGCGCTGGCGCGACCAGGGCGAGGAGCTCCGGCTCCTCCCGTTCTGCCTCCCCGAAATCCTCATCGCGGCTGAGTCCGAGAAGGCTCGCGAGGGTATCATCGCCGACGCAATCGAGGAGCACCAATCTCCAACCGAGTGCGGCTGCCGCGATGCGCAGGCTGGCCAGCGCGTGCCCGACATCGTGCTGGCAGTACCGGAACGCGCGCTCGCCGTACTTCCAGGCCTCCCGCCAAGGCACGGACGACAGACCCACGAGGAAGGCCGCTTCCGGGAAGGGCGCGAAGAGCTCGGCCGATCGCTCTGTGCCGAGAATCGCCCGCCGCTCGAGGGCGTGCGCCCCCGGGGCATAGTGGTACACGGTGGCCGTATCGCCGAGCCCCTCGATCGCGGGCAGAACGGCATAGCCCTCGGTCGGATGAAGGTTCCCGCTCGAGGGGTTGGCGCGCAAGGACCACGAGGTATCGCCGAATCGCTTCCACGCCGTGAGAGACAGGGCGTAGCGGAAGAACAGCGACACCGACTCCAGCGACAGCGGTTCCGGCGCTACGCTCCCGATGGCATAAAGCTGCCTGTAGGGAAGCAGGCGGCCCGCTCGGGGCAGCGGGAGACGCATGACGGGCGCTCCCGCGTAGCGCCGAAACGGGTCGGGCTGTGCGGCCCAATCCATGTACCCGAGCGCGGCCGCAAACCGATGGAAGTGGTGCTTGGTGCGCTCGTGGTAGGCAACGACCACCTCTTCGGGAGAGGCATCCCCTTCGAAAAGGCCGGTCCGTTCCGGCGGACCTGGCAGCCCCGATGATCGCGGCAGACGGCGGTATGAAGTCATGGAAATCGGGTCATGCGGCAAAGCGCTCTAGCGCTCTAAGGCGTCGCGCACAAATAACATGACTAAGTTGTCCTTCGCGTCGGCAGGACCGTGTAGTTCCAGTCGCCATGAAAGTTGTCCGGCTTGAGATTGAGCGAGGCCAGTTGCGCGTCTGTGATCT
>JACCXJ010000221.1 GCA_013697045.1 Gammaproteobacteria bacterium | reverse complement strand
ATGGAAGGGCCATCGCTCAACGGATAAAAGGTACTCCGGGGATAACAGGCTGATACCGCCCAAGAGTTCATATCGACGGCGGTGTTTGGCACCTCGATGTCGGCTCATCACATCCTGGGGCTGAAGCCGGTCCCAAGGGTATGGCTGTTCGCCATTTAAAGTGGTACGCGAGCTGGGTTTAGAACGTCGTGAGACAGTTCGGTCCCTATCTACCGTGGGCGTTGGAGACTTGAAGGGCGCTGCTCCTAGTACGAGAGGACCGGAGTGGACGTACCTCTGGTGTTCCGGTTGTCACGTCAGTGGCACAGCCGGGTAGCTATGTACGGACGGAATAACCGCTGAAAGCATCTAAGCGGGAAGTCCACCCTGAGATGAGGTCTCCCTGGACCTTCGAGGTCCCTGAAGGCTCGTCGTAGACTACGACGTTGATAGGCTGGGTGTGGAAGCGCAGCAATGTGCGGAGCTAACCAGTACTAATTGGCCGTGAGACTTGACCATATAACACTCAAGCGATTTGTGAACACGTTGGGTTCCGTGGTATGAACCCAGCGCGCGGACGCAATAACCCCTTCGTTTGGACAAACTTCCCGCGGCTAAGTGAGATACGCCGTCAAGAGGTATCCAACTCGGTTTTGCCTGGCGGCCATGGCGAGCGGGAACCACCCGATACCATCCCGAACTCGGAAGTGAAACCGTTCAGCGCCGATGATAGTGTGGGACATCCCATGCGAAAGTAGGACACCGCCAGGCGCCTATAGGAGCCCCTGCATGATGGCATGCAGGGGTTTTTTGTGGCACGACTAAACGGTCCGGAGGTTTAGGTCTCTTTTCACCGCGCGTACTCGAATGCCATGGCTGTCGAGTCCACCGTGCCCATTATCGTGGCGCTTTCGCTTTCTATACCATAGCGGAGAAGCCGTAAAAACTACGGAGGTCAAATCATGTCGCTACGTATCAACGATACTGCCCCCGACTTCACAGCCGAGACTACACAGGGAACGATTCGCTTTCATCAATGGATTGGAGACGGTTGGGCGATTTTATTTTCGCACCCCAAGGATTTCACCCCGGTGTGCTCGACCGAGCTGGGCTACATGGCTGGACTCAAGCCGGAATTCGAGAGGCGCAACTGCAAGATCCTCGGCTTGAGCGTCGACCCGGTAGGCGATCACGAGAGATGGGCAAAGGATATCGAGGAGATCCAGGGGCATGCTCCGAATTACCCCTTGATCGGTGATACCAATCTCGAGGTCGCGAAGCTCTACGATATGCTCCCTGCCGAGACGGCGGGAGGCGCGACCGGGCGGACCGCGGTGGATAACGCAACGGTGCGGTCGGTGTTCGTAGTCGGGCCAGACAAGAAAGTCAAGGCGATGCTTATCTATCCGATGAGCACGGGACGCAATTTCGACGAGGTGTTGCGTCTGCTCGACTCGGTTCAGTTGACCGCGAAGCACAAAGTGGCCACGCCTGTGAATTGGAAGCCGGGCGAAGATGTGATCATCGTGCCTGCGGTCTCTGACGAGGAAGCAAAGCAGAAATACCCGCAAGGATGGACAGCGAAGAAGCCCTATATACGGGTTGTACCGCAACCGAAATAATGCGTGATGAGGGCGCCGCAAAAGACTGCACACCTTTTCCGTGATGTATTTGCTGGACACGGAACGAGAAATGTGACCGCGGCGGCAACGTATGGCCTTCGCGGTTATCGAAGTCCTCGTCCCAGGGGGATGGACCGCGTGCTCCGGCGAGGCGCGGGTGTAAAGCGCACTATCCTGTGTTGGCGGGTGGCGTCCCTGCCGTTCCGGCGTTTGCGGTGATGGGTGAGCCCGCCGGGATATTCGAAGCCGGATACGGCGGCTTCGCCGTCGAGCGGTGGGGACGGGACCGACGAGCCGCCGTTCGCCTCGCGTAGCGAATGACGCGTGGGGTGAACGATGCCGCAGACGGGGGTGGAGGGCAAGGTGTCCATGTCGGTCGAAGCGAGGCCGACCGCGAGCATGGCGGACGCGATCGCCGAGGGTCTCGTCCAGTGCGACGAGCGCGGCCGCATCGAATACCTGAACCCGGCGGCCGAGCGGCTCTTCGGTTACCCGCGCGAGGAGTTGCTGGGCCGGGACATCGGGTTACCCGCGCGAGGAGTTGCTGGGCCGGGACATCGCGGTGCTCATGCCCTCCCCCGACCGCGAGTGCCACCGGGGTGACATCGAAACGCACCTCGCCCGCGGGAGCGGCAGGAGCATCGGGATCGGACGCGAGGTCACGGGGTGCCGCCGGGATGGGCCCGACTTTCCGATGTACCTGTCCGTCGGCGAAGCGCACGATCGAGGCCGCCGGGTGTTCGTCGCGCTCGTGCATGACCTCTCCGAACACAAGCGCACCGAGGAGACCCGTTTCCGCGCGCTCGCCGATCGCGCCCCGCTCATGATCTGGATGTCGGGGCCCGACCGGCGTTGCACCTATTTCAGCGACGGCTGGCTGCGATTCACCGGGAGGCACCTCGAGGAGGAGCTCGGCTACCGCTGGACCGAGGACGTGCACCCCGAGGACCTGAAACGCTGCCTCGACACCTACGCGTCGGCCTTCGATGCCCTCGAGCCCTTCCATGTCGAGTATCGCATCAAGCGCCACGACGGCGCCTATCGCTGGATCCTCGACACCGCGACGCCTCACCACGGTGCGGGTGGGCAGTTCGCCGGTTACCTCGGGGGCTGCATCGACATCACCGAGCGCAAGGAGACCGAGGCGGTCCTGCAGGACGGCTACGCGCTGCTCGAGCATCGGGTCGCGGAGCGCACCGCGGAGCTCGCGCGCTCGAACGCCGATCTCGAGCAGTTCGCCTATGTCGCCTCCCACGACCTCCAGGAGCCCCTGCGCGCGGTCGCGGGCTGCGTGCACCTCCTGGCCGAACGATACCGGGAGCGGCTGGACGGGCGTGCCGGGGAGCTAATGCACCACGCGGTCGAAGGGGCCGTGCGCATGCAGGCGCTCATCAACGATCTCCTCGCCTACTCGCGCATCGGAACCCGCGCCGAGCCCCCGTCGCCGACCGACTGCGGGGCCTGCCTTCGCGACGCCCTCGCCCGGCTCCGGGCGGCGATCGCCGAGAGCGGTGCGGCGATCCAGAGCGATCCACTCCCCACGGTGATGGCAGAGCCGACGCAGATGACGCAGCTCTTCCAGAACCTGGTCGGCAACGCCGTCAAGTTCCGGGGTGATGCGCCACCGGCCATCCATATCGCCGCCCTGCGCCTCGCGGGCGAATGGCGCGTCTCGGTCACGGACAACGGGATCGGGATGGAGCCCGAGTACGCCGATCGGGTCTTCCGGGTCTTTCAACGCCTGCACACCCGCAGCGAGTACCCGGGGACCGGCATCGGGCTCGCCATCTGCAAGCGGGTCGTGGAACGCTGGGGCGGGCGGATCTGGCTCGAGTCGGCGCCGGGCCGGGGCTCGACCTTCCATTTCACGGTCCCGGCGGGGGAGGTAGCGGCATGACGGCGATCGAAGCGCGGGGCCGCCCGGCCACCGTGCTGTTCATCGAGGACAGCCCGAGCGATGTGCTCATGACCCGCGAGGCCCTGGACCAGGCCAAGGTGCTCATCGATCTGCACGTGATCGACAACGGCATCGACGCCCTGGCGTTCCTCCGGCGCAAGGGCCGCTACGCGACGGCGCCGCGCCCCGACCTCATCCTCCTGGATCTCAACCTCCCCAAGAAGGACGGCCGCGAGGTCCTGCGAGAGATCAAGTCGGACGAGGCGTTGAAGCGTATCCCCGTGGTCATCCTCACGACCTCGAACGCCGAGGAGGACGTCATGCGGGCCTACGGGCTCCACGCCAACTGCTATGTCACGAAGCCCTTCGACTTCGAGGGCCTCGCCAAGGTCGTGCGGTCCATCGAGCGCTTCTGGTTCACGGTCGTCACCCTGCCCAAGGGCTGAGTGCATATATATGCCTATTCGGGTGCTAATCGTCGAGGACGACCCGAGCTATGCGCTCCGGGTGGGCGAGCACCTCTGCGGTCCGCCCACCCGGAGCGAGTTCGCACTGGTCCACGCCGAGCGGCTTGCGGATGCCATCCGGCTCCTCGGCGAGCACGACATCGATGCAATCCTGATCGACCTCGGCCTGCCCGACAGCCAGGGGATCGAGACCTTCCAGAAGCTCCGGGCCGAGGGTCCCGGGGTACCGGTGATCGTCCTGACCGGTCTAGA
This sequence comes from Gammaproteobacteria bacterium, assembly GCA_013697045.1. Classification (GTDB taxonomy): domain Bacteria; phylum Pseudomonadota; class Gammaproteobacteria; order JACCXJ01; family JACCXJ01; genus JACCXJ01. The sequence goes on along the minus strand of JACCXJ010000221.1, from coordinate 18,045 downwards.
CGATGAAGCCCTGGGCGTGCAGGCGCTCCGCGAGGGCGCCCAGGACTACCTCGTCAAGCATGAGCTTCACGGGAACCTCTTGCCGCGCGCCCTCCGCTATGCCATCGAGCGGTACCGCTCGGAGGCGGCCCTGCGGGCGGCGCACGACGAAATCGAGCAGCGCATCAAGGTCCGCACCGCCGAGCTGTCGCAGGCCAACGCGGCGCTCGAGGTCGAGGTCGCGGAGCGCCGGCGTGCCGAGGAGCGGCTGGCGCACCTCGCAAACTACGACGCGCTCACCGAGCTGCCCAACCGCCGGCACTTCTACGAGCGCGCGCAGCAGGCGATAGGCCGAGCCCAGCGCCATGGGACGAGGCTCGCGCTCATGCTGGTCGACCTCGACAACTTCAAGCTCGTCAACGACACCCTGGGCCATGACCAGGGGGATGTCCTGTTGCGGGCGGTCGCGAGCCGCATGAAGGACTGCCTCCGCGTAGAGGACACGCTCGCACGCATCAGCGGCGACGAGTTCACGGTGCTCCTGGAGGACCTCGGCGCCGCGCGCGAGGTGGCCAAGACCGCCCGCCGGCTGGTGCAGTCCCTGGCGGCGCCGGTCACGCTGGACCATCACGAGATCAGCATCGGCGCAAGCCTCGGGATCAGCATCTTTCCCGCGGACGGCGCCGATCTCTCGACCCTCATGAAGGATGCCGACACGGCCATGTACCGGGCCAAGCGCCAGGGCAAGAACGCTTACCGTTTCTTCACCGAGGACATGAACCGCGAGGCCATGGAGCGGCTCCTCATCGAGACCAGCCTGCGCCGTGCCATCGAGCAGGGGGAGCTGTGCCTGCATACCAGCCGATCGTGGATTTCGCGTCCTTGCAGACCGTGGGGGCCGAGGCCCTGGTGCGCTGGCGGCACCCGGAGATGGGCCTGATCCCACCGGCGCGCTTCGTCCCCATCGCCGAGGAGTGCGGGCTCATCCGGCCGCTCGACGAATGGGTGCTGGCAGAGGCCTGCCGCGTGACACGGACCTGGCCGGAGGGCCTGCGCGTGGCCGTCAACATATCGCCCCGCCATTTCCGCTCGCGCGCACCATCAAGGAGGCCACCGCGCGCGCAGGGCTCCGCGCCGATCGATTGGAGATCGAGCTGACCGAGGGGGCGGTCATGGAGGACCCCGCTTCGGCGGCCGAGGTCCTGCACCGGCTCAAGGCGCTCGGGGTGCGGGTGGCCATTGACGATTTCGGGACCGGCTATTCCTCGCTCGGCTATCTCAAGCGCTTCCCGATCGATCGATTCAAGATCGACCAGAGCTTCATACAGGAGGTCACTACCGATGGGGATGCGGCCGCCATCACGACCGCGGTCATCGCGCTCGCCCACAGCCTCAAGATGAAGGTGACCGCCGAAGGCGTCGAGACCGCCGACCAGTTCGCGGCTCTCAAGGCCCAGGGCTGCGACGAGGCCCAGGGCTACTACTTCGGTGAAGGAAGAGAAACGATGGGTGGCGCAACCTGGTCTCGCAACGCATCCGGTCTGGTCGGGGCGGTCGCGCAGTGACGGGGCGAGGGGCGGTCGCGGCGCACCAGGGGCTCGCCGCCGGAGAAGCCACGGAGGTAGCACGGGCATCTCGATACGTATTTTCATACGCCCTCCATTGTTGATTCTGGGAACCGAGTAACGGCCTCTCGAAATATAGGCCTGTTTCAACAGGGCATCCACGCCCCCGACGCCAATAATCGCTGGATGGGCAGCATCGCCATGGATCGCCAGGGCAACATCGCCCTGGGCTACAGCGTTTCAAGTGCGGCGGTTTTCCCCTCGATCCGCTATGCAGGCCGACAGGTGGGGCATCCGCTCGGGACGCTGCCGCTTGGCGAAGTGGCCGTCATCGACGGTACCACCTCGCAGACCGTCGCTACGCGCTGGGGTGACTACAGCTCCATGAACGTGGATCCGGCCGATGACTGCACCCTTTGGTATACCACCGAATTCGTCGCACCCGGGGGCAACCGGGGGACGCAGATCGCCAGATTCAACTTCCCGTCGTGCCTGACAGGCCCCGGGACGTGTCGCGGGGTGTCCGCGACGATGACCGGAACGACAGAAAGCGACCTACTCACCGGTACCCCGAGCCGCGACATCATCGCTGGCCTCGACGGCAACGATACCATCAACGGGGCGGATGGGAACGACCTCATATGCGCCGGTCGCGGTGACGACAGGGTAGCGGATGACAATGGCCGGGACACGATCCATGGAGACCGTGGCAGGGATAGGCTGATCGGTGGGGCGGGCCGCAACCCTCCGCTCCGTTTCAGCGTAAATGTCAACACACCTTAGCCGACGCGCACCCAGGGTCAATCAAGCCACCCGCGTGCGCTTTGCCGCAGTGAGCTCGAGCGCGAGCCGGTCTTGCCAAAGGCATGTGCCGATCACGGCGGCCCATACCAGGAGGTTCGCGGAGAAGGCGCTGTATTCCATCAGGATGAACACTGCGGCGATGAACATCGAGACCAGCAAGAGGTCCCGGCGGGTCTCGCGGTATCCCTGGTAGAGCATGAGGAGTGGGACGACCAGGAGGACGCTGTAATGATGGAGCGTCTGCGGATAGATGAGGAGCGCGTAGGTCGTGAGAATGGCCATACCCCAGCGTCGATGCACTCCCCGGAGCGTCAGCAAGACGCCGAACGACACCAGCGACAATAGACCGCCGGTAACCAGAAAGATCGGATTGGCGAGGGCCGGTGCCGCCGAAGAGTCGTGTCCTAAGGCGCGGATGAGGGTGGCGATCAGCGATTGGTTGACGGGCTGCATGTAGAGCCTCGGGGCGACCCGGAGCGTCGGATTGTCGAAGAGATAGCTCATGAAGACCGGCGCGCCGAAGACCGATAAAGTCGCGGCCCCGAGCGCGAGCGCCGCGCCGGCGGCGACCGAGAGCCCGCGCCATTGCCGGCGTGCCAAGAGGTCGATGAGGAGCACGCCCATGACGGGTTTGACGAATACCGCCAGGACGGCCCATAAACCGGCACGGGGACGTTCGCGCTCGTGCCAGAACAGGAAGGTGAGGTTCACGTACCCGTTCACGAACCCCCGACTCGGTGCGTAGGGTATCGAGATCTGCCGGAACACCTCGGCGAAGACGCCACGGTCGTAGAAGTTCAATCCATGAGCCGCGACCTGGCCGTTGAGGTAAAAACACAGGAAGTCCCATTCGTCGGGTCCGATGAACCGGACAGACCATCGGAGCCAGTACGACGCGATCACCGCGATGCCGAGACCGAGGCCCAAGACGGCGGCGCGCGCGCGTCTGCCGGAGGCCGGCGAAGATGCCCCGGTACCGGCGAGGGCGACCCAAAGGAGCGCACCGAGCAGCAGGATGCGGGGGGCCATTTCCTTCATCAACAGGAGGCCCGTCACCGTCACGCCGCATGCCGCGGCCATGATCCCGAGGTTTTCCCAGTTGCCGCGTGCGGAATTCTCAATCAATTTTGGGCTCCGCCGTGGTGTTGCCGCTGGGGCTGCGGACCACAGGCGAAGGGGTATAGCCCCCTTGAGCACGAAGTGGTCGCGCGCGCCCGATCCGCCGGCGCATGTGCCGTACTTATTCCGGTCGCTTCTCCGTCGTGCTAAACTTCGCTACGCCATATGTTCGCATATTTTATCGCAAGAAATATGAATAATACGAATATTTCATTTGTGATGCCCATTAAAAACGCCGCCCCGTTCGTCGGGGAAGCATTGTCATGGCTCGCAAAACCGGAGATTGCGAGGCTCGGCAACTCCATTGAAGTCATACTGGTGGACGATGGTTCGTCTGATAATCTCCACTCGGCCCTTAAAAAAACGGAGACCCGGTCGGAGTTCTTCGCTATGCGGAAAACCCAGGGTCTGGAAAAGTATCGGCGCTGAATCACGGTTACTCATTGTCACGGGGGCGGTGTGTTAAATTTATAGACGCAGACGATCTGTTGGAGTGTGCGTGGTTCGCTCTTACAGATGCCTGGAGACAGGGTGGAAATGGGCGCTGGGCCGAGGTTCATGCCGCCAAAATCGTAGATAAGGAGCTCAGGCCAGTAGCAACCTATAGACCACCGTCGTTTGAGAAGCGCCATGAGGCGTTTGGCAATCTTGTTTCAGTTCCACGCTGGAGTACGCCATAAGACGTCGACCACACGCCCGGCTTAGTGACGCGCCCGCCACCAGATCCGCCCGAGGGCACAGGTAATCACGTCGCCTAGCGTGGTGACTACCCGATAGGCAACCGCCGCCGACGTCGCTGCCGCGGGCTCGACGGTACCGCCAAGGAGAAAAATCAACATCGTCTCTCGTACGCCAATGCCGGCGGCGGCGCCTGGGGAGACGAAACCGATACTCCATGACATTGCTGCATAGGACATCAGGCGGCCGATCCCGGGCGGCGTAGGAGCCGGGATGGCGTGAGTGAGTAACACCCACAGTATTACGCCCGAAAGCGCGAAGAATACGCAATACATCGATAGGGCAGCCATGGCGCCCGCACCGGCACGCCACGTAAGGAAGGGTGAGATCAAGGCCGCTAGATCCCCCCGTATCGATGCGGCGGCGATTAGAACCAGCGCCACCATCACCCCGCCCGTGATTGCCAGCGAACCCTGCTTGGATTCAATATGCCTGGCCAGCTCGTCGCTCGCCGCAAGTGTGGCGAGGCCTACTGCCGCCAAGAGGAGCAGGGCCACTTCACTGACGCCCGCACCTATGAGCGCAACATCGGATAGGCCACGTTGTCGGAGGAAAGTATGGCGGCCGACGAAATGGAGGGTATTCGTCGGAAGGTACTTGGCAATTTGCGTGACGGCGTGGATGCCTATGATATCAGCACGAAGCCGTTGTCCTGCGGACAGGCCCCAAACGAGGAAGGCAAATGCCGCAGCAATCCCGAGACACGAAAGGACATACAAGGCTATGACGAGCGCGAACGCGCTTGGGTCTTTCAGTATCGATTGCGACACAATCTGGAGAGCGCCCGTCCGATAAATCGTCACGACGACATACGTGCAACAAAGAATCGATGCCGCGATGCCGAAGACCCTGAGGACAATGCTGCCAGATTTCCGATGGAGTTGCATGACCATCTGATATCACAGAGGAGCTCGCCGGTGGGTGGGATGGTCGATCGGTCGGTCGATTCGGCACAGTGCCATCGTCCAGGGCAACGGCTTACGAACTTCTACGATCGATACATGGCGCCTCAGGAGAGCAATAAAGGAGTTGGTGCTCCAGTGCTGTAGGTGGCCCGGTGTATTCCCTGCGGCAGCCAGATACTTCCCACGGGCAACGTTGAGAACGCGCCAGATCGGTTCGCGTGGAACACTCACGAGTAACCAGGGGCGCGCCAGAGTGGTCAAGACCCGTATGGCGGATTCCGGATCGGGCAGGTGCTCCAGAACCTCGCAACACACCACAAGCTCCGCGCTGGCTTCATCCGGTGTCAAGTCGTAGACGCTGCGAGCCGAGAACTCGGCCGGGGATCCGATCGCGCTGACTGTCTCCGCCGCCATCCGCGCGATCGGTGGGTCGAGATCGCAGCCACGTACCTGAAGTCCGCGATGCAACAACCGTAGGCTGAGATGGCCCTCGCCGCAACCGACTTCGTACGCGGTCCTCGCGTTCGTTACCGTTGTGAGTTCGTCGAACTCGTTGAGGAAACGGTCCATCAAATAGCGGGCCACAGGATTACGCGCATGGTACTTGTCATAATAATTGCCAGCGACGTTGCATGTTTCACGCATCTCAGCACTCACACAGGTTGATGGCGTGTCCCACGTAACGGCTTGAAAGGCCCTACCAGTAAACTCGCTCTATGGCGTCCCTGAAACCCGCGAGGGTGAGGCAACGATCCTTGGAGGTGAACCGGCTAGGTTCTCCGACTGATCCGGTCCTTGATGCGCGATGTCGAGCCGCAAGAGGCGCGTGCGCACCTCTTCCAGAATCAACCGATTGGTCGCGATGAGGTCTGCCAGGACGCCGGCGAGCATGGACAGAAAGGACGAAATGATGAGGATCGCCGTCAGGATCAGCGACTGAATGTTTCCTTCGCCTTGGCCTTGCACGTAGTAACCAACGAATCGCGCACCCAAGAGGAGCCCAGGGATGAGCAACACGATCCCAAGCAGCGTGAAGAAGCGCAGCGGCTTGTAGACAATGAATATGCGCAATATCGTTAGAATGGACCGCTTGATATAATTTGGGGTGGTCTTCACGAGTCGCGAAGGCCGTAGATACCCATTCACGCGGATTGGGACCGAGACGATCGAAATATTCTTGTGGCCTGCTTGAATGATGGTCTCCAGAGTGTAGGTGTAGGTGCTCAACGTGTTCAGACTGAACGCCGCGGACCGATGAATGGCTCGAAAGCCGCTCGGTGCGTCCGCGATCTTCGTATTGCTCGCAATGCGTACCGTCCACGAGCCGATCCGCTGCAGGAGCTTCTTCACCAGGGAGAAATGCTCGATGTCCGAAATGGGTCGAGCCCCGACGACGATCTGGGCCTTACGCTCGACGATGGGCCGGACCAGATCCGGGATGGATGCTGCCGAATATTGATTGTCGGCATCCGTATTTACGATTGTATCGGCACCTGCCCTCAACGCGGCCTCGAGGCCCGCCATAAAGGCCTTCGCGAGCCCCTGGTTGTGAGGCAACGATACGATATGGTCTACACCGCATTCTCGCGCAACGTCAACAGTTCGATCCGTGGAGCCGTCGTCAATGACGAGCCACTCGACGACGTCGTAACCGGCAACCTGGCGCGGCAAATCGCCGAGCGTCACCGCCAGTGTTCCGGCCTCGTTGTAACACGGGACCTGAATGATCAACTTACGCATGCCAGCCGCGCCTCGCCTTTCAGTCTCTTTCGCTCTTATGACCGTCTCGAACGATGAGCCGCGAAGCATTATACCAGAGCTATTCCGAATAGATGCCTGGTCGAAATGGTTCCCGGACAAGCGCGAGCAGACCGGCAGTTACCCGACTCCCGAACAGACCGCCGAGTTCGCGAGAACGCGCCTGGACTTCGACGCCCTGCCGCCCAATTGCTTCGTCCACGGCCATCTCGTGCGCGATGGCATCCGGCCCTTCGAGCGTTACGGCGACCATAACGCCTCCGGCCGCTGCCGTCTCGTGATGACCGTTCGCGATCCGCTCGAGCGCCACATCTCCGCTGCTGGGACCAGGACTTCGATACGCGCCAAGGCGGTATGTTCGCCCTGAGTGAGCCCCTACCCGAGTATGAGTTCGGCCAGCGGGTGAGCGGGTAGGCGCCTTCCCACTCCGCACCGTCCTGCCGATCAAGAACCCTTGACCGGCGGCGGTGGACTCGCGTCCGGGCAAAGGGCTCCCGCCTCTGCGTCCCCCACAGCCAGCTGGCACCAGGCCGGGGGCCAGCCCAAACCACCTCTTCCCGCCCCCGCGCGGACCGCCCCATCACCGCCCAACCCCTCAAGGAAAGCATCATCGTTTGCCAAAGGGCATTGAATGTCCTATCCTCCACTCACTCAAGCCATTCGGGTTCCGGCGCCCGCTGACATTGGCCGGCTAACGTCTTATGCGGCCATCTCATGGAGCATTGGGTTCGTCTCTCCCGGCGCCGCCGCCGGCATCGGGGTGCGAGAGACGATCTTGATCCTTCTCCTAGGCGGCGTCATCGAGCCCGCGCCAGCAACGTCGACGGCAGTCGCCTATCGGCTAGTCACTACGTTTGGCGATCTGATCACCTGCGCGCACGGGGGGATCTGGTGGTGGACACGTCGTTGAGCGCCGTGCACGGCAACCGTTGTTCGGTGCATTACTCGAGGTCGTGTAGGGTCCCGGGGATTCAATCATGGTCGATGGAGGCTCTTGAACTATGGCGGCCCTAGGAAGCGCATCCCTGCCGACAATCATTCGCAAGCGCCTCAGCGGTGGTCTGGACGAAGGACATAGAGCGCTCCTAAGGGGGGCGGTCACCGCCGTTACGATCGCTACGCTATTGTTGTCCTGGGGATCCGCGATGCATAGAGTACCGGCAAACGAACCTGTGCTTTACGACGCGTGGCAAAACTTGACTCTTGCGTATAATCTGGCGCATCACGGTGTCCTGTCCCTGAGTCAAGACAGCGCCCGGCTCAGCCCGTCGAACATGCGCGAGCCGCTGCCTGTGGCGTTTCTTGCCTTGCACATGGCTTCCGTGGAAGCGATTTACGGTGCAATGACGCTAGAGCAATACCAGAAGGGCTTGGGCTCCGGCCGCCTGAAAGCCTCCAACGTGTTTTGGGCCGCGCTTCTTGCCTACGCAGTGTTTGCGAGCATCGTTCTATTGAGCGGATCGGTGGTGTTGGCAGGGGTGGGGACGTGGTTTACCAACCTCGCGGTACTAGAATACCTCAATAAGCTCCTGACAGAGCCGCAGGCAGCCGCAATACTCACCCTGGCATGCTATGTTAGCGTCCTAGCCCTGTCACGGCAACACGTGCTGTACTTCGGTCTAGCGGGTGTGTGCTTTGGGGCGTTGGCTCTGACCAAGGTAGCTGGTTTCTATGTAGCGATCGTGCTGGTTTGCCTACTCTTGGGCTGGAGCCTTTGGCAGCTTGGATGGCCGACCGAAGCCCGTTTCGTCCGACTTCCGAGCGTGATCGTGTTTGCCCTAGGGTTTGCATTCACGGTCGGGCCGTGGATGCTCAGAAATTACGTACTGCTGGACTCGAAGGGTATTGTCGATAACCGTGCTACAATCGTTCTGATGGTCCGCGCGGCAAAGAACAATATGTCGTGGGCAGAGTATCGCGGCAGCTTTTTCGTCTGGGCACCAAACGAGTTACTTCGAAGGGCGGCATCAGCTTTGTTGGGGTTCAGCGATGCCGATCTCAACCGTGGCGAACGGTTACAGCGCGTAAATCGAGCTTCGAATAGTGACTATTATGCTTCGGATTTGGAAGCCGCGCGCGCGGGTCGACCCCAAGACGCCATTAGCTTTCGCTTTAGAACGAGCGCAGAGCGCAAGAAGATCATGCGTGAGCTCGTCGCTCAGGGGTACTCCAGGATTGCTGCCGAAAGCGAGCTTCAGAGGCGCGCCATCCGCCAGATCCTGGGCGATCCAATCAAGCATCTCGCGATGACGGTTGCCTTCTTGTGGCGTGGCGCGGGTGTGATCTTTCCCGTGCTTGGGATCGTGGCGTGTTTTGCCGTCCGTGTTCGGCGGGCTGACCTGATCGTCTACCTCTTGCCGGCACTAGGTCTGGTCTTGTTCTACGCACTGGTCACTCACTTTCTTCCCCGCTATGGGGACCCAATGGTCCCGGTGAGCATCGTGGGCGGGCTCGTCTTGTCGCATGCCGTCCTACGGCAATGGATCAATCGCGAATAATAGAAATCAAGAGGCTTGCATTGCTTAGATACCCTTGCTCGAACCGTCACCTTCTCGATCTGAACGATTACGCCCCAGTGGCTCGGGACCGATAGCGTCTCAGCCTGTTGCCCACGCGCGGGGTGGATGCGGACATCCCCAGCAAGGTGCCGAAGAGCGCCCCCGCGTGCTTCGATACGGCGGCTCCGCCGGCCAGCGGCGGGAATGGGATCGACGAGCCGCCGTTCGCCTCGCGTAGCGCACAATGCGTGGGGTGAACGGCCTGGGCACACAGGATGGAGGGAAAGGCGTCCATGTGGGTCGGGGCTGAGCCTGCGGGCATCGCGGGCGCGATCGTCACGGTGCTGTCTCCCTATACAATTAGAAAGGCTGTTACTTGGTGCACAGAATCAACAAAGAAGGGCGTATGAAAATCCGGATCGAGATGCCCGTGCTTACGGTCTCGTTATCCGTTTCGCTCTGGGGCCTTGTGGCTCACGCGAGTTCCGACGGCCGATCCACTGTTGGAACCTCAGAGCCGGACAGACGCGGGTAAGTCCCCTCGCGCGTTTGCCTCGCCGGACCTAACATCGCCGGGATTGGGTTTACCGGTGCGTTTCCGCCCGATGCGGTGGGGGACGTCGGACCGAATTACTACATCCAGGTGGTCAACGGCGGCAGCGGTTCCCGTGCGCATATTCGCCAAGTCTGCCGCCCAGCTCGCCGATTTCGAGCAGGTTTTCCCAGTGGCCTCGTGCGGAATTCTCAATCAATTTTGGGCTCCGCCGTGGTGTTGCCGCTGGGGCTGCGGCCACAGGCGAATGGGTATAGCCCAGTATAGCCCCCCTTGAGCACGAAGTCGTCGCACGCGCCCGATCCGCCGAGGCGGTAGCGCTCGAACCTTGTGGTCCCGGCGGCTAATCATCGCGGGCGCTCGCCTCTCAAGACAAGTGCGGTGGCACCCGCCGCCCCGGCCCGCTCACTCGCCGGGCCTCGATCGCTACCGAGGCCCCCGTCACCGGCAGCGACATCCGAGCCCGTGGTGCGGGATCGGAGCGGTGACGGAGGGCCAGCCTTGCAAATCGCTCGCTCCCAGTCGGCGGCACGCATGGCCGAGCGCCCGCGCCTCGCGCTACACGATCTTGGCGAGCCAGATCGACCTCTGGCGTCGAGCGCCGCCGGTGTGGCGGGCATGCGCTCGTCATCGCCTGATCATACGCCGCGTCGTGCGTCGGCACACTCTTGGATCCTGCGCGAGGGTGAGGCGGGCCCATACCGGTCCAAAGCGCCTCACGCACCGCGCATCGTGGATCGTCGAGCGCAATCTGGGGTAAGCTACCGGCCATCCGATCGGAGGGAATGCAGCGTCATGCCAATCTCAGCAACGCCTCACGTCGGCCGAATGGCGAGCCGGGCTTGGCGCGCGCCTTTCCGGACCATCGCTGTCCGGACCATCGTGACAGTCGTCATGCTCGCGGGCACGGCGGCAGAGGCACAGGCCCCACGGCCGCCTATCGATTCGGAGCACACCCCATCGGGGATCGGCATGCAGGCGGGGAGCGCACTGGCGACCATCGCCTACTTCCCCTTCAAAGCGGTCACGGCGATCGGCGGCAGTGTCGTGGGCGGCCTGGGCTACCTGTTCTCGGGAGGCAGCAAGGCGGCCGCGAACGCCGTGTGGGTGCCGAGCGTGTACGGCACCTACATCATCACGCCCGACCACCTGGCGGGACGTAAACCCGTACAGTTCTTCGGTAAGACCCAGAGCCAGCCCGCGACGCAAAGCCCGCGCCCGGCACGCTAACGAAGCGCCGCCGCATGGCTGCACGGCCTTGGAGCCGTGTATCGGTCGATCAGCAGTCAGGTGTCGGCTATCCGCTATCAGCGGGAGGGCCGGGGTTTTCGGGCCCTCTTCGGCCTCTCCAACCTCCGCCCCGCAAGATGGTAGGATGCCGCCCGTGCTGCTGATGATCGACAATTACGACTCGTTCACCTACAACCTGGTGCAGTACCTGGGCGAGCTCGGCGCGGATGTGCGGGTCTTCCGCAACGATCGCATCGGGCTTGCGGAGATCACGGCGCTCGGCCCGGAGCACATCGTCATCTCGCCCGGGCCCTGCACCCCGAACGAGGCCGGGATATCGGTGCACGTCATCGAGCATTTCAGCGGAAAGGTCCCGATCCTGGGCGTATGTCTCGGGCATCAGGCCATCGGCCAGGCCTTCGGCGGTCGCGTCGTCCACGCCGGCGCCGTCATGCACGGCAAGACCTCCCCCATCCATCATCGCGGCGCGGGTGTGTTTCACGGCCTTGCCGATCCCTTCCAGGCGACCCGCTATCATTCGCTGGTCATCGACCGTGAGGGTCTCCCGGATTGCCTGGAGATCACCGCGTGGACCGAGACGCCGCAGGGCGACATCGACGAGATCATGGGCGTCCGGCACCGCCACCTGCGGGTCGCCGGCGTGCAGTTCCACCCCGAGTCGATCCTCACCGAGCACGGTCACGCACTCCTGCGCAACTTTCTCATACACGCCTGACACGTGCCGCGCCGGGCGCGTGTGGCCCGCAAGGCAAGCTCGATGGATATCCGTTTCGCGCTCTCTCGCCTCTCGCAGGGACAGTCCCTCTGCCACGAGGAGATGACTCGGGCCATGGAGGCGATCATGGACGGTCAGGTCGCAGCGGCGCAGCTGGCTGGATTCCTCATGGGATTGAGCGCCAAGGGCGAGACCGCCACCGAGATCACCGCGGCCGCGCAGGTCATGCGGGGTTTGTCCGTTCCGGTGGAGGCCACCTCGCAACACCTCGTGGATACCTGCGGGACGGGCGGTGACGGCGCCGCTACCTTCAACATCTCGACGACCGCGGCCTTCGTCGTGGCGGCCGCGGGGGGACGCGTCGCCAAGCACGGCAATCGTTCGGTCTCCAGCCGCTCTGGGAGCGCCGATGTCCTGGAGGCGGCGGGCGTGAACCTCGATCTCAGCCCCGAGCAGGTCGGGTGGTGCATCGACAAGCTCGGCATCGGATTCCTGTTCGCGCCCCGCCACCACCTGGCCATGCAGCACGTCGGCGCGGTACGGCGCGAGCTCGGCGTGCGCAGCGTGTTCAACCTGCTCGGCCCCCTGGCGAATCCGGCCCGCGCCACGCGCCAGCTCCTCGGCGTGTACGGTCCGGAATGGGTACCGCGCATCGCCACGGTCCTGCGTAACCTCCGCAGCGAGCACGCCCTGGTGGTACATGGGGAAGATGGGCTGGACGAGATCAGCATCGGTGCCCCGACCCGGATCGCCGAGCTCCGTGACGGCGAGATCCGCAGTTACCGGCTGGCGCCCGAAGACCTCGGGCTGGCGCGCGCCGCGCCCGGCGCCCTGACGTGCCACACCCCGGCGGAGAGCTTGGCAATGATGCAGACGGTCCTCGACGATGTCCCGGGGCCCGCCCGTGACGTGGTGCTGATCAATGCCGGCGCCGCCCTGTATGTCGCGGGTGTCGCCCACGACCTCGCCGAAGGCCTGGCGCGCGCCCGCGAGGGGCTGGCCCAGGGCCGGGCGCGGCGCAAGCTCGAAGCGCTGGTGGCCATGACGCAAGCATTCGCATCCGCCGGCGTCCCGGGCGCCACCGAAGCACCGCGCTAGCCCGGATTTCTCATCACGGCCCGTCGCGAGGCCCCGGAGGCGCCGATCTCTGGGGCCGCTCGGACTGGTACTTACCCATAGCGCCTATAGACTTACCCCGACCGAAGCCATCCGTCCAGCACCGCGCGTCCCTTTCGGCCCCACACCGCGGTTATGTGCGGTAGCCGCATGGACAGCAAGGTGCGGCGCCACCAATCCGATCTTTAAGCCGGCCGAGACGCATCGCTTGGCAATCCCCGGCCGGCAATTCATCAAGAGAATGCCAGCTCCCGCCTTCACTGCCCGTCGATTGAACACCCTCAACCAGGAAAGGCCGGAGTCGCGCAGCTTCCGTACCCCACCGAGATCAAAGAGGTAAGTATGGTATCGATTGTGTTCCAGTTGGCAGGTCTGCCAAAGATCGAAGACCAAATGCATGTCGAATGGGCCTGTCACCATGACCCTCAGGACACCGCTGTCCACGAATGTATGGATAGGTCGCATCGCGCTATGCCTGCTTTGAGTGCATTGCGATCGGGGGTGGCTGAGGGCGGCGCCGCTCGAAAGAGATTGTCTGGCGCGGTTTCGCTTCGTTGACCTTTATATTGTGGCCGTGTACCTCCTTGCAATTGAGCTCCACGATAGCCCCTCGGGCTCCTTCGTCAGGCATATGAACGAACGCAAACCCGAGCGATTCACCGGAATACCGATCGGTGACGAGATCGACCGAGTCGATCTCGCCATACTGTTCGAACAGCTTTCGGACCTCCGCTTGGGTGGTGCCGAGGGACAAATTTCCTACATAGATATTCTTGGACATTGGCGCATGCCTCCACAACCGCCTCCATAGCGGACGCAATTAGGGTCCTCCGACTGTGTTAGTCGGACGGCCGACCGTCGCCGTGTGGCTCCGATTCGGAGCGGAGGGTATCGGACGAGAGCTTCAGGGAGGAGCGGTGATCGGAAGCGCTATTCCGCGAAAGGGGTCATCAAACGCCCTGGGTTACGACACTTCAACGCGGCGTAGGCTATCACGTCTGGATCACTTAGTCAAACTGTTTTCGCACCTATGTCGGTTTGGGCTGGTCGTGGCCGGGTTCCGGCGGGCGGGAAGAGCAATACCACTGTACCGCTGGTTTATCCTATAGCCCGTGTCTGATCTACTAGGACTCCCAGGAGAGAAGGTTTGCTATGTGTGAGGTGCTCGGGTCCCCGTTGTGATCGACCAGGCCGCGTGGGCCTGGGCAGTACCTAAGTAGTAGCGCCGGTTTGGTGTGAACCATGGCGCCGCCTTGACGATGCGGGTGATCTCGATCACCCCCGAGCCCTCCTCGTCGATCGTGAAGGGCGGCGTGGGCGGTGGGGTCAGATAACCGAAACGGGCGGGATCGAAGCGGAACAGCTCGGTGAGGTTCCCGCTATTGGGGGTGTAACTCTGGATGCGCGCCGGGTACGGCTGCCCGACACGCCGCCTCCAAGACTGCACGGGCGAGGCGGGCTCGACCGGTGGCCGCGCGTGATGCCCGTCAGGATACCGTGCGCCTCGGGTTCCTAGTAGGGCGCCCCCAATCCCACGAAGGCGGGGACCAGATACACCCCGCCGTTGTCGGGGACCGAGCGGGCTAGCTAGGACCCCGGTCTCGGCCGCATGAGCCCCAAGGCGTCGCGCAGCCATTGCACGGCCGCGCCGGTCACGAAGATGCTTCCCTCGAGCCCATAGGTGGGCCGCGCCTCGCCGCCCAACTGCCAGGCGATGGTGGTCAGAAGCCTTGCACGCGGGGCGGCCGGCTCCTCGCCTGTGTTCATGAGGAGGAACGAGCCGGTCGGCGAGGAGATAGCGCATAAGGGCGCTATGGTACCGTGCCCGCGCGTGTGGCCGGCAGTCGGGATCATGATCCTTCATGAGCGTGGCGGCGAGCAGCGTGGCGAGGCCCATCCTGATTGCCCATCGCGGCGCGAGCGGTTATCTCCCGGGCACACCCTGGCGGCCTATTGGTAGCGACTACATGCGAGCAGATAGGTCACGGTCTACGGGCCGCCCAATCACCGTCCGCCCCTCCGACGAGATAGTACGCGTTGCAAAAGGACATTGAACCTCCTATCCTTCACGGCGCCTCCGCTACTTCTCGGTCGATACCGGTCGATGAGCACAAACTTGGAAACGGCAGCAACCGGGATTGATCTCCCGAAAGAGCCTGTCGTCGAACGCAAGGCACAAACGCTCGAAGAGGTGTGTGGGCGAATTTCGATCCCACCTTGGCGGTGGACCCTGCCACCCAGTTCTACATCGCCCGCCAGGCCGATCGGCTCCATAGCCTGCGCTTCGAGCTCCGGTGCCCGCACAGAAAGGCATGGAAATCACCGCGAGCGTGCGTAAGGGCAGCGGCAAGACCACCGAATTGAAGCGCCTCGCGGCGGATGAGGCGATCGGCGAGAAGTTCCTTCCCATCTATCTCACGATCCAAGAGTTCGGGTCCGAGTCCGTGCATCTGAGCCACGACGCGCTGATGGTGGAGATCGGCCTCGCGCTCGGGCGCGAAGGGCAAAGGCGCGGCATGGACACCGAGTTGCACGAAAACCTCGCAAACTGGGGCAAAGAGATCGTGCGCACCTTCCTGCACGATGAGGCCGTGCAAGCCGAGGTCGGCGCCAAGGCCAACGCCTGGCTGGCCTTCTTCAAGGCTCAGCTCAGCACGCGCCGCGAATGGAAGGCCGAGGAGAAACAGATCCTGGAGCCACGGGTGCGCGATCTCATCGACATCCTGAATCTCATGGCGGCGGACCTCTACAACAAGAGCGGAAAGCGCGTGCTGGTGTTCGTGGACGACATCGAAAAGGGCGAATCCGAGGCCCATCGCGAGATGCACGCGCGGATCTTCGAGGAGCACTACGATGTTCTGATGCAGCCGCGCTTCTCCATGGTCTACACCCTGCCCATCTACTTTCGAGCCTTGCCGGGGAACCGCATCCAATCCCAGGAGCTGTTCGCGTTCTCGGCCTTGCGCCTGTATGACCAGGCGTCCAAGCAGGAAGACGACCCGCCGCTCGACAAAAACGCCGAGGGCTACAAGTTCATGCGCGATTTCGTCGAGAGCCGGCTGGCCGAATGGGGAACCGTGTTCGGATCCGAGGCCGTCCTCGAAAAGCTCCTGCTCATCGGCAGCGGGCTCTTCCGCGAGACCGCACGCAGCGTGCGGGACGCCGCTTACCTCGCCTTGCGTCGCGGCGCCGGCGAACGCATCACGATGGCGGACGCGGATGCGGTGGCGACCCGCATCAAGAAGGAGTATCAACCCATGATCCGCGGTGACGCCGAAGGTGTTGAAAGAGGTGCTCGCGAGCACTGAAGGCTGGGTGCCCGGCGTCGAGCCGTTTTTGCAGAATCGGGCGGTGGTCGAATACGAGAACGGTGATCTGTGGCTGGACCTGCGTTCCTTGCTCAAGCCCTATGTCCGTAAGCTCCAAGCCCCAAACACCGCGCGAACCTGATCCCACGGCGAACGACGCCGAGGCTATG
Source organism: Gammaproteobacteria bacterium (assembly GCA_013697045.1). Taxonomy (GTDB): domain Bacteria; phylum Pseudomonadota; class Gammaproteobacteria; order JACCXJ01; family JACCXJ01; genus JACCXJ01. Next base: position 1,566 of record JACCXJ010000221.1, on the reverse strand, counting down.
GCGATCGCCGCCGAGATCGCCGATCTGCTCGGGCGGGCGGTCCGGCACGGCCAGCCGTTGTTCTTGATCGCGATCTACGAGCATGAGGGCGACAAGCTGCGCCTGCTCGAGGTGCTGCGCCGGCGCTTGCTCGAAGAAGGCTATACGACTCAGACCTTGGACCCGCGCCACCGCCCCGAGCACGGACTGGGCCGCTTCTATGCCGCGCTCGCCGAGTGTGGCCCGCGCGCCTTGAGCCTGGTGTCGGATCTGCCGCGGAAAACCGGCGGCGGAGCGCTCGAACCGGCGTTCCTGGAATACTTCAACCTCCACCGCGACCGCATCGCCCGAGACCGGCTGCGGTTTCTCGTGTTTCTGCACGTCGTCGAGATGGAAGGCTTCGTGCGCCTCGCTGGGGATATGTGGGATTTCCGCCACCGCACCTACTGGCTCGAGCGTCCAGCCGGCCCGCGCGGCGAGGGGCTCTGGCAGACGATGGCCGAGCGCGGCGCGACGCTGCCCTTGCCGGCGGCCGAGCGCGAGTCGATCGACCGCCAGCTCGCCGGGGTGCGGGCCGTCCTCGACGGCGCCACCGATCCCGAGATCAAGGCCGGGCTGCTCCTCGATCTCTGCCTGTGGTTGACGCGACGCAATGCCGCAGGCCTCGCGGCGGAGGCGGCCTCGAAGGGCTGAGTCAGCTAGAGGATGCTCGAACCAAGCTGCGTGCTGGGCTGGAAGGCGCGCTCGGTTATGCCCTGGCCAAAAGCTCGCAACTGCCGGAAGCGCTGCGCCATTACGAGCAGGGCCTCGCGATCCGGCGGGAGATCGGCGATCACAAAGGCGAGGCGGTGACGCTCAACAACATCTCGCAGATCTACCGTGCCTGGGGCCGGTACGACGAGGCCTTGAAGCTTCTGGAGCAGAGCCTCGCGATCCAGCGCGAGATCGGCGATCGCGCGGGCGAGGCGGCGACGAGCTGGAATCTCGGTCTCGAATACGAGCGTCGCGGCGACCTGGCTCGGGGCCTACCGTTACTGGAAAGCTCGGTGCGCATCAAAGAGGCGCTCACACACCCCGATCTCGAACGCGACCAGGCGTATCTGGCCGCGCTAAAAAACCGGATACGCGAACCGGGCGCAGAACCCTCATCGAGCGGCGTGGAGCCGATGATACCGCGCAGCGATCCGAAGTAGCGGTTGCGCGCTTCGGGCGCGGCATTCCTCCGTCGCGCGTTTATCCGGCGGCACCAGCATCCGTCGACGGCCCGCCGGCCACCGTCTATGCCGAGGGCGAGCCGATCCTCCTGCTAAGGCCCGCTCGCCTTGGGCCTCAGGAGCGGGAAGAGCAGCACGTCGCGGATCGAGCGCGAGTCCGTGAACAGCATCACCAGCCGATCGATGCCGATCCCCTCGCCGGCGGCGGGCGGCATGCCGTGTTCCAGGGCCTCGAGGTAATCGGCATCGTACGACATCGCCTCGTCGTGGCCCGCGTCTTTTTCCGCCGCCTGGCGCCGGAAGCGCTCGGCCTGGTCGTCGGGATCGTTCAGCTCCGAGAAACCGTTCGCGATCTCCTGGCCAGCGACGAAGA
>JACCXJ010000213.1 GCA_013697045.1 Gammaproteobacteria bacterium | reverse complement strand
GCGCTGGATATCCTCCGAGCCCATGTACACCACGCACGTCATCCCGAGCCGTGCCGCCACCGTGGCCGTCGCCACCCCGTGCTGGCCGGCGCCGGTCTCGGCGATGATGCGGCGCTTGCCCATGCGCGCGGCCAGAAGCCCCTGGCCCACGGTGTTGTTGATCTTGTGCGCCCCGGTGTGGTTGAGATCCTCGCGCTTGAGGAAGATGCGGGCGCCGCCGAGGCGATCCGACCAGCGCTCGGCGAAATAAAGCGGTGACGGGCGACCCACGTAGTGCTGGAGCTCATGCGCCAGCTCTGCCTGGAACGCCGGATCGTCCCGGTAACGGCGGTAGGCCGTATCGAGCGCCGCGAGCGGCTGCATGAGGGTCTCGGCCACGAACCGCCCCCCGTAACGGCCGAAGTGTCCGCCTGCATCGGGCAGCGCGGCCACCGCACCATCGGGTGCCCGCCCAAGCGCCGTGCTAGCCCCGCCCGACATCCCGCACCCAGAGATGAATCGCCGCATCTTGTCCTCGTCTTTTATGCCCTTTTCGCGCTCCACGCCCCCGCTCACATCCACGGCATAGGGATTTACAACAGCCAGGGCTTGCGTGACATTATCAGGAGTCAACCCGCCTGCCAAGATGATGGGTTTGGCGAGGTCTTGGGGGACGCGCGACCAATCGAAGCTTCTACCGGTGCCGCCCTCGATGCCTTCGACGTAGGCGTCGAGCAGGAGCGCGCCGGCGTCGGGATAAGCCGCCGCGGCGCCGCGGAGGTCGACGTCCGAGCGCATGCGGATAGCCTTGATGTAAGGGCGCCCGTAGCACCGGCAGTCTTCGGTGGGCTCCTCGCCATGGAACTGGAGGACATCGAGGGGCACGGCAGAGAGGACTGCTTCGATGACGTCTGGCGCCGCGTTGACGAACAGCCCGACGCGGGTCACGAAGGGCGGGAGCGCGGCGACGATGGCCCGGGCCCGTTCCACCCCGACCACGCGCGGGCTCTTCGGGTGAAACACGAGCCCGACGGCATCCGCCCCGAGGCGCGCCGCAAGCGCACCGTCCTCCGGTCGCGTGATCCCGCAGATCTTCACGCGCACCGGTGGATCGCCGCGCCGATCGCCTTCGTGTCCTTCACGTGCACCCTGCATCCCTCGCATGGTATGCGCGAACTGCCCCGGATCACCATCCCCCGGCGCGCCAGGTGCGCACCGGTCCGGGGCCGGAGGCGGGTTACGCGAGGAGCCGGGGAACCGGCCTGTCCCAGGCCCTCAAGACTCTCATGTTAAGGAACAGTCAATCTCGAAGAAGCAAGTTTTTCAGCACCTGTTAGTCATTCGACAACCCACTCGCCATGCACTTTGATAGCCTCGTACATGGCGTCGGGAGCCAAGTCGAGATCTCCCGGCCAGGTTACCGCGCCGCATTCGAGGCGAACCTGGCGAAACAGCATCTCGTCGCGCAAAGCGGCGAATACCCCCGCGCCTGATGAACGCACAAGACCGGCCATGTCCACGTCGCCCTCGGTGCCATCGTTGAAGCGGACCCACAGGCGGAATTGCGGCCTGGGCTCCACTTCTCTAACGCGCCAAGGCGCGCTCGGGGTGATGGGTGGGATTATTTCAGGGGTTCGATCTTCTTCGGCGTTTGCATGCGTGTGCATAGTTCCCAGTCCTCCAATAATTCTGCACGGTGCTCGGAAGTCCATTCCACCACCAGTGCCAGCGCCCGTTTCGGCAAATGACCCCGGATCACTGCGAGGGTCCGGATATCGATCAACGCTTCATGCTCGGCATAGAGCGCATGGAAATGCGGCGGCGCGTGATCCTGCCAGAACATCTGAATGACGATTCCGTAAAAGATGCTGATCGTCGGCATAAGTTCTTTCTCTACGCCTGTTCTCCACCCCAGTCTTGTCGCCGCATTCCCCTCGCGCCAACCCGCTCGGCCACGTACGGCCCTGCGTTCCGCACATGGTATGCGAAGGGCCGGGGATCACCAGCTCCCGGCAGGCCGGGTGCGCCTCGACCCCGCGCTCTGCGCCGTAACCCTCGATGTCCTCCAGCGCGTAGCCCGGATGCAGCGCAGCGAAATCCGGCGAGGCCCTCCCGGATTCCACTTCGTTTCATCCGGGCTACGAAGACTCACCGTGCCGGTCACGGTGGGCACTCGCGCGACCCGCCTCCGCTTCGATGGCGTCTGGCGCCGCGTTGACGAATAGCTTGATGCGAGCCACGAAGGGCAGGTGCGCGGTGACGATGGCCCAGGCCCGTTCCACCCCAACCACGCGCGGGCTCTGGGCGTGAAACACGAGCCCGACGGCATCCGCCCCGAGGCGCGCCGCCAAGACGCCGTCCTCCGGCCTAGTGATCCCGCAGATCTTCACGCGCACCGGCGGACCGCCGCGCCGATCGCCCTCGTGTCCTTCACGTGCACCCCGCATCCCTCGCATGGTAGGCGCGAAGTGCCACGGATCGCCATCCCCCGGCGCGCGAGGCGCCCCCCGGCCCGGCGCCGGAGGCGGCTTACGCGATAAAGCTGCGAACCGGCCCGGCAAGCCCTATATTCGGCCGAGGCCCATCCCGGCTACGCTGCCGCGGCCAAGCGGTTGAGCAGCAAGACGAGATCGACCTGCCGGCGCACGCCGGTCTTGGCCAGCACCGATTTGAGCTGCGTGCGGATGGTGTTTTCGGTGACCTGGAAACGTTCTGCGGCTGCCTTCGGCGTGTCCCCTCGGGCAAGGGCCGTGACCAACCGGGCTTCGGCCGCCGTCAAGCGATAGAGCCGTCGCAGTGTCTCGGTGAGGTTTCGCGGGGCCTCGGCGGGATCCCTGATCTGAAGCCATGCCACGGCTTGGACACTGAGACCGAGCAACCGGTCACAGCCGGGCAACCGGTACACGCGGACGGCGTAACAGGTCTTGCCCGAGGGGCGATGGATCTGCAACGCATCTTCGAGTGGAGCAGCGACGACGGGGGGCTCGGCGCAGGCCGCAAGCGCCCGCATGAGTTGCCTCGCGGTCCCCTTCGTGCAGCACCGTGGCCCGGCCTTCGCGATAGGTCAAGCGGTCTTGCTCCTTGAAGGATCCGCTCCATTCGCGCTTTTGCGTACAGCAACCGCCCGTCGCGTGAGGAGACCGCCATAGCGAGCCGGCGGGCACCTCCTGGTCGACGACGATACCGCTACAGGTGTGCAGGACCCCGACCCAAGCCGCGCGTGAATCTCACCCCGTTTTCACGGTGGGGTCGCCTCGAACCGCCGCTTGCGTGCGCGGCCCGAGGTGGCAAACGCGACAGCGACCAGGCGCACAAGCCCTTCCCGCGCGTCACGTCGCCATGAGCCTCTGCGCAAGCCTGAAACAGGTCTTCCACATCGACATCGAACCCTGTGAACCCTGCGGCAGCCGTCATCAAGACGATCCTCGCCCACTTGGAGAAGACCTCGCGAACACCGACCACGCGCACCTCGCCCCCGGCCGCTACGCATAACCTTTAGGCATCGCGCAGAAATAACTTGATAAAGTGTGAGAGATGTGCTTTAAAGCGGGATGCAGATTGCGTCCACGGTAGAGCAGATCGAGTCGAAGTACCGATCGCTTGTGTCGGTGTTGGATGAAC
>JACCXJ010000189.1 GCA_013697045.1 Gammaproteobacteria bacterium | reverse complement strand
CGCTGGTCTATACCGACGTCTCGTCGTTTTGACACACTGCACAAACCCTGTAGACTCGGACGATAGGAGAGCACGAGCCAGCGATGGTTCCGCGAGGGCAGCCGAGCGATCCGAATTTGGGCATGGCAAAAAGACACGGAAAGAAGCCGACCGCCAATCGCTTGGAGTCTGGCGGAAGTACCCCTGCGCCTCGCCCGGCGGCGGACGCGTCTACCGATCCTGATGGGGCTGGAGAAGGCCGCCCAAGGGACTTCCCGGTGGTCGCGGTCGGTGCCTCGGCCGGGGGGCTCGACGCATTGAAGAGGTTCTTCAGCGCCATGCCGGCGCAGAGCGGCCTCGGTTTCGTGGTGATCCCGCATCTCGATCCCACCCATGTGAGCCACCTGCCAGAGTTGCTGCGCCGGCATACCCCTATGCCGGTCGAGCAGGCGCACTGGGGCGCTGGTCCAGGCCGAGCACGTCCACATCATCCCGCCGAACGCGTTACTGACGATCAAGGGGGGCATCCTGCATCTCGGGGCGGCGGTGGCTCGTCCCGGCATACCGCGGCCCATCGACGGCTTCTTGCGGAGCCTGGCGGAGTACCAACAGGAGCGGGCCATCTGCATCATCTTCTCGGGTACCGGCAGCGACGGCACGCTCGGGCTCAAGGCGATCAAGGCGGAAGGCGGCCTGGTGATGGTCCAGAGCCCGGACACCGCGGAGGACGACGGGATGCCCCGCAGCGCCATCGCCACCGGGCTCGTGGATTACGTGCTCCCCGTGGAAGAGATGCCCGCGGCGCTGCTCGAGTATGTCGAGCATGCCCATCTGCGTGGCGCTCCGATCCCGGTCCCCGCCGACCCGCGGCACGACCCTCTGCACACCATATTGGCCCTGTTGTGCACTCGGGAAGGGCATGACTTTCGCTGTTACAAGAAGGCCATGCTGCTGCGCCGTATCCAACGGCGCATGGGCCTCAATCATATCGCCGCGATCGGCGACTACGGCCAGTATCTCGGGGACACCCCGGCCGAGCTCAAGGCCCTGGCCAAGGACCTCCTGATCGGCGTGACCGAGTTCTTCCGCGAGCCCGAGGCCTGGGCGGTCCTCGAAGCGGAGGTGATCCCAAAGCTCGTGGCGGCCAAGCACCCCGAGGCACCCCTGCGCGTATGGGTCACCGGTTGCGCCACCGGCGAAGAGGCATACTCCCTCGGCATGCTTCTGCTCGAGCGGGTGGCGAGCAGCGAGCACAATGGCGAGCTCCAGATCTTCGCGACCGACATCGATCGCCACGCGCTCGAGATTGCCCGCGGGGGGACCTACCCGGAGGGCATGGCCTCGTCCCTCACTCCGGAGCGTCTTACCCGGTTCTTCACCAAGTCCGACAATAGCTACCGGATCAAAAAGGAGCTGCGCGAAGCGGTGGTGTTTGCACCGCAGAACCTGATCACCGATGCCCCCTTTTCGCGCCTGGACCTCATCATCTGCCGCAATCTGCTCATCTATCTCGAGCCCGAGTTGCAGCAGAAGATTATCGGGCTGTTTCATTTCGCCCTCAACCACAACGGCTGTCTATTCCTGGGCAAGTCCGAGACCGTCGGCCAGCAACTGAGCCTGTTCGAGCCCCTCTCGAAGAAGTGGCGGATCTACCGGCGCAGCGGGCCGGTGCGGCATGTGCCGGCGGACGTTCCGCTCATCCCGGAGGCCCTACCCCGCGAGCGCCCGGGTGGGCCGCGGCCACACAAGCCCAGGCCCGACGACCATGGGGAGGTTACCCGAGCCCTGTTGCTAGCGCGCTATGCCCCGGCCGCCGTGCTGGTCAACCGTGACTGCCAGACCCTCTATTTCCATGGACAGACCGACGACTACTTGGTGCATCCCGCGGGCGAACCGACCGACGACCTCTTGGCCATGGCCCGCGAGGGTCTGCGCCTCAAGCTGCGCGCCGCCCTGCATAGGGCCATGCGGGAGGAGCAGCCGGCGGTGGTGGTAACCCAGGTGAAACGGGGCGGCGCCTCCCTCCCGGTACAGGTGACGGTGACGCCCGTGGAGGACCAGAGGCAGGGCGTGGGGCTGTGGCTCGTGACCTTTTCGGCACCACCGGCGGCCGAGGCCGAGCCGGCGCCCCGCGCCATCGAAGAGTCGGCGGCGGTGGCCCACTTGGAAGAAGAGCTCGCCAGCGTCAAAAAAGAGCTGGAAAACGTGGTCGCGGACCTGGAGAGCGCCAACGAAGAGCTGAAGGTCTCGAACGAAGAGGCCATGTCGATGAACGAGGAGCTGCAATCCACCAATGAGGAATTGGAGACCTCGAAGGAGGAGCTGCAGTCCCTCAACGAAGAGCTCACCACGGTCAACGCCCAACTCGAGGAGAAGGTCGCCGATCTGGAACGCACCAACAACGACCTCGATAATCTGCTCGCCAGCACCCACATTGCGATCCTGTTTTTCGACCGGGAATTCCGCATCAAGCGCTACACGCCCGCCTCCACCCGCTTGTTCAACCTGATCCCCTCGGACCTCAATCGGCCGGTGGCCGATATCGCCAATAAGTTTTCCGACGGTCACCTGTTATCCGACGCCCAGCGGGTCCTCGATACCCTCACCCCGATCGAGCGCAAGGTGCGTACGGTGGGGGGTGAGTGGTACATCCAGCGGGTGCTGCCTTATCGGGCCCACGAGGACCGTATCGAGGGCGTGGTGGTGATCTACACCGAGATCACCGAGCTCGAGCGTGGCGAGGAGGCGCTACGCGAGAGCGAGGAGCGGTTCCGCACCTTGGCCGAGACGGTGCCGGACATCATCTTCGCCCACCGCCCCGACGGCTTCAGTGATTACACCAATCCGAGGTTCTACGAGCTCACGGGCCTTCCGCCCGGTGCGGCGGACGGCTTCGGCTGGACGCAGTCCCTGCACCCCGAGGACTGGGAGCGCGATCAATCCCGTTGGCGGCAAGTGCTCGCGGCGGAAGAGCCCTACGAGATCAAATACCGCCTGCAGAGTGCCGCCGGCGGCTACCGCTGGCACCTGATCCGTGGCCGCCCGATAGCAGACGCGAGTGGCCGAGTGATCAAGTGGTTTGGCGTGTCTTCCGACATCGACGACCTGGTGCACGCGCAGGAGGCCTTGGCGCAGGCCCAAAAGATGGAGGCCGTAGGCCAACTGACCGGCGGTATTGCACACGATTTCAATAACCTCCTCACCGTCATCGGGGGTAATCTACAGCTGCTCGAGGCGCGGCTCCAGGACGACCCGGCCGGGCAAAAGCTGCGGGATGCAGCGGCGCGGGCGGCCGAGCGCGGGGCGGAGCGGGTGCACGGGCTCCTGGCCTTTGCCCGCCGGCAGGTCTTGCAACCGCAAGCGGTCGATTTGAATGAAATCGTCGCCGGGATGATGCCGGTCCTGCGCCAGACCCTGGGGGAGCCCATCGAGATCGTGCTAGCGCCGGGCGTGGACCTGTGGGCGGCGCTCGCCGATCCCGGGCAGGTCGAGGCGGCGCTCCTCAATCTCGCCTTGAACGCGCGCGACGCCATGCCCGAAGGCGGCCGGCTCGTTCTCGAGACCGCCAACGGCACCCTGGGTCAAGACACCACGGCCCCGGAGGCCGAGCTCACGCCGGGTGACTACGTACTGCTCTCCGTGAGCGACACCGGCGAGGGGATGTCCGAGGACACGAAGAGACACGCCTTCGAGCCGTTCTTCACGACCAAGACGACGGAAAGGGGGAGCGGGCTGGGGCTCTCCATGGTCTACGGCTTTGCCAGGCAATCGGGCGGGCACGTGAAGGTCCAGAGCGAGCGCGGAAAGGGCACCACCGTCAAGCTCTACCTGCCGCGGGCCAAGGACGCGCTGGCCGCTGCCGTCGCCGAGGACCTCCTGCCCCTGGAAGACTTGCGGGGCCGAGAGGCGATCCTGGTGGTCGAGGATGATGCGGACGTGCGGGCGCTTGCCGTCACCTATCTGTCCGAGCTTGGCTACCGCGTGCTGGAGGCCGCCGAGGCCCAGGCGGCCCTGGCCCTCTTCGAGGACGGTGAGGCCATCGATCTGCTGTTTGTCGATCTGGTGCTGCCGGGGACCCTGGATGGGCACGCGCTCGCGCTGGAAGCCAATAGCCGCCAGCCGGCTCTCCAGGTGCTTTACACCTCGGGCTATCCCAGGACTACCATCATGCGTGCAGCTAAGCTCGACAAGGGCGCGCGGCTCTTGATGAAACCCTACCGGCGCGAAGACCTGGCGCGGGCCGTGCGCGGGATCTTGGATTGCTCCGCCGGGCTGATGCCGGAGGGCCGGACCCCGGGGGAAGCCCCCGCCGCGTGCTAGCCCGTGACTAGCTAGTCGTGATACAGCGGCTGAAAGCTGGACCGGTACTCAGGCTTGCGCTCTGCCAACTCGAGGATGCGACCCAACAGCGCCTCGACCTCGAACGGTTTGGGGAAAAAATCGACGATACCGAGCTTGAGCCCCTGGACCACCGTCGCGCTCTCGGCGCGGCCGCTCATCAGCAGCACCGGGAGGCGAACCCCTTGCGCGTTGAGCTCCTTCAAAAGCTCGAGACCGGTCATTCCCGGTAAACAAAAGTCCAGCACCAGGCAACGGGCCCGGATAGGCTCGCAGCGGTAGGCACTCAAGAACGACTCGGCGGAGTCATAGGCCTCTGCGCAAAGCCCAGCCGACTCGCACAGCGTACAGAGCAGCTCGCGCACCCCGGGTTCATCATCGACCACGCACACGGGGCAGCCGCGCGCCCGGGGGTGATCCGGCTGAACCGTCGAAACGGTCACGACGAGACGCCCCGGGCCTTGAATTCGGCCAGCCACGGCAACGACACGCCAGGCCCGGCGGGCACGCCCCCATCCGCATGTCGCCCGCGGACAACCGGTTCGAGAAGCGGCATCATAGTTCCTATCGTAGCATACCTCGCGCGTTTGTGTTCATAGGCACCTGATGTTGCGCGACAATGCCTTTGCGCGTTGCACGCGCGGAATCGTTCAAACGCGTCATGTCTGTCGATGACGGCCCGCTACTAAAAGTTGTGCAGGATATATCATATCCTGGATATTGACTTACACTCCTTCGATGTTTAAATGAGACCCCGATCCGCCTGGACGAAGGGCGACCCTCATATTTCCAGCCCCCGAGCCGAGTCCTTCCTTGTTGAAGCTCATCGAGGGCGTGGTGCATGTCCTGAGCCGAGAGCCGCAGGCCCTGACGATGGAGACGCGCATGGTCACGGCGTATGTGGAAGGCACGGAGTTCGTGCTGGGGGTCACGGAGCCCGGGGCCGGCGGCCCTTCCCAAAAGGCGGGTTACGCGATAAAGCTGCTAACCCGCCCTCATAGGTTATGTAGTTAAGAGTCGCGAAAATCGGCTCAAGACCGAATTGCAGCCGCCCACGTTGTCGATCTCGTTTAGGGTGTGCGCGTCGTGCGTTCCCGGCGAGGTAGTCGATGGTGCGTGCAAAGGTGTCAAGAAAGCGATTCTCGATCTCTGAGATCAGTGCGCGCAGGATGTCGTGTAGGAAATGCACGGCGCACATCGCTACTTTGCGGGTGGAGGTCTCGACTCCGGCGACGACTTGGGCCGTGTGGGC
>JACCXJ010000161.1 GCA_013697045.1 Gammaproteobacteria bacterium | reverse complement strand
CAGTCGCGTCTCGTTCATGTCGATCACCATGGTGTTCCCATGATCGACCCAACGGCTACCGTTCAGACTCATACCTCGTTGGAAACACCCCCCCACGCCCAGACTCATACCATGTTGGAAAAGACTCCCATTTGCTGCGCAGTTGCCATGCGGGTACCATGACGGGCAGCGGGGATCTTCGAGCCCATAGGGCGGGTCGGCGCCCTTAACTAGGGGACATGGCTTTTCCATGGCTTCCTGCCGAATCCACTCTAGGCAATAACACGAAGGGCTTTGAGCCTTGTCCTTTATCCATTTGAGCCTTGTCCTTTATCCAAGGGAGGCACACCGATGACACGTTCCCGACAAGCTTTCGCTACACCCGCCCTCATGCTTCTCCTCGCCGCGCTTCCGCGTAGCGTTCAGGCAGCCGGTGAGGCTACAGACCTCAACATGGCTAACACCGCTTGGATGTTGACCTCCACCGTCTTGGTGTTGTTCATGACCATCCCAGGGCTGGCGTTGTTTTATAGTGGGCTCGTGCGCAGCAAGAATGCGCTGTCGTTGTTGATGCAATGTTTTGCCATCACCTGCGTGGTCTCTATCGCATGGGCCGGGATCGCGTACAGCCTGGCCTTCGAGGACGGGGCAGCCTTTCACGCCTGGATCGGGGGTTTGGGCAGGGCCTTGATGTCGGGGATCGAAGTCGGGACCGTGAAGGGATCGATTCCCGAGACGGTCTTTGCGATGTTTCAAATGACCTTTGCCATCATCACCCCGGCGCTGGTCGTCGGTGCATTCGCCGAGCGGATGAAATTCCCCGCGGTGCTGCTGTTTAGCCTATTTTGGCTGCTCCTCGTGTACGTACCGCTATGCCACTGGGTATGGGGCGGCGGCTGGTTACAGCAGCGAGGCGTGATGGACTTTGCCGGCGGCATTGTGGTCCACGTCAACGCTGGGGTGGCGGCCCTGGTAGCGGCGCTCGTGCTTGGGCGGCGCAGCGGATTCCCGCACACCCCGATGCTCCCGCATAATCTGCCCATGACCGTGGCCGGTGCCTGCATGCTGTGGGTAGGCTGGTTCGGCTTCAATGCCGGAAGCGCCCTGGCGGCCGATGGCACCGCCGGCATGGCCATGTTGGTCACCCATCTGGGCGCCGCAACCGGATCGCTGATCTGGATGCTGTGCGAATGGCTGCGCTACGGCAAGCCGAGCGTGCTCGGCATTGTCACGGGGATGGTGGCCGGCCTTGGCAGCATTACGCCGGCCTCGGGTTTTGTCGGGCCCTTAGGGGCGGTCGCCATCGGCGGCCTGGCCGGCGTCGTATGCTTCATTGCCACAAACTTCATGAAACGAACGCTTGCCGTGGACGATTCGCTCGATGTGTTCCCGGTGCACGGGGTCGGAGGGATAATCGGCACGACGCTCACCGGGGTGTTTGCTGCTTCGGAGTATGGCGGGGTGGGCTTTGCCGAAGGCATCACCATGGGCCAGCAAGTACAGACCCAGCTTATCGGTATCGGGGCAGCCATCGCGTGGTGTGGGACGGTAACGTTCCTCCTTCTGAAGCTCCTGGATCTGACGGTCGGTCTGCGCGTAAGCCACGAGCAAGAAACCGAGGGATTGGACATCGGCGTGCACAACGAGACCGGGTACAACTTCTGAATTGTCTTGGATCTCCGTTGTCCACCCCCGAAGAAGCTCGGTCAGTTGATCGAGCGTGGTTGTGATCAGGCCCGGCTAGGCTCCGATTCAGCGGTTTGCGCCATGGCAGGGCGGGATTCCCTATCGGTAGCGCAGCAACGCGCGCGGCGCTACGGGGCTGGCCCCCGGCTCACGCGCTCCAGGACCACGAAGCTATAGGGATAACGGTTGACCGGGTCGGGTGGGTGATCGATCCTGTCGCGCTCGCGCCATTCGCCTGGGTCGTAGGCCGGAAACCAGGTGTCGCCGCTGATCTTGGCGTGTACCTCGGTGAGATAGATGCGCTCGCACAGAGGCAGGGCCCCGGCATAGATTGCGGCCCCCCCGATCACCATCACCTCACCCAGCGGCTGCGCCATCGCCAGGGCCGCCTCGAGATCACGGGCGACCCAGACGCCCGCGCCGCGCACCGCGGGGTCGCGGGTCACGACGATGTTGGTCCTACCCGGCAGCGGACGGCCGATGGACTCGAAAGTCCGGCGGCCCATGACGATGGGTTTGCCGAGGGTCAAGGTTCGGAAATGCCGCAGATCCGCGGGGAGGTGCCAGGGCAGCTGGCCGCCCGCGCCGATCACCCGGCCTTCGGCCATGGCCACGACCAAGCCGATCCCATGGGGGCCGATGCCGTGGGGGGCGATCGGGTGTGGGGCTGAACCCCCCGGGGTTTCTCGTGACGCCACCGTCGGTTACCAGGGGCGGGCGGCGCGTGACGCTTCGCTACACCGCGATGGGCGCCGCGATCGGCGGGTGGTGGCGGTAGTCCTCGATCGTGAAATCGTCAGCGGTGAAATCGAAGAGCGACTGGACCTCGGGGTTGAGCCGCATCCTCGGCAGCGCATAGGGGCTGCGTCCGAGCTGCGTCCGGGCCTGGTCCAGGTGATTGAGATAGAGGTGTACGTCTCCGAGCGTGTGGATGAGATCACCCGGTACATGGCCCGTGACCTGGGCCAGCATCATCGTCAGTAAGGCGTAGCTCGCGATGTTGAACGGTACGCCCAGGAACACGTCGGCGCTGCGCTGGTACACCTGGCAGGACAGGCGGCCCTCTGCCACGTAGAACTGGAACAGGCAGTGGCAGGGGGGCAGCGCCATGCGCTCGATCTCGCCCACGTTCCAGGCGCTCACGAGGAGGCGCCTTGAGGCCGGGTCGGTCTTGAGACCGTCCACGACCCGGCTCATCTGGTCGATGGTCCGTCCATCGGCGCTCTGCCAAGCGCGCCACTGGGCGCCGTACACCGGACCCAGATCGCCGTTTACGTCCGCCCACTCGTCCCAGATCGTCACCCCATGCTCATGCAAGGAGCGCACGTTGGTGTCCCCGCGCAGAAACCACAGGAGCTCGTGGATCACCGATTTGATGTGCAGGCGCTTGGTCGTGACCACCGGAAACCCGATCCCGAGGTCGAAGCGCATCTGGCAGCCGAACAGGCTGAGCGTGCCGGTGCCGGTGCGGTCGCGTTTTTCTACCCCCTCGGTCAGGACCCGACGCAAGAGCCCAAGGTAGGGTGCCATGTCAGCGATGTGGCCGGAGGCACAGCCACAGGCCGGCGAGCAGCATCGGGACGGTCAAGACCTGTCCCATGGTCAGCCAGCCGAGCGCAAGGTAGCCGAGCTGGACGTCCGGCGCGCGCACGAGCTCGACCAGCAAACGCGCGCCGCCATAACCGACGAGAAACGCCCCGGAAACCACGCCCATCGCCCGTGGTTTCTTCGAGAACGTCCACAGCCACGCGAACAAGAGCGCGCCTTCGAGCAAGGCCTCATAGATCTGGGATGGGTGGCGCGGGATGTCGCCGGCGGCGGGATCGGGGAATACCATGCCCCAGGGGAGATCGGTCGGCGCGCCCCAAAGCTCCCCGTTGACGAAGTTGGCGAGGCGGCCCAGCAACAGGCCGATCGGGACCACCGGGGCGACGAAATCCGTGACCTCCAAGAAGCGCTTACCGGCCTTGCGCGCATAGCAGGCGGCGGCCAACAGGACGCCGATGAGCCCGCCATGAAACGACATGCCCCCCTGCCATACCTTGAAGACGGCGAGCGGGTCCTTCACATACACGGGGAAGTTATAGAACAGGGTGTATCCCAGCCGACCCCCGATCACGAGCCCGAGTGCGGCGTAGAACGTGAAGTCCGCGACTTGGTCTTCCGTCCAGCCGGAGCCGGGGCGGGCCGCCCGGCGCTTCATGAGCCACCAGGCCGACAGGATCCCGGTGACATAGGCGAGCCCGTACCATCGGATCGCGAGCGGCCCGATGTGAACGGCCACCGGGTCGATGCCGGGAAAGGGGATCACCCGGATATGTTAGCACGCGAGCCGCCGGGCACCGATGCGGAGGCCACAGTAGCCCGGCACATCCTCATGTACTTCAACATACACTGCGGTTGCTCGCCCCATCCTTGGGACTCGCCTCTTCGGGCTTGCGCTCCGTTTCGCTCGCACCAAGCGCTCGCGAATGCTCGCCTACACGCGCTGCTCAACTGCCTTGGGTGTCCGATCGGGGGCGCTGGTGCGTGGAACGCACTCTACACTTCTGATAGCGATCGATCCCCTCACCCGCACCCGCACCCGCACCCGGTGTGAGAAGGGACCCTAGGCGACCCGATCGCGCGGCGGACGTCCGGCGAAGAAGGCCTCGACGTTTTCGAGGACACGCATGCCCATCGCCACGCGGGTCTCGCGCGTGGCGCTGCCCAGGTGCGGCAGGAGCACCACGTTCTCCATACCCAGCAACTCCTCGGTGACGCGCGGCTCGTTCTCGTAGACATCGAGCCACCCTGTCACCCAAGTGGATGAATCACGCTCGGCAGTCGCTATATACCGCGCCCCGCAATGTCGCCGGGGTGGGCTTCGCTCACCCGGCGCGACACATCTACCCGAACCAGAACCCCAACGCTTCATCCCCCGCCGATCCCGAGGTCTTGACCCTAGAGGAGCTGGCAAAGACCGCCGCCCTGCTCGGCCTCGCACCGGCCGGCGCGGCGCTCTGGCCTCGTTTCGCCGGTTATCACCAAGCCCTCGCCCGCCTGCCGCGGAAGGTACGGCGCGCCCTGCAACGCCGATGGCGCCGCCCGCTCCGGGCTATCGCGCTCCTCCTGGCCCTCGGCCAGGCGCCAGCGCTGGCGGCGACCATCGCGGTCGACGGCACGAGCTGCACCCTGATCGATGCCACCACGGCGGCGAACAGGGACGCGCCGGCAGGCGGTTGCCCGGCCGGAAGCGGAACGGACACCATCACCCTCCCCGCGGGGAGCACCCAAACGCTCACGTCGGTCGTCAGTAACTTCGGCCCGTCCTACGGCCCGACTGGCCTCCCGGTGGTCACTTCCGCGATCGTCATCGACGGCAACGGCAGCACCATCGCGCGCGCTCCTGCGGCGCCCGTGTTTCGCATCCTCAGCGTCGCCAGAACGGGCAATCTGACCGTGGAGGAGACGACGATCACGGGGGGCAGCGCCACGGCGGACAGCGCCAATACCCGCGGCGGCGGCGGGCTATTCAACGGCGGCACCCTGACCCTCACCAACAGCACCGTATCGGGCAATTCCACGAGTTCCTACAGCTACGAGGGGAGTTCCTCCGGCGGCGTCGGCGGCGGGCTATAAAACAGCGGCATCCTGAGTCTCACCGACAGCACCGTATCGGGCAATTCCGCGAGTTCCAAGGGCGGCGGGGTATACAACAGCGGCGGAGTAGAATACAGCGGTAGCCTGACCCTGGTGCGGACGCTGGTGTCCGGAAATCACGCATCCTCCGCATGCTCGACGGGGCCGGAGGTATACAACGAGGTGTCCAAGGCCGAGGACTACCAACCCGGGGTCGTTCATGCCGACGCTTTCAATGTCTTCGGGTCCTTCAGATCGGCGGGAGTGAGTGGCTTCACGCCGGGGGCGACGGACATCGTTCCGAGCGTCCCGCTCGCCGCCATCCTCGACCCCACGCTAACCGACAATGGGGGCGGCACCAAGACTCACTCCCTCGTCACCGGGAGCCCTGCGATCGACGCCGTACCGGCTGCAGCTTGTGCGACGGCCAACGATCAGCGGGGCATCCCTCGGCCCCAGGACGGCGACGGGGACACAGTCCCGATTGCGACATCGGTGCCTTTGAGCTCGAGAGGGGGGCGCTACCCCAAATTCCTACGGTACCCCCTAATGCAACGGCCTCGTGCAAAAATCTGCCGCTACCGCCGGTACCGTGCACGGCGTCCCGTTGCGGCGTCGCCATCAAGTGCGATGGGGTGCCGGGGACGTCGTGCGACGTCGGCGTCAAGGTCTTCGTGCGTCCCAGTGCATTGCGGCTCGGCGATGATCCGGCGGCCCGGGCGCGGAGGCGGCTCCTGTTCGCGTCCGGCGTCTCCAACATCCCAGCCGGGCGGATCAAGAACGTGAAGCTCAAGTTGCGGCGGGCGGGGAAGCAGATCGTGCGAACCAGCACGCGAAAGAGGATCCGGGGCGTCATGGAGATCCGGAACTCAACCACCGGGGCTATCAGCTCCACACCAGTCCGGATTCGGCTCCCTTAGCCGGACACGGCGGGCCGCACGGGTCGGGGCGCATAGCTGTGCGCCCTCGACCACGGGCATCGGGTATGGTCGATGCGCCCGCGCGGAGCGACCCCCGCCCTGCCCCCGCCCTGCCAGGAAATCAGCGTAGCCCGGATGAAACGAAGTGGAATCCGGGAGGGCCTGCCGCCCAAATGCGGCGGGCGGCGGGCGACGATCCTGGGGACGTCCCACAACGACACCCTCCGGGGTACCTTGTTGCCGGATGTCATCCTCGGCCGGGGCGGAAACGATACCATTCGGGGGCTCCAGAGTAACGACACGATCTGCGGCGGTTCCGGTCGCGATACGCTCATCGGTAACGACGGAGGACCCGTCGCGCGTTAGCCCAACTTTCGCAACTGGCCCTTCCAAACCGTCGATTTCACGTGCTCGGCGTGCCTAACACATTGAAAAGCAAAGCCGTGGTTTTTCATTTTACGCATGGGACAGACCTTGCCACTTGTC
>JACCXJ010000142.1 GCA_013697045.1 Gammaproteobacteria bacterium | reverse complement strand
TGGTGGCCTCGTCGACGCCGATTGCGACGATGACGCCTTCAGCGCTGATCGCGACTGCGTGGGTGAGCACGAACCCGGAGCGCGACGTCAGCAGCTCGTTCAGGTCCTGCATGCCGCCTTGCTTCGTCCACAGGAACGCGTGAACCCCGGCCCTGGCCTCTGAGATCCCGACCACCTCGCGCCGATCATTGATCGCGAGCGCCCGGCTCGAGGTGCCGTCCGGGAGCGTGCCGAGATCCTGGATGGGGCCGCCTGGGGACCAGAGCACGGCGTTGTGCTGGGCCTCGGGGTCCCCCGAGGACCCGACGATATCCCCGAGGTTATTGATGCTCAGCGCCTCGCTCGCGCCGTGGCCGGGAAGCGTCCCGAGATCCTGAACGGCGTCGCCCTCCCAGAGCACCCCCCGCGGCCCTGAGGGGGTGTCGGAGACTCCGACGACATCCCCGCCATCGTTGATTGCGAGGCCTCGGCTCGAGTCGCTGCCGACAAGCACCGGTAGCGCCTGGATGGCGCCCGCGGAGGTCCAGACGACGGCCCGAACCCCGGGGGGTCCGCTCGAATAGCCGATAGCCTTTCCGGGGTCGTTGATGGCCAACGCCACGCTGCCGTTGTCGCCTGGGAGCGTCCCTAGGGCAACGGTCCCGGTCGTTCGACGGGAGCGGAAAGCCCGCACCCCGGTGGCGATGTTCGCCGAACCCACGACGTGACCGAGGTTGTTGATGCCGAGGGCGGCGCTGTAATCGCTACCCGGCAGCCCTGCGATCTCCTGCAGTCCGCCACCGTTCAGCAAAAACCCCCGTTCGCCGACGGTTCCCACGATCTCGCCGGCGTCGTTCGCCGCGCGCACGACGCAGCTCGATCCTACGGGTAGGCTAGCTAACTCGGTGGCCGCATAGGCAGCCTCGGTTTGCGCAGGGGTACATGCGAGCCCGGCGCATAGCAAGAGGCAAACGGGTGTGAGCCACGACAGGCCATGGGCCGACGGCGCAAGAGCACGGCGCCCGCGATGGGGTTGCTGCAGTGCGCGAATTGCAGCCTCGGACGGAAACACCGCCCGAGCGCGCAGCCCCGGTTCCCCGGTCTTCATGCGACCCTGCCTCCCTGGCTAGAAACGGGAATTTAGTAGGGGGAGCTCGCCGGGGTAACGATTCAATGCGGTGCCGTGGACCCGGTGGTTACCGGCCCGCGGCATACGCGGCATGGGATGCTTCGGTCCCCTTCGCCGTCTCGCCCAGACGAGCCGCAGCACTAGGGGCCTGAGTATCGCATCGGCGCCTGTTTTTGAACTTCCGTCCATGAATCCACCTCTTGGTTGCACGCGGCGCGCTTCTGCACCGCGCATCACTACTATCTATGTTGTTCGACCTGTGTTGTTCGAGGTTCGACGCTGGACCCACGCGCTATGGCTTCGTGCCACAGGCCGGTATGCTACGTCATACGGCGAGCCGCACAGAGTCCATACGCCCTCTACCGCCCTGCCGCAATAGATCGCACGGTAGAGCCTCATAAGCCTCTCGCGCAACGATACAACCTCCCCTGAGGGGAGCTTGGGCAAGGATACGGCAAACGTATCACACTATGCAAGAGGGGGTGTTTCCAACGAGGTATGAGTCTGAACGGTAGCCGTTAGGTCGATCATGGGTGCCATGGTGATCGACAGGAATCAAACGCGAGTGTGTGCGCGAGAGCAACTCAGGGCCTTACCTGGAGGGGGGACGGGGGAGTCCGGTTTCCAGTCCGTCGGGGATCACGAGGGGCGCTCCTGCCTCCAGGCGGTGCTCGAGCGCGGGCGGACAAGGAGCGGGTGCTGCGCTATCTGGGCCGCACCACGGGCTATTCACGGCAACACTGACCCGCCTGGTGCGGCAGCGCTTGGCCACCGGCGGGCTCACCAAGCGCTACCGTCCGCCGGCACAGGGCAAGTACACGGTCGCCGATGTGGCGCTCCTGGCCGAGACCGACGCCCTGCACGACACGCTCTCGGGACCCGCCACCCAGCACTTGCTGCAGCGCGTCGCTTGCGTCTTCGGGGACACCCGCACTGCGCGGCTGGCCAAGAACGGCGCCGTGGTGCGCAAGTGCTTCGGCGACAGCCATCCGCAGCGTTATGCAATGTAAATCAACGCCTTCTGCGCCACATACCTCAACCCCTAGCTCAACTTCCAGCGACCCCTGCCTGTTCGCCGAGGACACTAGGGCAAGGTGAAAGAAAAGAGGTACAATACAAAGTTGTGCGTTGGCGGCATGAGTGAGTCGGCGTATCCTTCCGCGTCAATCAAACGCGACTCCGGCAAAGGCCGGTGGAAGGAGATGCCACCCATGTTGAAGATCGTCAAAAACGAACGAGGAAGGGGTGTAACATGCGGGACGAGCTCGCGCGGTAAGGCGCGAGGAGGGCGCTGATGAGCGCGCTGGAGGGAGGGTGAGGTCGCTTGCTACAATAATTAAGGTAGGATGCTTCAGCAAGGCAGGCAGGAGGTTGCTTGTATGGGCGTCTTTTGGGGTTGTCTAATAGCGTTCTTGTCCACGGCGGGCATTATTCGTGCCCTTCGCGCTGTTGCCCCGTACGTGGGGCTGGTGGACAATCCGGATGGGCTGCGCAAGCGCCATGAAGGCTCAGTGCCTTTGGTGGGCGGTATCGCGATTTACCTGGGCTTTGTCTCGTCGATGATGGCGCTAACGCCAGTATTCGAAGGCCTCCCGTGGCTCATGGCAGGGGGACTGCTTTTGGTGGGTGTCGGCGCACGGGACGACTGTTGCCCAATCTCTGCGGAGCGGCGCCTTGCCGCCCATATCGCGGCGGCTTTATTGGCGATCTACGGGGCCGACGTGCGGCTCTATGACCTGGGTAATCTGTCCGTCGGCGGGGGCGTGCTCCCGCTTGATGTGCTTTCTGTGCCGTTTACTGTGTTCACGATGGTGGGGATAATCAATGCAATCAATTTGTCCGATGGCGTCGATGGTCTCGCCGGGATGCTAACGGTCTTGACATTATTGGCGCTCATCGTGATGACCAGCCTCGCGGGGCGTTACGAGCTATTCCAGATTTCGATATGCCTAGCCAGCGCGATGACAGCGTTTTTGCTCTTCAATCTGCCCGGCCGCCGGCGGCGCAGCGGACGCGTATTTCTGGGGGATGCGGGAAGCACGTTGTTGGGATATCTACTCGCGTGCTTGCTCATTGCTTCATCCCAAGGTGACACTCGAGTGTTCGCACCGACAATCGCGCTATGGTTAGTGGCCCTGCCGCTCGGTGACACGATCGCGGTGGGGGCGCGCCGCCTGGCCAGCGGGCGATCGCCATTCCACGCCGATCGCACGCACCTTCATCACCTGGCTTTATCAGCGGGCTTGTCTCAACGGCAAACGCTTTTTCTCCTCAGTGCTATGAGCATCTTTTACATCATAATTGGGCTCTTAGGATGGTTATTCCACGTTTCGGACCTTGCCCTACTTGGCCTTGTCTTGTTCTTCTCCTTACACAATTTGTGGTGGACCGGTCGTGCTTGGACCGTCCGCCGCTTTCTTGGTCGCAGGGTCTGTCGCCGCTCTGGCAAGGATAGAAGACAGATAGCCACGTCGAATATTGTGCGGGAATGTCGGCGAGGCGATCGACGCCTGTGCGCCGACCTAAACACACGGAGCATCCAAGCGATCTAACACCGCACGGAGCGCTTAAGCCCCTTGCTAAGATCTCACCGACACTTCGAGCGCGTCAATGACAGCAAAGCCCATCGCGTTCGCTTGCTGGGGGTTCACACAGCGACCGCTGGCGTCGCTCGTCCGACTCGGCAGACGATGCACGAAGTGGCTGCTCGAGCTGCTACCGAGGCTCCGCGAGTCTGAACAGGCGGCCGTACATACGGCCGCCGCTCGATGAGGCCTTCGGGGGCGATTGGCCGACGCCTTCCGCGACGGCACATTGATGCGTGTCGCGCTCGTTCTCTACCGCGCAGCACTGGCCCACGGCGGCTGGGTCGCCGAACTCCGTATGCTGTGGGCGCGGGGCGCGTTCGTTCGCGCGTTCGACGCCGCCCGCGGCGTCCTCTGGGAGCTCGAGACCGCTGCCTGAGGGTGTGACGATGTTTCGAAGCTTCCGGCCAGGGCGTTTGCCGATCGCGTTGGCCCTCCTGCTGGGCCTTAGTCTGACGATCCATCTGGGTGTTGGGCTGACCGCCCGGGCGAACCCATGGGAGAACTACGCCGGTCGTGGCTACCTGGATCTCGCTGAAGGCCTCGTCCGCGGTGACGGGTACACCGGTATCCGCACCTGCATGCCGCTGTATCCTCTCATGCTGGCTGGACTCCTGAAGGGGTTCGGCTATGCACCCATCCCTCTTCTGCTCCTGCATGCGGCCTTCGGTGTGACGATTACGTGGGCCGGCTACCAGATCGGCCGCACGCTGTTTTCCCCGGCGGTGGGCCTGGTCGCCGGATTCGTGCTAGCCCTGCATCCGTACCTGGTCAAGC
>JACCXJ010000139.1 GCA_013697045.1 Gammaproteobacteria bacterium | reverse complement strand
CGCCCGCCAGACATCTGATGATCGCGATGGATTCGCGATTCCATCGCAGGGGAAACGGCTCGTTGGGAGTTTGGGTCATCACCATGTCATGCGCCGAAAAAGGTACGCGGTGCGTACCCTACACACTCGCAGCGACGTGATGAGCGCGGCGTTGGAAGGTTATGCCTTGCTCAAGGTGTCCGGCAAAGGCGCGGGCCTGGACGCGCTCCGGCAGGGCATGTCCGCCCGCTTCACCCGCAGGGCCAGGATCAACGCCCTGCCCGCCGCCGCCTAGTAGTAAACGACGTCGACCCACCTCGCCGGGGCCGCGATCGAGGCGCAGAACTCCGGCCGCAAGGCTTTCTGCGTTGCGCGCAAGCCTCGGAACCTCGCGCGCAAGGCTTTTTGGCTTGCACGCAAAGCTTTCTGCCTCGCACGCAAAGCTCTCCGCCCGGCGCGCGAGCCTCGGAACCTCGCCCGCGAAGCCCAGGTGCTCTGCGGCCGGAGTACCGGGCTCCGCGCCCGAACCAACGGCGGCCACCGCCCACCCGTTGCGTCCTTCTCCCGCACGCTCGGCCAGCATAGCCCGGATGAAACGATGGGGTCTGGGGAGCCGGCGGGGACGAGATCCCCATGTTCCGCTGCGCTCCCTACCGGCTATGGATGCTGGTGGCCGCAGCCGGGACCGCGACGCCGTGGAGGGTGCAGCGCTCCCGCGCTTAGTTAGCTTGTTCCTTACCCAAAACCCCGGCCGTATGGACCGATCGTGCCCTCTCACCCCTTGGAGTGGCTCGATCGGCTGGCCGTGCTTATCCCGCTTCCCGCTGCGCCAGCGTCGGGGATCACACCGCGCACCACGACCGGCACCGGATCATTTCGCGTCCAGGCACGGGATGCCGACCCCCAAAGTCCCCGCCAACCCACCGGGACCGCCCCAACGGAGTGCATCGGCCCACCCGCGGGGACCACTTTCAGACCGCCGCTGTCCCCACTGCGCCGGTCCCTTGACGATCATCGCCGCCATCGAACCTCGCCCACGTGATCGCCGAGATCCCTTCGGCTTGCCCGCCCGGGCACCGCCCCGATCGCCCGCGCGGTCATTCGATCGATTCCAAATGGCCTGATCTCAGGCCCTGACCCCCGCCCAGCCGGTTCCACTCCCTGAGCCCACGGCCCCCTTTTGGCCGATCGCGACGACGCCGACGGTCCCACCGCGGCGATCCAGTGAGGAGCACCGCGATGAGCCAAAACATGACGCCCTGGATCATCCTCACCGCGCTGGCGATGACGATCGGCGCGGCGGTGCTCGGCTCGGGAGCGGGTCGCGAACGGGTGGAGGCGCGGCGCTCGCTCCAGCAGCGGATCGCCGCGGTCGACATCGATGAGGCGGAGGCGCGAGCCTTCTACTCCGCTCACTGCTCGGCGTTCGGGCGGCGGAGCTTCGAGGAGTCGCGGCTGACCGTGGAGCGACTCCTGGCGCTGGAGCAGATCGACTAGCCGCTGAGCACCCGTTTGGGGTGCATCCCGTTCACGAACGCCATGAAGGGCGGATGAATGCTGTAGCCGAGCATCCGCTGGATGTGCTCGCTGCACCCCGCGACCCGCTCCCGCGAGATCGAGAGGCTGAAGTTCTCCTGCGGCCGGCACCACGCGGCGCAGTACTGGGCGGCGACGCAGGCGCGGGGAGCGGTCGAACGGTTGGCTCCGCCTGCATGCCAGAGGATCCCGACGAAGAACGACAGCGACCCCGCCGGCATGGATGTTGGAGCGTCGTGCTTGGATGGCCGCCACAAGTCCCACTGCAGCTGATTCCCTAACCACGACTCCGGCGTGGTACCGGTCAGCGTCCCGACCCGGATCGCCATTTCCGCCGTCCTCGCGGCGCGGCCATCGAGGAGCCGGGATAGTTGAGCACGCGAGACATGAATCCGTCGCGCGGCTTCAGTAATGCTCATGCCGGCCGGCAAGAACCCCCGTAATACTTCCCCGAATGGGCCGGATCGAACATGCGCACCATAGAATCGCGACGGTCCGACGGCATGCTCGGCGTTGATCACGGCATCCGGCTCAGGCAAGATTCGCCTTCACCCCTGACGAGCTACCCGCCCGCCGGGGCCCTTACCAGAGTCTCGTGTCGAGACGAGGTCCGTCCTTGCCAGCCCTGCCCTCTCAAAGACATTGCCGGGTGCTGATCCTCGGCTCCGGCCCCGCCGGCTACACGGCGGCCGTCTATGCCGCGCGCGCGGCGCTGGAGCCCGTGCTGGTGACAGGGATCGAGCCAGGCGGGCAGCTCGCCCTCACGACCGATGTCGACAACTGGCCTGGGGACGCGGAGTGTCTACAGGGCCCCGCGCTCATGGAGCGCATGCGGCGCCACGCCGAGCGCTTCGGCACGGATATCGTCGCCGACCACATCGCCCGGGCCGACCTCGGCCGCCATCCCTTCGTGCTCACGGGCGACGCCGGCGGCTATACTTGCGATGCCCTCATCATCGCCACCGGGGCCTCGGCGAAGTACCTCGGGCTGCCTTCCGAGACCGCCTACCGGGGTCGCGGGGTCTCGGCCTGCGCGACCTGCGATGGGTTTTTCTATAAAGGCCAGCGGGTCGTGGTGGTCGGCGGTGGGAACACCGCCATCGAGGAGGCGCTGTACCTCTCGCACATCGCCTCGCATGTGACCGTGGTCCACCGCCGCGACCGCTTCCGCGGGGAGAAGATGCTTGCGAACCGCCTCCTCGAAAAGGCCGCGACGGGGAACGTATCCATCGAATGGAACCAGGTGGTGGACGAGGTCCTGGGAGACGAGCACGGGGTCACGGGGGTGCGGCTGAAACCGGCGGCAGGCGGCACCGTCCAAGGCATAGAGGCCAAGCTCATAGACGCCAAGGTGACGAAGGTCATCGAGGCCCGCGGGGTCTTCATCGCCATCGGACACCAGCCCAATACCGCCCTGTTCGAGGGGCAGATCGAGATGCAAGGGGGTTACATCGTGGTCCAATCGGGGACCGACGGTTTCGCGACGGCGACCAGCGTCGCGGGCGTCTTCGCGGCCGGCGACGTGAGCGACCCCATCTATCGCCAGGCGGTGACCTCGGCCGGCTCGGGCTGCATGGCCGCCCTGGATGCCGAACGTTATCTGGAGCTAACCCATGTTTGAACACCTACGCAGCTATCGCATCCCGTCGCTCAACCTGGAGGCCCAGGAGTACCGACATGCCGGAACCGGGGCGCGACACCTGCACCTCTGCGCCAACGACGACAACAACGCCTTCCTGCTGGCGTTCCGGACCGTCCCAGAGGACTCGACCGGCGTCGCGCACATCCTCGAGCACACCGTGCTCTGCGGCAGCGAGCGCTTCCCGTTGCGAGACCCGTTTTTCCTCATGACCCGGCGTTCGCTCAATACCTTCATGAACGCCTTCACCGGCAGCGACTGGACCGCCTATGTGTTCGCGAGCCAGAACCACAAGGACTTCGACAACCTGCTGCAGGTCTATCTTGACGCCGTGTTCTTCCCCCATTTGAGTGCGCTCGACTTCGCGCAGGAGGGCCATCGCCTGGAGCTCGCGGTGCCCGGCGACCCGGACAGCACGCTGGTCTACAAGGGCGTGGTCTACAACGAGATGCGGGGCGCGCTCAGCTCGCCCGGCGCGCGCCTCTGGCACGCGTTGGCCGCCGAGCTGTATCCCACCACGACCTACCATCACAACAGTGGCGGCGATCCCGAGGAGATCCCCAAGCTCACGGTCGAATCGTTGCGCGAGTTCCACCGCCGGTACTACCATCCGTCGAACGCCTGCTTCGGCACCTACGGCGACTTCGATCCGCGCGAGCACCAGGCGAAGTTCGAGGAGTGGGCCCTCCGGCGGTTCGAGGCCCGGCCGGTGGACGGTGCGATCGGGGACGAACGGCGTTATACCTCCCCGCGCCGGATCACCCTGCCCTATGCCCTCTCGGACACCGAGGACACGGAAGACCGCACCCACATCGTGCTCGGCTGGGTGCTCGGCAGGACCCAGGACCTGCGCTCGGTGCTCGAAATGCAGCTCCTATGCGGGGTGCTCCTCAACAACAGCGCCGCCCCCCTGCATCACGCGCTGGAGACCACCGCGCTCGGGGCCGCACCTTCGGAGCTGTGCGGCCTCGATACCGGCCACCGCGAGGCGGTATTCGTGTGTGGTCTGGAAGGCTCGAACCCGGAGCGGGCAGAGGAGGTCGAGGGCCTGTGCATGGGCGTGATCCGGGAGGTGGCGGAACAGGGTATCGATCAGGAATTGGTGGACTCCGTGCTCCACCAGATGGAGCTGGATCAGCGCGAGGTCTCGGGCGGGAGCTATCCCTACGGATTGCGGCTCTTGAGCAGCGCCATCCCCATGGCCATGCACGGCGGCGATCCGATCGGGGTCCTCGACCTCGATGCGGTCATCGATGACCTGCGGGCCAGCGCCCGCGACCCGGGTTTCGTGCCGGGCCTGGCGCGCCGCTGGCTCCTGGACAACCCCCATCGAGTGCGCGTGGTCATGACGCCGGATGCCGGCCTGAATGCCCGCCAGGCCCAAGCCACCCGCGAGCGCCTGGCCGAGGTCCGCGCGGCCCTGCGCGACTCCGACCTCGAGCGCATCACGGCAGAGAGCACCTCGCTCGCGGCGCGGCAGGGCAGCCCGGAGGACGCCGACGTCCTCCCGCGCGTTGGCATCGCCGACGTGCCTTCCGACATCCGCGTCCCGAGCTCGCGCGACAGCGAGATAGCCGGTCTCCCCGTGACCTGGTTCGACCGGGGCACCAACGGGATCGTGTACCTCGCTCTCTGCGTCGAGGTCCCGGCGCTGGCGCCCCCCGATCTGGAGCGCCTGCGCCTCTATGCGAGCTGCCTCTGCGAGGTCGGCTGCGGGGAGCGGGATTACCGGGAGGCCCAGGCGCGGCAGGCGGCGGTCAGCGGTGGGGTGGGCGCGCAGTGCTCGGTAAGGGCCGGTGTCGATGATCTCCAGTCCGCCGGACTCCTGTTCCGGCTGTCCGCGAACTGCCTGGCGCGCAACCAGGCGGCCCTGGCACAGCTCCTGGCGGAGACCTTTTCACGCGCACGCTTCGACGAGCGGGACCGACTGCGTGATCTCGTCGCCCAGATGCGCGCCGGCCACGAGTCCTCGGTCACCGATCACGGCCACGCGCTGGCGATGGCGGCCGCCAGCGCCGGCATCGGACCGGCCGCGGCGCTGTACCAGCGCTGGGACGGTCTGCCGGCACTTCAGGCACTCAAGGCCCTGGATGAGGGGCTCCGTGATGAGGCCCGGCTGAGCGAGCTCGGCGCGTCGCTCGCGGCGTTGCACGAGCGCGTCCAGAGCGCCCCACGGCGCCTCCTGGTCGTCAGCGAGGGCCGCTATCATGAGGATATCGCGGGTGCCGTAACGGCCATCGCGAGACTCGGGCCCACGTACATTAGTACAGGGGGAAAAGCGCCATCGTCGATCCCGCCCGCGCCGCTCACGGTGCAGCGGGTCCACGAGGCCTGGCTCACGAGCACCGAGACCAGCTTCTGTGCGCGCGCCTACTCCACGGTCCCGGTCGGCCATCCGGACGCCGCTCCCCTGTCGGTCTTGGGGCGCTTCCTGCAAAACGGCTATCTGCACCGCGCGATCCGCGAACAAGGCGGCGCCTACGGCTCCGGGGCGGGCTATGACGGCGATACCGGGGCATTCCGGTTCTACTCGTACCGGGACCCCAGGCTCGGGGAGACCCTGGACGACTTCGATGCGTCGCTGTCCTGGCTCGTCGAGCACCGGCATGCACCCGAGCAACTGGAGGAAGCCATCCTGGGCATCATCGGGGCGCTCGATCGGCCCAGCTCGCCCGCCGGGGAGGCCATCAAGACCTTCGTGTCCGCGCTGAACGGCCGCACGCCCGAGCTCCGCCGGCGCCTCCGGCAGCGCGTGCTCGAGGTCGGCGTCGAAGACCTGCGGCGCGTCGCCGCGCGTTATCTGCTCCCGGAGCGGGCCAGCACCGCGGTCGTCACGGACCGCCAGACGCTGGGGCGCTATCGGACGTTGGGGCTCGAGGCCCGATCGATCTCCTAACCCCTGCGCTGATCCCATCCGGGCGGATTGGAAGCCCGCGTTTCCTATGGTAGTGTGGCCCGCGGGTTCGATCTCATAACAACAAAGCCGGTCCGCACCCGTGGCCGGTGCCGGAATGCCGACCGGAGGTCCCAATGACAATTGTCTTTTTCGTCCTTTTCTTTCTCGTGGCGTTCGCGATCACCGCGCTCGTGATGTACCTGGACGCCCAGATCCTGGTCGCACGTCCCCCGAAGTTCACCATCGCCGAAGGCAGCGCCGAGGCGACCAGCGAGCAGGCCTCGGTAGCCCATGAGGAAGATGCCAAGAGCGGTCGCATGCGGGTGGAGGCGGTGCTGAATGGAGCCGCCCGGGGACAGGCCTCCTCGACCCTCGGCCACGAGTTCCAGGTGCGCGGCAAGAAGGCCGGGCGTTTCTACGTCGAGGTCGAGTACGAATACCGGGCCGGCGTACGGGTGGCCGATGGCGCCGGGAGATCGAGCGCGGTACTGGATCTCCATATCGGTGAGAAGTCGGCAAAGATCAGCGAGACGCTGCAGGACGGTTTGGGAAATCAGAACGTGCCCGACCAAGGTGAAGTCCCGAAGACCAGCAAGAAGATCCTGACCACCTTGAAGCCTGGGCCCATCCGGGTGTGGGTGGGACTGTCCGCGGTCGCCGAAGCGACCGGCGACTCGAGGGCCAACTGCCGCGCCGAGGCCGACGCCAAGATCGCGGCCATCAGCGTCAAACCGACCCTGGGCAGCCTGTTCGCATAGCGCTCAGAGTTTGTGAAAAAATCTGCTGCGCTCGGGATCTCGCGTCTCGGCGGTGCTCGGAATCCTCATGTATTTCCCTCATGTATATCAGGATACACTCCGGTTGCTCGTCTCGTCCCTGAGACTCGCCCCTTCGGGGCTTGCGCTCCGTTTCGCTCCCGGCGAAACGGTCCTGCGCTCCGGCGGAACGCGCCCTCCCTTCGCTCGCGACGGTTTTTTCACAACCTCTCAGGCCCCTCTCCGGCCGGCGTCTCCGTGCCGGGTTGTTTCACGGGTCCAGGGGCTCGCTGGCCGTGAAGGCGGCTTTTGGCTCTCGGTGG
>JACCXJ010000115.1 GCA_013697045.1 Gammaproteobacteria bacterium | reverse complement strand
GCCTCGACGCTCGCCATGAACCGGGATCGCGTAGTCGGTTTCATCGCTGACGTCGTAGGGTTGATTGTCGCCGATGCTCAGGCTGTCCTCGGCGCGCAGCAGTTCCAGCAACACGCGGCCCAGCCGCGCATCCTCGAGCCCGGCCGCCTCGAGGGCGGCCTTGATGCGCTCGGCGCCCTCCCGATCGTCGCTCGCGTAGCTCAGGAAGATGGCTCCGGGCTGCATCGGGGTGGCATCCGGCCCAGTCGCGGGGGGTGCGGGCGCCGCTACGGACGCCTCTCGGGGTGCCGCTCGTGCCAGCGGCGTTTGAGCTCCGCGACGAACTCGGCCGCCGTGCCCGGAATGACCCTGGTGTTGTCGCTGAAGGACTGGAGGAACAAGGCCAGGTTGGTGTCGGCCCCCGTTGCGTTGTCCACCAGCACCTCCATCTGGTCACGCCGCAACGACAGCGGCTGGTTCTTGGCCAAGCGGATGAAAAAGCGCGCCAGCCAGTCCGAGAAGCTGCAGCCAAGGATGAGAAGGTGGTTGTCCTTCAGCTCATCGAACAGCAGGTGCGGCCGCCGCGAGTCGGTCTGCATGGCCTGCAGGAACTCGAGGACGTCCTCGTCGCAAACGACATAGTCGGGTGAGGCCGAGAGCTTGCCCAGGAGGTGATACACGACGGGGTGGTCGAGACTTTTCTTGTCGCTCCTCAAGTCCTGGACGTCGTTGGGCGAGTACGCAATCACTTCCGTCTTCGCCTTACCTCCAAAACGGATCTCATTGATGGCGTCGGCGAGCAGCGAGTCGAAGGTGACGCTCACGAATAGGTTGAAGCGGTAGATCCGGGCAAGATCCAGGAGGCACGGCGGGCGCGGGAAGGCCGTGTCCTTCAGCAAGGCCCGGATGCGTGGGTAGATCTCTACCTTGCGGCGGCCCCGATCCGCCAGGAACCGGCATACCACGTCGTTGAGGGAGTAGGCTCGCGGCAAATCGGCGACCGGCACCCGCAGGCGTTCCGCCAGTCGCTCCGCCACCTGATGGTAGAGGGGAATTTCGCCATCGGCGGCCGAGACGGTGACGAGCTCCGGGCCGATGATCGGAATGACCTTGCCCTCATCGATATGGTCTAGCAGGTCGTCCCAGAAATACTCCGGTAGGTCATTCATCGCGCACCGCGGCACTTAAAACGGGGGCATGAGTCGTTTAATGAGGCGGCTTGACACGCCTATTCGAAGTTTATTTTCGTTGCTTGGACCGGTGACTCCAACAATCCCGAGTTGCCGGGGTGCGCAGTCACGCGTTGTTTGTTCCGGGCGGCACCGCCCCGGCATTGATGAGCCCCACAGGCATTGAATCACAGGCGGCAGAGATTGCAAGGGCGGGGCGGACGGACGGCCGGGGCTGGCCCGGCCCGACTAGCCCGAACTATCTCGGCGCCGGCCCGAAGTAGAGACCGTCGTAAGGCGGCTGCAGGGGCTCCGTGCCGGGCGTCGAATTACACGTCCACACCTTGACCTGGCAGTTGCCGCCCGTGCTACGGCATTGGGCGAGCGCCCGGTCCTCGGCCGTGGTCCGGGTGTAGTCGCTGCCGGCGCCGGCCGCGGCGTTCGGGCCGGTCGCGTAGGCCCCGCAGCCGTCCGCGAACTCGAGCACCAGCACACAACCCGGGCTCCCGCATTTGTCGAGCGCGCGCCGGCCCGCGGCCACCGGGGAGGGCTGATCGTAGGCGAAGCCGTAGGCCCCGCTCTGGCCATCGTAGGCGATGGCCCCGTAGAAACTCGGGAGGGGGACGAGGCTGGAAACCAGTATCCAAAGCGTTGCCATGTTCGTAACGCCGGTCCGGGTACCCGATGCCGGCATGATAGCAAACCGGGGCCAGGGACGGACC
Organism: Gammaproteobacteria bacterium; assembly: GCA_013697045.1. GTDB lineage: Bacteria > Pseudomonadota > Gammaproteobacteria > JACCXJ01 > JACCXJ01 > JACCXJ01. The sequence goes on along the minus strand of JACCXJ010000115.1, from coordinate 14,521 downwards.
CTGGTTGACGTGCCGGGGATCCCAGGAGGCCGGTCGACCTCTCTGGCCGGATGCGTTAAGCACCTCGGCGAACGCGCACGATCAGGATCGTGTATTCTGTCTTGAGCTCATAGATGAGGTCTTCGATCCCGGGGGTGCTCTCGTTTTCCGATCCCGCTGCGCTTTCTGTTCCCTTCTCATCCCCGGCTGCTCGCGCCGGTCTTGCCGATCGTCCACCGCGTCATATCGACATTTTTGATCCAGCGGTCGCTTGCGGCCCTGCGGCCGAACCTGTAAGCTTTGCGCCCTTTTTGCCCATGATTCTCCGGGTTCTCCCATGAAAGAAGGCATTCGCCCCAACTATACCTCGCACGGCCATAAAATAACTAAGCCTTTTCAATCCCGGGGCCGCGCTCGCTGCGCGGCCTCGTCGTTTTCGCAGGCCGCACATGTTCCCGCCCCCTTCCATCGGCCGCGCTAGCGCGCGGCCCGCGCATCCCTGAAAGTCGAGTTCCCGCCATGGCCGGCGACGTATTCGAGGGCTTCGACGAAGGCACCTACCTCGCCGCAAATCCGGACGTCGCGCGGGCGGTGGCCCTGGGCCAGCTCGGCGGCGCGCTAGAGCATTACAGCGCGTTCGGCCTGTGCGAGCACCGGCCGGGTGTCGACGCGCGGGCCGCGGACGCGATCCGGCAATGGGTGGCGGCCGCCGAGGCGCAGCCGCTTCCGCCGCCCGAACTGCGCGTGCGCGTGCACGGCGGCGGCGACGAGCGCAGCTTCGCCGACGTTGGCCGCCACCTGACCATCGACCTGTTCCGGGCGCTGCGCCGGTGCGGCTTGGCGCTCCCGCACGATGCCGAGGTGCTCGACTTCGGCTGCGGCCGCGCGGCGCCCTATGTCGCCAGCGCGGCCGCCATGCGCCTGTACGGTTGCGACATCGATGCCGCTGCGATCGCCTGGAGCCGCCAGCATCTGCGCGCCCTCGGGGAGTTCGTGCACAACTCGCACTGGCCGCCGCTACCGTTCGCGGCGTGCTCCTTCGACTTCGTGTACGCGACCTCGGTGTTCACGCACCTGCCGCAGGACATGGAGGACGCCTGGCTCGCCGAACTGGCGCGCGTTACGTGCCCCGGCGGCGTGCTGCTGCTGACGACGCCACGGCCCGGAACTCGCCGGGAAGCCGGGGGCCGGCGAGCACCTCGCGCGCCACGGCTTCCTGTTCGCGCAGGGCGCGGGGACGCCGGGACTGCCCGCGTTCTACCACACCAGCTATCACACCGCGGCGTACATCCGCGCGCACTGGTCGCGCTGGTTCGAGGTGCTCGACGTGCTTCCCCGCGCGCTCAATCGGCACCAGGACATCGTCGCCCTGCGATCGCGCGGCGCCTGACCCTCCACCGCGAGACGAGCAGCTATCGGCGTCTTGCTGTTTCGGCAGCCTGCACTATTGCTGCCCTGCGCTTGAGCTTTCCATTGGCATCTTCGATCCGCATGTGTTCTTCGAGCAAGCGACCGAGTTTGAGAGGGCCAAAGTAGAGTTCCAGGATACCGTTATCGATCTCTTCGAGCCCCACGTATTCTCCGGCGCACACGATGCTGACGTTGACCCAATCCCGCTTCCAGCGGATGCCGCCGTTGAAGCTCACGTAGCACACCTCGAAGTGGCCGGGGTAGTCGAGTGGGGGCAGCTTTGAGGGCATGGGTCTTGGCGAGGGCTCATAGAAGCCGGCGGGGGTGTTCATCCCGAGCGCCTCGTGGGGGCGTTCGTGGTTGAATTCTTCACGGAAGCCGTTGAAGCGCCTTTGCTGGGCGGTGCGGTTGCCCGCCGGTGGGCGGGTGGTTTCGGCCTTGAGGGTCCGGTGCATGCGCTCATGTCGCCCATTTTGCTGCGGCTTACCGGGCTCGATGAACTCCGGCAGGATCCCGAGCCGCACCCAAAAGGCCGACAGCGAGGACAGGCGGGCGAGCGTGGTGGTGGCAAAGGGAACTCCGTTGTCGGTATGAATGCGTTCGGGGAGCCCGAACTCGCGGAAGAGACGTGCGGCTGCCCAACACGCGGTTGGAGCGGAGCGCTGAAGAACGCGGCCGCTCAACCGCTGGCCGTTACCCCTCAGAGAGCATACTGTGAGTGCAACCGACCCATTCCTTCGTTTCCCCGTTAGCGCGCGTGCGTTTCTTTCCAGGGCGAGCGAGCAGCTCGCCCGCTTTGAGCGCGACGAGTCCGTCGAGAGCCTGTTCTATGCAGCACTCGAGCTTAGGTTCGGCATTGAAGCGCGATTGCACGAGTATCTCGGCCCAGCGCTCAGATCAATCGGAAAAGAGCCCCAGAGTACATCTGGGTATGTTGCGACGAAGCTCCTAAAGCTCCTGATCTCCATGGACACCGATGCAGACCGCCCAAGCACCTTGCGCATCACGGCCGAGCCAGATGGTCATTCGACGGTCATGCAGTTCGCCCCGGTGTCCCAGAGGCTCGCCGCCATACATGGCCGGTTGGGTGAGCTCCTGCACTACAAGTTCTTCATCAACAACCAACATTGGTTTGTCCGGAAGCCACTCGGTGGCAATCCTCATCGCTCTATCGCCGACTTCTTGCCTCTCCTCAAGGAAGGCATCGCCGAGTTGCAGCAAGCCACCAGCGGTTCACTCTTGTCCAACCCACGGTTCACTCATCTCGTTCAACAAATGGCAGAGGAAGCAATCGATGAACCAAATACTGGCGATGGGGGCTAACCCTTCCAACGAGCGCGGACCTCCTCCGGCCTGCGCGGCTCTGTCAGCCGCTCATGTCAAACGTTATGCAGCAGGAGGGCTCACTCAGCCATTTCGGCAGACGAGCACGTTGGGCGCCTAGAGGAGAAGCAGCAATGATTCTGATTACCGGGGCGACTGGGACGGTGGGTAGCAAAGTCGTAGGAGATTGTATGCCCCAGGTGTGCAGGTGCGCGCGGTCACACGCGATCCGCGGAAAGCGGACGCGAATCGGCTCCCGCACGTTCAATTCGTCCCCGGGCAGCGCTCCCAGGTTGCACCTCGCGCAGCAGGGAGCTACCGTCGTTTCCGGCACCTCGTCGGGTATGTTTTTTGGGGATCTCCTCGATTCTCTCGACATCCGTCGCCGTGAGCGTCTGCGGCGTCGCGACCGGCCACTGCTTCCCGCTCGCTGGTGACCGGCCGCGGCGGGTGCAACCTCACCGTGGGTTGGAGGTCCCTGCTCAAGATCGACGGCAAGCCCATGCCCCTAACCTACAGATGTGCCCGCCGAGTGCCTGACAGTGACCGCTTCAAGCTAGGTGGTGCCGGGGAGAGCGCCTCGCATACGTCTTGCCCCAGCCAGGGCACCTCGGGCAATCGATGCTTTCCGCCCGACGACGCGTCAATGGAAATCTCTGGACTGCGTGGCCAGACGGCCGAGAAGTCGCGTGTGGTCCTCGAGCGTGCGGGCTAGCACGTGAACGACTCGGCCTTCGCGTTGCACCTCTCCAATGACTCCCAGTAAGCGTGAGCCGAGTAGCGCTTTACGTTGCTCCTCGACCGGGCTTGCTCCACACGATGAGGTTGACATAGCCCGCCTCATCTTCGAGGGTGACGAACACGACACCGGTCGCGGTGCCGGGACGCTGTCGCATAATCACCAGACCCGCCGTGCGCATCGAATCGCCATGGGCGAGTCGTTGCAGCCCCGCCGCCGTTTCAAACCTCAGGCGGTCGAGTCTCGGACGCAGCAGTGCCAGCGGGTGTCGTCTCAGGGTCAGACCGAGGCTCCCGTAATCGGCCACAATCGCCTGGCCCTCGGTGGGGAGCCGTAGCAGAGGCTCCGCCTCATCGATGCGGGGATCGATGAACAAGGGTGTCGGCGTCTCGATGCCGAGCATGGTCCACCGTACTGCGAGTCGCTGAACGTCGAGGTGCCACCAGGCGCGCCCGCCGCCGTAGCTCTGTCCCACGAGCGACAGCGGCGCCTCCGTGAACACGAAGCGGACTTCTGCGCGAGCTCCGGCCGCGCCCGGAGATCTCCGGAGCCAACGAGACGAGGTCGTCGCCCGGCGCACCAAAGCCGTGGCACAGGACCACGGCAAGCTCGAGGGAAGGTCCCGGCGACGCCTGCTGGAGCACCCGACAGGAGAGACCACCAAGGGTCGTCTGGAGATTGATCATCGGCTAACGACTGATTCGAACCGGCTCGCGCCACAAGTCTCACTATCGCAGGGAGAGCATCGCCTACTTGAGAAGATCGGCGTGCAGAGCTTCACGGCTTAGGCCGAACGGCGGCTTTTTTCCCGATGCGCGGCGGCAGCGCCTCAGACCAGGAGCGTGGCGATGCCCCAAAAGATCAGTGCGGCGCCTGCGGCTCGGCCGACCCATAGGCCCGCCGGCAGCGCCTTCTCGACCAGCACCAGCACGGCGAGCGCAGCGATCCAGCTCAGGTTCATCACCCCGCCGACAAACAAGAGTGCCATCAGCATCCAGCAGCAGCCCACGCAAAAGCCCCCGTGCAGCGCGCCGAGCCGGAGCGCGCCTGAAACGTGCGGACGCCAGTGGTGCGCAAGGAACGACGCCGGAGCGCGGCAATGCGACAGGCACGCGTGCTTCAGCGGCGAGAGCTGGTAGAGGCCGGCGGCGATCAGGACGGCGCTCGACAGCCAGCGGCTCTGCGATCCCATCAGCATGGCCGAGACGAGCCCGGCGCGTTCGAGCGCCCAATGCAGCCCGGCGGCGGCGACCGAGAAGCCCAGCCAGGTCAGCAGATAGCCTGCGGCGAAAGCGCCCGTGGGCGCGAACTTGTCTCGACCCTGCGCGAGGGCGTGGCGATTCACGCGCGCGTAGAGCAGGATCGTCGGCGCTGCGCTCGCCGCCATCATGGCGATCATCATGATCCACCACATCGCGATCATCAGCGCCCATGTGGCGAACGCCCAAGGCGCGGGCGCCATCGGCGCGCCGCCCACGTCCATGCCGGGCATGTCCGGAGTCATGTCGGCGGCTTCCAGGTGCGGGAACAGCGAGAGCGTGGTCAGCTCCCACGCGCTCATGCCGAGCCCTGCGCCCATCAAGATGTAGAGCCAAGCCAGCGCGCACAGCGCAGCCAGACCCGCAAGCGCGATCGTGCGGTCGCGTTTGAGCAGGCGTTCGAGCGCGGATGCCGCGGACATGCGCGGGCTGTCAGGCCCGCACGACGCCGTTGTTATTGAGGTGCAGCCGCGCGAATTGGCCGTAGGAGTCCTTCATTTCGACCTCGACCGGACCCTGGGTCTTGCTCGACGCGCTGCCGATCTCGGCCACCGTGTATTCGAAGCCCTCTGGCAACACGATCTGCGCGCGCGAGTCCGCGCCCGTCGTCTTGTTGCGGATCGGCTCGCCGATCGTGTCGATATAATCCTTGACGAAGATACGGCCTCTGCGGCCGTCGATGTCAAGCTCGAGATCGATCTTGGTGAAGACCGGATCGTGCATTTTGGTCACGGTCGAGGCGTAGATCGCGAACATGGTCGCGAACGGGGCGGTGTCCTGGCCCGTCATGATCTTCAACAGCGCGTCCCGCTGCTTCTGGTCGGCGTTCTCGTCGACGAAGGCGATGGCTTTGCCATTGCCCTCGTGGATCGGACCGGGCCATTCGAAGATGGCGGCGATCCGCAGGCCGTCGAGCCTGGTCTCGCCGTGATGCCCTTGATCGATCTGGATGCCGGCGACGGCGTGGCAATGACCCTTGTCCGGCAGCCCGTTGAATTGGCAGTTGCAGCCGTATTCGCAGGTGCAGTTAACGAGCTCGCGTCCCTTAATTTCCCAAGGCGTCATGACAACCCCCATAGGCTTCAATGGCTGAGATGGTCAGTTTACATTCCTGCCGAAGGGCTGGCCAGCGTAGCGTGACGCGGTCGAAAGATGCTCCTCGTGGTTCATGCATAGGGAGTGCTCCAGGGATGCCCTCGCCTCCACCGCAAGGAGGTTCCCGCGCCTTTGCCGGAGCTCGTGCATCTGAGCTGGGCTTGTTCTCAGACGGCCGCCAGCCGTCCCGGAACCGGCGGCTCGGTGGCCTGCTTGGCCTCCTCCTCCTGTTGGAGTGCCCACATGCGGGCGTACACTTCGCCCCGCGCCAGCAGCTCTCGGTGGCTGCCGCGCTCGACGATGCGGCCGGCTTCCATGACCAGGATCTGGTCGGCATTGATGACGGTCGACAGACGGTGCGCGATGACGAGCGTCGTCCGGTCTTCCGCGATCCTCTCCAACTCGGCCTGAATGATCTTCTCGGTATGGGAATCGAGTGCCGAGGTGGCTTCGTCGAAGATCAGGATGGCCGGATCCTTGAGCAGTGTCCGTGCGATGGCGACCCGCTGCCTCTCGCCGCCGGAGAGCTTGAGCCCCCGCTCGCCGACCATGGTCTCGAACTGGTCGGGTAATGATTGCACGAAATCGTAGATGTGGGCCGACCTGGCGGCAGCGATGATCTCCTCAGCGGTCGCGTCCGGCCGACCGTAGGCGATGTTGTACCCGATGGTGTCGTTGAAGAGGACGGTGTCCTGTGGAACGATGCCGATGGCCCGCCGGAGGCTCGCCTGGGTCACGTCGCGGATGTCCTGGCCGTCGATGAGGATGCGGCCTCCGCTGACATCGTAGAAGCGGAACAGGAGCCGCGCCAGCGTCGATTTTCCCGCCCCGCTCGTGCCCACCACCGCGACTTTGTGGCCCGCAGGCACCTCGAAGCTCACACCGAATAGGATCTGCCGGTTCGGATCGTAGTGGAAATCCACGTGATCCAAGCGGATCGCCGCGCCACCCAAGAGCAGCGGCCGCGCCCCGGGCCTGTCATCCACCTCCTTGTTCTCGGCGAGCAGCCGGAACATCTTCTCCATGTCGGCCAGCGACTGTTTGATCTCTCGGTAGAGCACGCCCAGAAAATTCAGCGGGATATAGAGCTGGATGAGGAGCACATTGACCAGCACCAGATCGCCCACGCTCATGGCGCCCGATACCACGCCGTCCGCCGCGAGGACCATGAGGGCGGTAACGGCCGACGCGATGAGCAGGGCCTGGGTGACGTTCAGAAGCCCGAGCGAGGTCTGGCTCTTGACCGCGGCCTTCTCCCAGCGCTGCAGGCTCTCGTCGTAGCGGCGGGTCTCGAAGTCCTCGTTGTTGAAGTACTTGACCGTTTCGTAGTTGAGCAGGCTGTCGATGGCCCGGGTGTTGGCCTTGGAGTCCAGCTCGTTCATGGCGCGGCGGAAATGCGTCCGCCATTCGGTGATCACGATGGTCAGCGTGATGTAGACGACGAGCGCACCTAGGGTGATCACCGCGAACCAGATATTGTATTTTTTGATGAGGATAGCGCCGACCAGCGCCATCTCGAAAAGCGTCGGGACGATGCTGAAGATGGCAAAGCGCAGCAGGCTCTCGATCCCGCGAGTCCCGCGTTCGACGTCGCGGGATACGCCGCCGGTCTGCCGCTCCAGGTGGAAGCGCAAGCTCAGGGAGTGCAAGTGGCGGAAGGTCTTGAGGGCGACATTGCGGATCGAGCGCTGCGCCACCTTGGCGAAGACGATGTCGCGCAGTTCGGCGAACAGGGTGCTGGAGAGGCGCAAGAGACCGTAGCCGATGAGCAGAACCACCGGCAATGCCAGCGGTGCGCTGGCCTGGTCCAGGGCGTCGACGATTTCCTTCAGGACCAGCGGCACGCCGACGTTGGCGAGCTTGGCGACGAACAGGCAGCCGAGCGCCAGCGCGACCCGGCCGCGGAAGTCCCAGAGATAGGGCAGCAGGCTCTTGATGGTGCTCCAGTCACCACGCACCGCAGGCATGGGTCCGGCGTGGCGGCTGTCCGGATGACGGCGCATGGCGCATTCTAGCGGGGTTCATGGGTAAGCGAAGGATTTTCGGAGACGCGCCATCTTGCATGACCGACTCGCCCGCCACCTCCACCATTTCGACGCCGCTGCTAAAAGCCGCCACGAGCGGCGATATCCAAGCCCCGAAGCTCATCCTCGATCGCACGTTGGCGGCACCGAAGCACGCAGCGAAAGCGTTGACCTTACCTCGCGCCGGTGCCGGCGAGCCACCGGGGAAACCGCTCGGGGCCTGCCCTCAGGGCAACATCACACGCTATGATCCTTCCCCCGCATGCACTATCTCGGGACACGCGCGGGTGATCCAACTCGTGGAGCTGACGCAGAGGGTAGATGGAGAAAGTGATCCATGACTCCACCTACTGCTCGCATCCTCACGCGTAAACGGATCGCCGGGGGATCACCCGGAACCGGGGAGGGGGGTTCGCACCGCTTCCCCTGCCGACAGCTGACGGCCCAAACGCGATGAGGGACGGCGCCTAACTTGTCAAAACAGGTCCTCGACTCGGCGTTGCGGCGTGCCGTAGACGCGCTCCTCCGGCGGCAGTCCGCGAGCGGAGAATGGGAGGGGGAGGTCGTGTGGGGCCCGATGCTCGCGGCCCAGTACGTCCTCATGTGCCAGATCACCGGCAGCGCCATCCCCGCGGCGCGAAAAGACCTGCTGCTGCTCCAGTTCCGGCGCACGCGACTCGGGTCCGGCCTCTGGGGTCTGCACGCCCATTCACCGCCCTATCTCTTCGTCACGACGCTCGTGTACGTCGCGGCGCGCCTCTTGGGGCTTTCCAGGGACGACCCCCTCTTGGTCCCCGCCGCGCACTTCATCGTGGCCGAAGGCGGCGTCCTGCGGATCCCGAGCTGGGGGAAGTTCTGGCTCGCAATGCTGAACCTTTATGACTGGGAGGGCCTCTACCCACTCCTGCCGGAGCTCTGGGCCCTGCCGCGCCGGCTGCCGGTCCATCCGAGAAGATTCTACTGTCACACCCGGCTCATCTACGTGGCGATGACCGTGATCTATGCCTCCCGCCATCAGATCCCACGCGCTCCGGTGATCGAGGCGTTACGCGCCGAGCTCTATCCCGCCGGTTACGGAGGTTTCCGCGAGCACCGCGGGGCCTTGCGAGCCGGGGATCTGTGCGCGCGGCCAGGCCCCGTGCTGCGCTGCGTTTATGCGCTCTGCCGATCCGTGGAGCGCCGGCACAGTGCCGCGGCACGGCGGGCGATCGTCGAGCGGCTGCTCGAGCACATCCGCTGGGAGTTCCGCACCACCGATCACACCGCCATCTCGCCGGTCAGCGGGCTATTGAGCCTCATCGCCCTGTGGATCCATCAACCCGACGACCCCGATCTGCACCGGGCTCTGGTGCGTTTCGAGGGTTGGATCTGGGAGGACGGGAGGGACGGCACGCGCGTCGCCGGTGCGCGTAGCGCCTCGTGGGACACGGCCTTCGCACTCCAGGCACTGGCCGCGGTAGAGTCCCATGCGAGCACCGAAGACTCCATGGCGCGGGGTGTGTCGTTCCTCACGACCCAACAGATCCGCCGGACGTTTCCAGGCGTCGAAGAAAACTTCCGCATCGATCCGCGGGGCGGGTGGTGTTTCGCGGGGGTATGGCACGGCTGGCCCGTAAGCGACTGTACGGCCGAGGCGCTCTTGGCATTGCTCGCCGCGCCGGGCGTAGAACGGGACAACGAAGCGCTCCGGGAGGGCGTCGAGTTCATCCTGCGTTGTCAGAACGCCGATGGGGGCTTCGGCAGCTATGAGCAGAGCGGCACGCGCTGGACCCTCGAATGGCTGAACCCCGCAGAGATGTTCGCCGACTCGATGACCGACCGCTCCTGGGTAGAGTGTACCTCGTCCTGTATCAGCGCCCTGGCCGCCTTCCGGCAACGTTGCCCGGGGGTCCTGGACGGGCGCATCCTGCGCGCCCTCGAGCGCGCCGCACGCTGGTTGGCGGCCCGACAGCGCCCCGATGGCGCCTGGCCCGGCGCCTGGGGGGTGTATCTCATCTACGGCACGCTATTCGGCGTGCGGGGACTCTTGGCCGCCGGGACGCCGGTGTTCCATCCCGCCATCCGCAAGGCCTGCAGGTGGCTCCTGGCCCGCCAACGGCCGGACGGCGGATTCGGCGAGCACCACAGCGGCTGCCTCACGGGTGTGTATGTCGAGCACCGCGAAAGCCAGGTGATCCAGACCGCCTGGGCCCTGTCGACGCTCTTGGAGGCCCACGAGCCCGATTGGTCCGCCATCGAGCGAGGCGTGGATCACCTGCTGCGCACGCAAGACTCGAACGGAGAATGGCCGGCCCAGGACTGGACCGGCGTCTTCTTCCGCACCGCGCTCCTCGATTACACGCTGTACCGCCGGTATTTTCCCCTGTGGGCCTTGGCGTTGTACAAGAACCGGTGCGAGCAGCGATTACATCGCGACGACGTCGACCGGCATGGCGCCGACGGGTAGCGGATCGCTGCGCCTGCACCATAGCAGGCCGGGTCACGGTAGGGCTGGATCACGGTAGAATGGCCACACGCCATGAAGGATTCGCTCCTACAGAAACTCGAGCACCTGCGGGCCCGCTCGCAGGAGCTGACCGGCCTCCTGTCGAACGAAGGGGTCTGGAAGGACCAAACGGTCTTCCGGGAGCTGAGCCGCGAGCAATCCGAGCTGCGGGTAGTGGTCGAGTGCTTCGAGAGCTATCTCGGGAACCGCCGGGCGATCGAAGAGGCGCGGCGCATGCTCGATGAGGAGGAAGCGGGGCTACGCGAGCTGGCCGCGGAAGAGCTCAAGAGGAATCAGGCGCGCGACGAGGCCCTGGAGCGCGATCTGCACCGCTTTCTGCTCCCGCAGGACCCCTCGGATCGCAGCAACATGTTCCTCGAGGTGCGCGCCGGGACCGGCGGCGAGGAGGCGGCGTTGTTCGCTGCCGCGCTGTTCCGCATGTACGGGCGCTATGTCGAAACACGCGGCTGGACCTGCGAGGTCCTTAGCACGAGCCGCGCGGAGGCCGGCGGGATCAAAGAGGTGATCGCGCGCATCGTGGGACAGGGGGCGTATTCGCGCCTCAAGTTCGAATCCGGGGTGCACCGCGTGCAGCGCGTCCCCGAGACCGAGGCCCAGGGGCGCATCCACACCTCGGCCTGTACCGTGGCGGTGTTGCCCGAGGTCGATGAAGTGACCGACATCGAGGTGTCGCCCTCCGATCTCCGCATCGACACGTTCCGGGCCTCGGGGGCCGGCGGTCAGCACGTCAACAAGACCGATTCCGCAATCCGTATCACCCACCTCCCGAGCGGGCTCGTGGTGGAGTGCCAGGACGAGCGCTCCCAGCACAAGAACCGCTCGCGGGCTATGAGCCTCCTCAAGGCCAGGCTGGTGTCGGCGGAGCGCGAGCGCCAGCGCGAGAAACAGGCGGAGAGCCGCCGCAATCTGGTGGGGAGCGGGGATCGTTCGGAGCGCATCCGCACCTATAACTTCCCGCAGACGCGCGTCACCGATCATCGCATCAACCTGACCGTCTACAAGCTCGAAGCGATCATGCTCGGGGAGCTCGACCACGTGATCGAACCGCTCATGAGCGAGCACCAGGCCGATCTCATGGCCGCGGTGGGCAATTGAGGGCCGCCGCCGTCCCGAGAAACGAGGGCACCGGGCCGGCAGCGACGATAGCCGGGCTCATCCGCCACGCCGAGGCCCTCCTGTCGGATCCGGACAGCGCGCGCCTGGACGCCGAGGTATTGCTCGGCCACGTCCTCGGTGTCGGGCGGGTACAGCTCGTCACCCGGGCGGACCATCCGGTCGCGGCGGCAGAGGTGCGGCGTTACCTCGATCTGGTCGCGGGACGCGCGCGGGGCATCCCGGTCGCCTATCTCGTCGGCCGGCGCGAGTTCTGGTCGATGCCGCTACAGGTCGATGAGCACACGCTGGTGCCGCGCCCCGAGACCGAGCATTTGGTCGAGGCGGCGCTCGAGCTCATTGGGGCCCATGACCTCCGCAAGGTCCTGGACCTCGGCACCGGATCGGGGGCCATCGCCCTCGCGATCCGCCGGGGATCGGCGGAATGCCGGCTCACGGCCACCGACGTTTCCGCCCCGGCGCTCGCGATCGCGAGGCGCAACGCGGAGCGCCTCGGGCTTCGCGATATCGTGTTCGTGGAAGGGGATTGGTACCGGCCGGTCCGCGGCACGCGCTTCGATCTCATCGCGTCCAATCCGCCTTATGTCCCGGACGCCGAGCTGGGGAGGGCCGGCCTCTGCCACGAGCCGCGCGTCGCCTTGTCCGGAGGCGATGACGGTCTCGAGGCCCTGCGCACCGTCATTGCCGGCGCACCGCGACACCTGCGCGATGGCGGATGGCTCGCGCTGGAGCACGGTGCCGATCAGAAACAGCCGGTGTGGACGATGCTCGGCGCGGCGGGCTTCCGTGCCCGTGCCACGATCCTGGATTACGCCGGGCTCGACCGGGTGACGATGGGTAAATGGCAGCGGGCGGAATGACACCCGCCCGCCGCGCCCCGCACCATGGCTATACGGGTCGGGGCGATCAACCGCTTGCGCAGATCCTCGGGCAGTCGGCGCCGGCCTTGTCTTGGCCATAGGTATTGGGATCACAGGTGTCCTTCGGGTCATCTACGCAGTGCTGACCCGCCGGGCATTGCGTAGCGGTGACGCCGCCGCAGGCCGCGCCGGTCACTTCCTTCTTGTCGCCGCATCCCATGAGGAAGAGCGCAAGGAATAGGGTCGCGATTCTCAATGGCATAACAGTTACCTCGCTGTGGGGTTACGTATCGCATGGGCTCGCCCGGCCACCGGGCCCCCTTCTCCCTCCGGGAAAGGCCAGGGTGAGGGGATCGAAGAGCGGGGTTCAAAAAGCGGGATCTGAGACCCCGCGCGGTATAGCCTACTTGCAGATCCCCGGGCAGTCGGCGCCGCCCTTGTTGGGATCACAGGTGTCGGCCGGGTCATCGACGCAGGTCTTACCCTCCGGACATTGCACAGCGGCGATGCCGCCGCAGGTCTGGGCGCTCGGTTCTTCCTTCTTGTCGCATCCCATGAGGAAGAGTGCAAGGAATAGGGTCGCGATTCTCAATGGCATAACAGTTACCTCGCTGTGGGGGTTATGTACCGCATGTGCTTACCCGACCACCGGACCTTCACCTCCCCGACTGGTCGCGTCGGCATGTTAAGGGAAAACCGGTCGGTACACCATGGCGCTCACGAGGGAGTGGGCGAGCCGCCCGGAGGTCCGGGCAGAACGGCACGAGCGGCTCGGCCTGGCCCGTGTCAAGGATCCACAGGGCTCGTAACAGGCTCTTTCCGATTTCCCGACGCCGGCGGAACAGGGGACACCGGTTGCACTGGCGCAGGCCCGATGGGAGCGGGCGTCCACGGGCTTGACGGGCGCCTTACTGCACCGGCGCGGGCGCCGTGGGTTGCTCGGGCTGGGGTTGTATGGCTGGGGGAGCGGTAACCGCTGGCCCCGGCGCTTTGGTCGGAGTCGAGGCCGGCTCTGCTGATGGCGCCTTGCCGGCGCCCGGCGGGGGCTGGAGGGCCGACGCTTGCGGGGCGTCGTCGGGGCCCGGCAGGTCGAGGCAGGTCATGCGATAGGGGGTATCGCCGAGGTATTGCTTCCACTCCTCGGCCGTCAGGTTCCGCGTCAGGCGGGCACAGGTCGCAGCGATGAGGTCCTCGGCGCGGAGGAGGTGGCGCAGCAGCGTCGCGACTTTCTCCTTCACCGTCCCGGTGTACAGGACACCCCCATCGAGGCTGAAGGCGACGGCGCGTACATCGTCCTCGTGCGGAAGGCGGATGATCTCCTTGCCGGTCGTGGTCTCAACGACCCGGACGGTCTTGTCCTTGCCTCCGGTCGCGAGATACCGCCCATCGGGGCTGAAAGCGAGGGCGCCAACACCGCCCTCGTGCGTGACCCGGATATGCTCCTCGCCGGTCGTGGTCTCGACGACCCGGGTTATGCCGCCGTGCTTGGCGAACCCCCCTCCGCTTCCGGTCGCCAGATACCGGCCGTCGGGGCTGAAGGCGACCGCGTGAACACTGTCCTCGTGCGTGACCCGGATAAGCTCCTCGCCGGTCGTGGTCTCGACGACCCGGTTGTCGTTCACGCTTCCGGTCGCGAGGTACCGGCCGTCGGGGCTGAAGGCGAGGGCGTAAACAGGGTATTCGTACGTGACCCGGATATGCTCCTTGCCGGTCGTGGTCTCGACGACCCGGGCGGTCTTGTCCTCGCTTCCGGTCGCCAGATACCGGCCGTCGGGGCCGAGGGCGACCGCGTCAACTCTGTCCTCGTGCGTGATCCGGATAAGCTCCTTCCCGGTCGAGGTCACGACGACCCGGGCGATGCCGTGCTTGGGGAACCCCCCTCCGCTTCCGGTCGCCAGATACCGGCCGTCGGGGCTGAAGGCGAGGGCGACAACAGCGTATTCGTGCAATTCGTGCGTGACCCGGAGGAGCTCCTTGCCGGTCGTGGTCTCGACGACCCGGGCGGTGCGGTCCCCGCTTCCGGTGGCGAGATACCGGCCGTCGGGGCTGAAGGCGAGGGCGTGAACATACCACTCGTGCGTGACCCGGATAAGCTCCTCGCCGGTCGGGGTCTCGACGAACCGGGCGGTCGTCCCGCCGCCCCCGCTTCCGGTGGTCGCGAGATACCGCCCGTCGGGGCTGAAGGCGACGGCGTTAACACCGCCCTCGTGCGT